>CAZSZN010000033.1:0-19987 GCA_964610405.1 uncultured Macromonas sp. | reverse complement strand
CCCATGGGCAGGGTGGTCAGCGCGGTCTTGAAGGTCTGCTCGAAGGCCAGGAACTTGAGCACCGACAGGTTGACCGACGGGTGAAAGCGGATGCCACCCTTGTATGGGCCAATGGCCATGCTGTGCTGGATGCGGTAGCCGCGGTTGACCTGCACCGTGCCGTGGTCGTCCACCCAGCTCACGCGGAACATCACCACCCGCTCGGGCTCGACCAGTCGCTCCAGCAAGCCGTGTTCGGCGTAGCGGGGGTGCTGCTCAATGAATGGCCACAGGCTTTCGATCACCTCGGTGACGGCCTGCAGGAATTCGGGTTGACCGGGGTTGCGGTCGGCGACGTAGCGGATGAAGTCGTGGGCGTTGGCGTGTTTCATTGTGGTGCAAATTTCAGGGCTGAACCCGTTATTTTCCACAATTGTGGTGCGTCAGCCTGCCGATTGCACTTTGTTGATGCAATATGGGCTCGTTGTTGGTGCACTCAACGGCCGCGCAGGAACAGCGCGTCCAGTTCGCGCAAGCTCAGTTGGCGCCAGGTCGGGCGACCGTGGTTGCATTGATCGCTGCGTTCTGTGGCTTCCATCTGGCGCAACAGGGCGTTCATTTCTTCCAGCGTCAGCTTGCGGTTGGCGCGAACCGCGCCATGGCAAGCCATGGTGGCCAGCAGTTCGTTGCGGGCACGTTGCACCACCGTGGCGGCGTCGTGCTGCGCCAGTTCGGCCAGCACGCTGCGCGCCAGTTCCACCACCTGGCCCTGCGCCAAAGCGGCGGGCACTGCCCGAACGGCCAGCGTCTGCGGCGAAAAGGGGCTGATGTCCAGGCCCAGGTGGCGCAGCGTGTCGGTGTAGGTTTCTGCCGTCGCCACCTCCGAAGGGGTGGCGGCGAAGGTGGCAGGAATCAGCAACGGCTGGCTGGGCAAAGGGCTGTCGCCCGCCGTGTCCAACTGGAGCTTGAGCCGTTCGTACACGATGCGTTCGTGCGCGGCATGCATGTCCACCAGCACCAAGCCCTGGGCATTTTCGGCCAGCACATACACCCCATGCAGTTGCGCGATCGCTCGGCCCAGGGGCCAGGTGGCTTCTGCCGGGGTCGGTGTGGTCGGTGCGGCCACTGGCGCGGCATTGGGCACCACGTTGGTCACTGCAGGGGCAGATGTTGGGCGCCATAAGGCCGCCAGGTCGTTCACCTGCTGGCCCACCGGCCGTTCGTCACGACGCAGCCAAGCATGGGCAGGGGCCGAGGCGAACGAGGGCGGCGTGGCGTTGACGTCCAGACCCAATTGGGTCTGTGGTCGCATCAGCGGGGGGCTGGGCACGGTGGCCTCTGTGGCCCAGGTGTGACTGGACGGAGTGGCATTCACCGTGCTGGCGGCCAAAGCCGCCCGGGGTGCCGCCAGTGCATTTTCCACCGCGTGCCGCACCGCCTGGTGCACCTCGCGGCTGTCGCGGAAGCGCACTTCGATCTTGGTCGGGTGCACGTTCACGTCCACCCGGGCGGGGTCGATTTCAACGAACAATGCGTACACCGGTTGCCGTTGGCCGTGCAGCACGTCTTCGTAGGCGCTGCGCGCTGCGTGGGTGATCACCTTGTCTCGCACGTAGCGGCCGTTGACGTAGGCGAATTGGCGGTCAGCGCGGGCCCGTGCGTGGTCGGGCAGCCCCACCCGGCCCCAAACGCGCAGCCCAGTGCCTTGCCATTGCACCGGCAGGCTTTCGGCCAGGAAATCATCACCCAGCACATCGGCCAGGCGGGGGCTGAGCACCGCTGTTTCGTCCCCACCCTCCACCCGTTGGGCACGCCACTGCTCCACCAATTTGCCTTCGTGCCACACCGAAAAACCCACTTCCGGGCGGGCCAGCGCGTGGCGGCGCACCGCTTCCAGGCAGTGGGCCAGTTCGGTGGCATCGGTTTTCAGAAATTTGCGCCGCGCTGGCGTGGCATAGAACAGTTCGCGCACTTCCACCGTGGTGCCAGGGGTGCGCGCTCCCGGGGTGATTTCGCCGGTGCGGCCCTGCAGCAGCCAGCCGTGGGCGTCGGGCGCGTCCAGGTGGCGCGACAGCAAGCTCACGTCGGCAATCGAATGGATGGCGGCCAGGGCTTCGCCCCGAAAACCCATGGTGTCCACCGCCTCCAGTTCCGCCAGGTTGCGGATTTTGCTGGTGGCGTGGCGCTTCAACGCGGTGGCCAATTCGCCGGGTGGAATGCCGTAGCCGTCGTCTTCGACCGAAATGAGCCGAACCCCGCCAGCCAACAGCCGCACCGTGATTTGGGTGGCGCCGGCGTCCAGCGCGTTGTCCACCAGCTCGCGCACCACCGAGGCGGGGCGCTCGACCACTTCGCCAGCAGCGATCTGGCTGATCAGCTCGTCGGGCAATTCCTGGATGGGGCGGCGGGGCTGCAGGTGAGGGCGGGGCGGGGCGGCGGTGTTCACCCGGGCAATTGTAGAAGGCGGGTTGAAACGGGCTCTGCGCCTTCAGTAGATTGGTAAAAACCCGACTGGTGGTAAATAATAAGTATGCATATTATTTGGCCATGCACGCCACCACTTCACCCCCAACCGTCAGGCCTGCTGCCGCCAGTGCCGGCCGCGTGCCCTTCTGGGCCTACACCGATCCGGCCGTTTACCAGCAAGAGCTCGACAAGCTGTTCTACGGCCCGCACTGGAGCTACGTGGGTCTGGAGGTGGAAATCCCGAATGTGGGCGACTACAAGCTGAGCTGGGTGGGCGAGCGCCAGGTCATACTGGTGCGCGATCGCGTCATGCCCAAAGACCGCGCCACCGACCACGGCATCCGCGTGGTGGAAAACCGCTGCGCGCACCGCGGCGTGCGCTTCTGCCAGGAGCCGCACGGCAACGCCCGCAGCTTCGTCTGCCCCTACCATCAGTGGACCTACAAACTCAACGGCGACCTGGCCGGCTTGCCCTTCAAGGATGGCGTCAAGGTCGTCACCGAAACTGGCCCTTGCACCCACGGCGGCATGCCGCCCGATTTCGACCTCAAGGCCAACGGCCTGACCAAACTGCGGGTAGAAGTGCTGCACGGTCTGGTGTTTGCCACCTTCAGTGACGCCGCCGAGCCGCTGCGCGCCTACCTCGGCCCGCAGATCCTGCCCTGGCTGGACCGCATTTTCCAGGGCTCCAACGGCTCGCGGCCGCTCACCTTGCTGGGGTACAACCGTCAGCGCATCCCTGGCAACTGGAAGCTGATGCTGGAGAACATCAAAGATCCCTACCACCCGGGCCTGCTGCACACCTGGTTCGTCACCTTCGGCCTGTGGCGTGCCGACCAGAAAAGCCGCATGGTGATGGACGAGCACGGTCGCCACGCGGTGATGCTGTCGCGCCGCAACGACGGCGGCCAGGGCCCGGCCAGGGATTCGGGCGTGCAGACCGATGTGACCCAGGGCGTGACCAGTTTCAAGGCCAACATGGCGCTGCACGACCCGCGCCTGCTGGACGTGCAGCCCGAGCCTTGGTGGACGGTGGACGACCCGCAAAACCCCGGCCAGTCCATCACCCCCACGGTGACCATGATCACCCTGTTCCCCAGCCTGATCGTGCAGCAGCAGGTCAATTCGCTCTCCACCCGCCACATCCAGCCGCGCGGCAACGGCAGTTTCGACTTTGTCTGGACCCACTTCGGCTTTGCCGACGACACCCCCGAGATGACCGAGCGCCGTTTGCGGCAGGCCAACCTGTTCGGCCCGGCCGGTTTCGTCAGTGCCGACGACGGCGAGGTGATCGAATTCAGCCAGGACGGCTTTGCCCAATGGAACAGCGATGGGCTGGCGCAGGGCAGCACCTTGTGCGAGCTGGGCGGCAAAGACCCCGGCCTCGGCCAGCCGCCGACCGAGCACATGGTCACCGAAACCCTGATTCGCGGCATGTACGCCTACTGGCAGAAAGCAATGGGCCTATGACGCCGCAAGACAGCCTGTGGCTGCACCACCAGATCAACCTGTTCAACGCCGAATACGTGGCCGCGCTGGACGAAAAACGCTACGCGGACTGGCCCGATTTCTTCGTGCCCGAAGGGCGTTACCTGGTGCAAGCGCGCGAAAATTTTGACCGAGGCTTGCCCCTCGCCCTGATGCGGCTGGAGAGCCAGGGCATGATGCGCGACCGGGTGCACGGCGTCACCCAGACCATCTACCACGGCCCGTACTACATGCGCCATGTGGTCAGCCCGGCGCGTGTTCTGGCGGTGGACGAAGCGGCCGGTACCGTGGAGGCGCAGGCCAACTACGCAGTGTTTCGCACCAAACCGGGGTCCATCAGCGAGGTGTTCAATGTCGGCCGCTACATCGACACCTTCGTGCGCACCGAGGTGGCGGGCTGGCGGTTGCGCGAGCGCTTGTGCGTGTACGACAGCGAAATGATCCTGAATTCGCTGATCTATCCGATTTGACAGCCCACCAGGCCGCAATGCTTAAAGCGGTCGGTTGCGGGCCAGCGGCGGGTTCTTGCTGAAATACTGCACAATGCCTCGCAGCAGCGCGTCGGCCATTTCGGCCTGGAAGCGTGGCGCACGCAGGCGTTTTTCTTCGTCCGGGTTGCTGATGAACGCAGTTTCCACCAGCACGCTTGGGATGTCGGGCGCGCGCAGCACCGCAAACCCGGCTTGCTCCACCCGGGGTTTGTGCAGCTTGCCCACGCGGCCCATTTCGCCCAGCATGGCGCCGCCCAGGCGCAGGCTGTCGTTGATCTGGGCGGTGGTGCTCATGTCCAGCAAAGCGCGTTGCACCTGGGCGTCTTTGGCCTTCACGTTCAGACCGCCCACCACATCGGCCGCGTTTTCTTTGTTGGCCATCCAGCGCGCGGCGGCGCTGGTGGCGCCCCGTTCGCTGAGCGCGTAAATGCTGGCCCCCTGGGGTCGGGGTGTGAAGAACGCATCGGCATGGATGCTGACGAAGAGGTCGGCTTGCACCCGACGCGCCTTTTCCACCCGAACGTGCAAGGGCACGAAAAAGTCGCCATCCCGCGTCAGAAAGGCGCGCATCGCGTTGCCGTTGACCTGGGTGCGGTTGATGCGCTCCTGCAACTGCAGGGCGATGGCCAGCACCACGTCCTTTTCGCGCGTGCCACCCGGGCCGATGGCACCGGGGTCTTCGCCACCGTGGCCCGGGTCCAATGCCACGACGATCAGTCGGTCGGTGGCCGGTGCGCTGGCACCCGGGCGGGTTTTGGCTGCGAACGCGGGGCGCGGTGGGGTGGTTGAGGCCGGGGGCGCAACAGGGCTGATCGCAGGCGGTGTGGGCTCGGCCGTAGGAGCCGTGGCCACAGCAGGTGCAGCAGGCGCGGTACCACCCCGCGCTTGCTGCGCAATCAGTGCTCCCAGCGGGTCTGTGGCGTCAGGGAGAGGAGCGGCGGTCGGGGCACCGCTCGGTTGCAGCCGCTGGCTGATGAGTTCTTCCAGTGGGTCCACCGCATCCACCGGGTACAGATCCAGCACCAGGCGGTGTTGGTAGGCGGCCACGGGGTCCAGGCCAAACACCTGCGGCGTGATCGGCCGCTTCAAATCCACCACCATCCGCACCACGTTCGGCGCGTTCTGCCCCACGCGGATGCCCGAAATGTTCGGGTCGTCCGAGCGCACCTGGCTGACCAGTTCGCGCAGGCCAGGAATGAGGTCGATGCCCTCGATGTCCACCGCCAGCCGCGGCGGGTCGGTGATCAGGAATGGCTTGGCTTGCAGCTTGGCATCCGATTCGATGGTGACCCGGGTGTAATCGCGCGCCGGCCAGATGCGCACCGCGACGATGCTGGCACCCCAAGCGATGTGTTGCGGGCCCAGCCACAACAGCAACATGCCACCAGGGCCCAGGCGCGTCAGTACCTCGCGGCGTTTCATCGGGTCAGGTGCTCCAGCAAGGTCATGCCGCGTGCGGAGCCGGCATGCAAGGTCATTTCGCGGCTGTCGTCGTCCATGGTGGTGAGGGTAATTTCCAGATCCAGGGGAGGCAGCACGCCCGCTGCTTTTTCAGGCCATTCGACCAACTTGAGCCCGGGTTGCGCAAAAAGTTCGCGAAAACCCGCGTCCTCCCACTCCCTCGGGTCGTTGAAGCGGTAAAAGTCAAAGTGCCAAATGTTCAAGCCCTCCGGCCACTGCGGGCTGGGGGGCGCCTGGTGGGGCTCCACCACAGCGTAGGTCGGGCTTTTGATGCGCCCCTGCACACCCAAAGCCCTCAGCAGGTGCCGCACCAGCGTGGTTTTGCCCGCGCCCAGGTCGCCGTGCAGCGCAATCAGCGCGTCGCCCACCGCGGGGTGTTGTGCCAGGTGGTGGGCAAAGGCCTGCGTATCGGCTTCGGTGGCGCAACGCCGGTGGGCATCGCTCCGCCGCAGGGGCACGTCGGTCATGGGCAAACTTTCTACAATCCGCCCATGCAGATGGGCTCAGCTTCAGTGACAGAATGGCAGGCTTGGGGCCGCGAGCTGGGATTTTCCCAGATTGGCGTGGCCGGCATTGACCTGTCCAGCGCCGAGCCGGGTTTGCTGGCCTGGCTGGCCGCCGGTTTCCATGGCGACATGGCTTACATGGCGGCCCACGGCCTCAAGCGCGCCCGTCCGGCCGAACTGGTGCCTGGCACGATCAGTGTCATCACCGCGCGCATGGATTATCTGCCCCGCGATACCCCCGATGATTGGGTGAGCCAGGAGCAGACCCGCCTGCAGCGGGCTGGTGAAGCGGTGGTGTCGGTGTACGCCCGGGGGCGGGACTACCACAAGGTGCTGCGCCAACGCTTGCAAAAACTGGCCGAACGCATCGACGCTTCACTGGTCTTGGCTGGCGGGTTGGAGCACCGCGCCTTCACCGATTCAGCCCCGGTGCTGGAGGTGGAACTGGCCACCCGCAGCGGCCAAGGCTGGCGCGGCAAACACACCTTGACGCTGGATCGGCAGGGCGGTTCCATGTTTTTCCTCGGGGAGATTTACGTCAACCTGGCGTTGCCGCCGACCGAACCTGTCACTGCACACTGTGGCCTATGCAACGCGTGCGAAGTGGCGTGCCCCACAGGTGCCATTGTGGGACCGTACCGGGTCGATGCGCGGCGTTGCATTTCCTACCTCACCATCGAGCACCCAGGCCCCATTCCGCTGGAATGGCGTCGAGCCATGGGCAACCGCATCTACGGCTGCGACGATTGTCAGCTCGCCTGCCCCTGGAACAAGTTTGCGCGTCGCAGTCTGTTGCCCGATTTCGATGCCCGCAGCGCCCTGGTGGACCGCTCGCTGGTGGATGTGTTTGCTTGGGACGAGCCCGAGTTCCTGCGCCACACCGAGGGCAACCCCATACGCCGCATCGGCCATGAGTGTTGGTTGCGCAACATTGCCGTGGCACTCGGCAACGCGCTGGCACAACAGCCCTCCGTTGCGGAGCGCGAGGCCCTGCAGCAAGCGCTCCACCGCCGTTTGACCCACCCCAGCGAGCTGGTGCGGGAGCATGTGCTGTGGGCTCTGGCCCAAGCGGGGTAACATCACTTCCATGGGTTGGCTCCACCATTTGATTTCAAGCGTGCAGCGCAGTCTTCACGGCTTGGTGGTGGCTGTGCGGCAAGGTTGGGAAGTGGTGCATCTGGGGGCGGTGATCTTGGTGTTGGCACTGTCCCCGTCCTGCTACCGCCGTGCGCGCTGGCCGCTGTTGGCGCAGCACTTGTACCAGGCCACCGCGCCAGTGCTGTTGTGGTTTGTGGTGCTGTCGTCGCTGCTCGGGCTGGTCCTCATCCGCATCGTCGTGGTCACGGCGCAAAGCTACGGCCTGTCCCAGTACGCGGTGGACATGGTGGTTCGCGTGTTGGTGCTGGAATTGATCCCGCTGGGCACGGCCTTGTTCGTGGCTTTGCGCATCACCATTCCTCAAAGTGCGGAGCTGCTGTCGGCACGCGACAGTGGGCAGGCGCGGGTCAATGAAGTGTGGGATCGCACGGCCTGGGCGCATTGGGTGCTGCCAAGGGCTCTGGCCGGCATGTTTTCGGTCGTCATGCTGGTCGCCGTCAGTTGTGTGGTCGCCTTGGTGCTGGCCTACCTGAACATCTACGGCTTCACCCCCTGGGCGCTCGACGGCTACACCCGTTTGGTGGGGCAGGTGTTCAACCCCTCGGTCACGCTGATTTTCAGTTTCAAAACCTTGTTTTTCGCACTCATCGTGGCCTTGATCCCGCTCGCCTCCAGCCTGCACGATTCACCCCGGCCCGAAGCGCGTGCCCGTTCCGAGCTGCAGTCCCTGGTGCGCATGGCGTTGGCCTTGCTGGCCATCGAGGCTGTTTCGCTGATGGGCAACTATTATTGACCCCATGAACGAACCTGTGCCCGAATCTGCTGCGCCTGGCGTGACCGGCGTTGAATTCAAAGCGGCCATGCTGGTGCTGACCTTGGTGATGCTGGTCATCGGTTCCGGCCTGTACCTGTTGTACGCGCGGGGTGCGTTCGAATCCACGCAGGAGCTGGTGTTGGTGGCCGACGATTCCGAAGGGGTGTCGGTGGGCATGGACCTGACGTTTTCGGGTTTTCCCATTGGCCGCGTGCGGCGCATTGAATTGGGGCCCGACGGCAGTGCCCGCATCGTGATCGACGTGCCCCGCAAAGACGCGCATTGGCTGCGCGAGACCAGCGTTTTCACCATGGAACGCAGCCTGGTGGGCGCCACCCGCATCCGTGCCTACACCGGCATGCTCGAAGCCCCCCCGTTGGATGACGGTGCCGAGCGCCCGGTGCTCAAAGGCGATGCGATGGCTGAGATTCCGCGCTTGGTCAGTGCGGTGCGCGATTTGCTGGACAACCTCAACGGCATGACGGCCGAGGGTTCTCCCCTCAATGGCAGCCTGCGGCAACTGGAGCAAGCCACGGGCCGCTTGAACGGCTCGGGGGGCGCGCTCGACCTGCTGGTGGGCAATTCCACCGACCGCGAGCGCTTGATGAAAGTGTTTGACGACGCCCGTCAGGTGATGACACGTCTGGACGCGGTGGCGCAGCGCACCGAGCAGATTTTGGGGCGGGCCGACCAGCGCGTGTTCGGCGAGGCCGGATTGATGGACGATACACAGGCCACCGTGCGCGAAATGCAGCGCCTGCTGGCCGATGCCCGCCAGACCTTGCAGCGTGTGGATGGCGTCTTGGTGGAGGCGCAGGGCATTGCCGAGAACACCCGCAGCGCCACCGTCGATCTGGACGCGTTGCGTGCCGACGTGGAAGCCAGCCTGCGCAAGGTCGATGGTTTGGTTCATGACATTCACAAGCGCTGGCCTTTTGCCCGCGATCACACCCTGCATTTGCCATGATGCGCTCGTTCTGGTTGCGGTTTTCGGCGGTGGCCGGCTTGGCGTGGGGCCTGGCCGGTTGCGCGTCTGGGCCCTTGCCCCCCGATTGGCAGGTCAGCGCTCACGGTGCGGCAGAACGCGCCACCCAGGCTGACCTGCAGGGATTGGACCGCGTGGCCACCGCAGAATGGCGGCGCGCGCTGGCCGATGTGTCTGCCACCGCCGATCCCGCGCTGCTGGCCCGACTGGAGTTGCTGCGCTGCGCGGTGCGGCAGGCCGCGCTGGACGCCTGGTTTTGCACGGAGCACGAAGCTCGTTGGCCGCAACCCGGCGCTGCAGATGGGGCCTACCGGCAGTACCTGACCGGCCAATCTACGTCGGCCGACGTCGAGTGGCTGCCTGTTCAGCACCAGCCGGTGGCGCGCCACCTTGCGGATGTTGCCGCAGCCCCCAACCCCAGCACTGCGCGCTCGGAGCCTGTCGATTTGTTGCGCCGCATCAACGACCCGCTGGCGCGCTTGGTGGCCGCCGCTGCCCTGTTGCGTGCCGGGCAAGCCTCGCCAGAGGTGGTGTCACTGGCCATCGACACGGCGTCAGCCCAAGGCTGGCGGCGTCCTTTGCATGCGTGGTTGCTGGTGGCCCAGCGCCTGGCTGAGCAGGCAGGGGATGCGCCCGCTCAACAGGCGATCGACGCTCGGTTGCGGGCCTTGGCGGGCCAGCCTTGACGGCCGGTCTGCCTCAACGGAACTGGACCAACCAACCCAGCGCAAACGGCAGGCTCACCATGCCCATGACGGTGGACACGGTCACCAGCCCCGCCACATACGGCCCGTCGTAGCCCATGCGGGCCGCCAGCACGTAACAGCTCGACGCGGTGGGCACCGCCGAAAACATCAGCAGCACCGTGGACGCCAGCGGGTCCAGTTGCCATGCCCATGCCACGCCCAGCGCGGCCACCGGCAACAGGACATGCTTGATCAGGATCACCAGCGCGGCCAGGGTTTGCGCCTGCGCCATGCGGCCCAATTGCATGCCTGCGCCCGCTGCCATCAGGCCCAGTGCCAAAGCGGCCTGGCCAATCCGGTTGGTCGTTGGGGCCAGCCACTCCGGAATCGACAGCCCGGCCAGGTTGGCCAGCAGGCCACTCAAAGTGGCGATGATCAATGGGTTGCGCACCAGTTCCCGCCAGAGTCCGCGCTGGCCATGGCGGGCCATCGGGTACACGGCGCCCACGTTGAACAGCGGCACGCACACGCCAATCAACACCGCCACCAGCGGCATGCCTTGTGGCCCGGCCACCTTGTCCACCAGAGCCAGCACAATGAAGGAATTGAACCGGAACGCCACCTGCGCGCTGGCGGCGTGCAGCCGGCCGTCGAGGTGGCGCCCCACCAGCGGCCACCGCCGCAGCGAGTAAGCCAGGGCAATGCCGGCCAGGCCCAGCGTCACGCCGGCCCCCATCATCTGGGTGGCCGACTGCCATTCCAGCGGTGTCCGCACGATCGAGTGGAACAGCAGCACCGGGAACATGAAAAAGTAGACCAAGCTCTCCAGCGGTTGCCAGACCGAACGGTCCAGCGCCGTGTAGCGGCACAGCAAATAGCCGCACAGGATGAGCGAAAAATCCGGAAACAGAAGTTGGGCGAAATTCACCCCGGCGAGCTTAACAAAGCTCGGGAACCAACCGGTGGGTTCCGTGCCAAAATGCAGGGCCTTACAGCCCGGGTGGCACCTGTGGCATTAGTGCGTCGTTGTTATATCGATTTATATGAACAATATCAAAACCAAATTTCATCTGGCCAAACGTCCGGGTGGGCGTTTCGGCGCCACATCCGGCTCGGCGGCCGCCCATACCCAGTCTGTGGCGCTGGTGGACGAGCGTTACCTGAGCTGGCTGGCCACCCAGCAAGCAGGCAGCACCGCCACCGTTGCGCTGCAGCGTGGTGCGCTGACCTCCGTGTTCGGTCACCTGGCGCGGGTCGCATCGCCCGACAGCCAGCTCATCCGCACCTGTTTGTTCACCGATCGCCCCCCCACCGAGTTGCTGGACGACGTGCTGCTGCGCATGGTGCCAGCCCACGGCATTGATGGTGGCTTGGGTCTGGTGCGCGCTTTGGGGTTGGAGTTGACCCAACTCGCGCAGCGCGGTGGTTGCCAGCAGGTGCTGGTCGCCAGCGACGATGAGCGCCTGATTCCGTACATCGACGAAGCCCAGTGGCGCGGCCTGAAGGTGGTGCTGGTGGCCGACGAGGCTTCGAGCGACTTTGGCCGCCTGTTGAGCGACGATCCCAGTTGGGCGCGTTTGCTCATGCAGGCCGATCGCCGTGTGTCGTTGAACCCCGGCGCCTGGCAAGCATTGACGACGCCGGGCGGCAGCTACTTCGCGCCCCGCGCCCCCGTGGAGAGCGAGCGCGACGTCGAGTCCATTCAGGGCGTGGACATGGTGCTGTCTCAACAAGCACCGAACGACGACTGGCGCGCCCAAGTCGAGCGGGTGATTCAAGACTGGTGGAACGAGGAAACCTCGGATGCCCGCCTGGACCTGTTCGAGGAAATGCAGAACAGCCAGGGCGTACCGCCCGAGACCGACCGCCACCTGCTGCTGCGTGTGCGCCGCGAATTGGCCCGCACCCTCAGTTTTCCCGAGAAAAAAGCCATGCGCGAGATGATTCGCGCGACCGTGCTGGCGCAGCCTCCGGCGGTCGATGAAGCCATCGAATCCTGAACCCTTGCTCGGGCTGGACCCGGCCGGCACTGCGCTCGGCGAAGAGCTGGCCGCCTGGTTCGCCACCGCGCCCGGCCAATACCTGCTGGCCTGGGAGCAAGCCCAGTTTGACGATGCTGTGGTGGACTTGTTTGGCTATAACGCGGTTCAACTGGGGTTGCCGCAGTTGCAGGCGTTGGCCGCCAACCGCATGCCCCACCGCTGGCTGGCGGTGCCCGAGTCGCTGGGCTCCAGCGTGCCCCCAGGGGTGGCGTTGGTGACCCACGCCGCTGCCTTGCCGTTTGAGGCGCAAAGCCTGGACCTGCTGCTGTTGCCCCACACGCTCGAACTCAGCGCCGACCCCCACGCGGTCTTGCGCGAGGTGGAGCGGGTGTTGCGCCCCGAAGGGCGGGTGGTCATCTCCGGGCTCAACCCGGCCAGCTTGTGGGGCTTGCGGCAATACCGTGCCCATGCCTTGGCCCGCCTGGGTTTGGGCAACAGTCGTTGGGCACGCCTCTACCTGCCCGAAGCGGGCGAGTTCATCGGGCACTGGCGCTTGCGCGACTGGCTGCGTTTGCTGAGTTTTGAAGTTGAGAGCTGTCGCATGGGGGCCTACCGCCCTGCGGTGCGCAGCGAAAAATGGTTGCAACGGTTTCAATGGATGGACCGCGTCGGTGCGCGCTGGTGGCCCCCATTGGGCGCGGTGTATTTTTTGGTGGCAGTCAAGCGGGTGCGCGGCATGCACCTGCTGGGGCCGGCGTGGAAGCCACGCCGCGCGGCTGCAGCCCCGGTGGCTGTGGTCAGCCGGCCCAGCCTCAGGCAACCGCCATCTTCTCGTCAAGGACATGTGTTGTGAATCAGGTGGTGATCTATACCGATGGGGCGTGCAAAGGCAACCCCGGGCCGGGCGGGTGGGGCGTGTTGCTGCGTTCTGGCGCGGTTGAGAAGGAGTTGTTTGGTGGAGAGCCCCTGACCACCAACAACCGCATGGAGCTGACCGCTGTCATCGAGGCGCTGGCCGCCCTGAAGCGCCCCTGCCGGGTGGCGCTGTACCTGGACAGCGAGTACGTGCGCAAAGGCATCACTGAATGGCTCAAGGGCTGGAAAGCCAAGGGCTGGGTGACGGCGGCGAAGCAACCGGTCAAAAACGTGGACCTGTGGCAGCGGCTCGACGAGTTGGTGGCGAAAAGCGGTCACCAGATCGAGTGGCATTGGGTGCGCGGCCATGCGGGCGACCCTGGCAACGAGCGCGCCGATGCATTGGCCAACCGGGGCGTGCCGGCACGCCGTTGACGGCCATCCTTTGCCCAGGTGTTTGTAAACACCAAGTAAAAGCTGCGTTTTTGGGCGGCTGATCAACGCTCGCCGTGCAACACTGCTAGAGTGGGCGGTTAACGGCGGCGGTGCTGCGGCTGCCCAAAATCAAGTCAACACAAACCATTTCATGGCGAACAAACTGGTGTATTGGGTGGCGGCAGGTGGCCTTGCCGTGGCGTCGGGGCTGGCATGGTGGGTGCAACGTGCCCCCAGTGGATCGGCGGCCGCTGCGGTGGCACCGTCCACAGCGTCCGCTCCCTCCTCAACCGCCGCTGGCGGGCCAGCGTCTGGGGGGCCGGGTGCCCGAGGGGCCGGCGGAGGTCCAGGTGGCCCAGGTGGCGGCACCCCCAGCGTCGAAGTGACCAAGGTTCAGACCGCCCGGCTGGTGGACGACGCGCAGACCGTGGGTTCCCTGCGCTCCCGCCAGAGTGTGACGTTGCGCCCCGAAGTGAGCGGTCGGGTGGTTCGCATTGCGTTCGCCGACGGCGCCACCGTGCGTCAGGGGCAACTGCTGATCCAGTTGGACGACACCTTGCAAAAGGCAGAGCTGAGCCAGGCGCAAGCCCAACTCTCGATCGCCCGCGCCAACCTCAAACGCAACGAGGAACTGGTGGCTCAGAATTTCGTGGCCCAGCGGGTGCTGGACGAAAGCCGAGCCAGCTTGCAAGTGGCCGAAGCCCAGGTGCAATTGGCCCAGGCCCGCCTCGCGCGCATGGCCATCGTGGCGCCGTTCAACGGCACCGTGGGCATCCGCAGCGTCAACCTGGGCGACTACGTGAAGGATGGCGCCGACCTCGTCAATCTGGAAGACACCTCGCAGTTGTACGTCGATCTCCGCATGCCCGAGCGTTACCAGGCCCGTTTGTCGGCCGGGCAGTCGGTGCAGGTGCAGCTGGATGCGCTGCCTTCGCAAACGTTGGTGGCCAAGGTGTTGGCCATCAACCCCCTGGTGGACGCCGATGGGCGCGCGCTGCTGGTGCGTGCGGCCATGCCCCCAACGCCTGGCGCGCCATTGCGTCCTGGCCTGTTCGCCCGGGTGACGGTGGTGATGTCGGTGAACGACGCTGCCTTGATGGTGCCCGAGGAAGCGGTGGTGCCGCAAGGTGGGCGACAGACCGTGTTCCGGCTCGAAAAGGAAGGCGAGGGCGATGGCGCCAAGATGGTCTCGCGCCGCACCGAAGTCACCCTGGGTTTGCGGCGAGGCGCGATGGTGCAGATCCTGAACGGTCTGAAGGAGGGCGACACGGTGGTTGTGGCTGGGCAACAGCGCCTGCAGCGCGATGGCACGGCGGTTCGCGTGGTGGACATGAACCGTGCCGGTGCGCCTGCGGGTGCCGGTGGCCCGCCAGCGGGGCAGCAAGCGCCCAAGTCAGAACGCGCCAACGCGGGTTGATGCAGAGGCCTCCCCATGCAATTGCCTGAAATCTCCATCCGCCGCCCGGTGTTCGCCACCGTGCTGTCACTCATCATTTTGCTGGTGGGCTGGGTGTCGTTCAATGGGCTGACGGTCCGCGAATACCCCAAGATCGACGAACCCAACGTCACGGTCAGCACCCGTTTTGCGGGTGCGTCCAGTGAAGTGGTCGAATCTCAGGTGACCAAACTGCTGGAGGACTCATTGGCGGGCATCGAAGGGGTGGACGTCATCACCTCGATCAGCCGGCAGGAACAAAGCCAGATCACGGTGCGCTTCAAGCTGGAGCGCGACCCCGATGCCGCCGCCGCCGAGGTGCGCGACAAAGTGGCGAGGGTGCGTGGGCGTTTGCCGCAAAGCATTGACGAGCCGGTGGTGGCCAAGGTGGAGGCGGACGCCTTTCCGGTGGTCTGGATCGCGCTCAGCTCGGACACCCACACCGCGTTGCAGTTGTCCGATTACGCCAATCGCATCGCCAAACCGGTGCTGCAAACGGCCGCAGGCGTCGCCGATGTGCGGGTGTACGGCGAGCGCAAGTATTCCATGCGGCTGTGGTTGGACCCGGACCGGCTGGCCGCGTACCGTTTGACCGTGCAGGACGTGGAAGATGCGCTGCGCCGCTCCAACCTGGAGGTGCCGGCCGGGCGAATCGAAAGCCAGCAGCGTGAGTTCAACGTCACCGCCACCACCGACTTGCGCACGCCCGAACAGTTCGCGGCGGTGGCCATTCGCACCGTCAACGGCCTGCCGGTGCGCATTGGCGACGTGGCCCGCGTGGTGCAGGGCCCGCAGGACGAACGCACTTCGGTGCGCTTGAATGGCCGCGACGCCATTTCCGTCGGCGTGATCCGTCAGGCCACGGCCAACCCGCTGGAGCTGTCGGCGGCGGTTTATGCGTTGCTCGACAAGGTGCGGCAAGACCTGCCGCCGGGCATCGACGTGCAGGTGGCCAACGATAACTCGGTCTTCATTGACCGCTCCATCAAGGCGGTTTACACCACCATTGCCGAGGCGGTGGTGTTGGTTTCGCTGGTCATCTTCGTGTTCCTGCGCACGCTGCGTGCGTCCATCATTCCCTTGGTCACCATCCCGGTGAGCCTGATTGGCGCCTTTGCGTTGATGGCCTTGTTCGGTTTCTCCATCAACACGCTCACCTTGCTGGCGCTGGTGCTGGCGATCGGTTTGGTGGTGGATGACGCCATTGTGGTGCTGGAGAACATCTACCGTCACATTGAAGAAGGCTTGACTCCGTTCGCCGCCGCCATCAAGGGCGCGCGCGAAATCGCCTTTGCGGTGGTGGCGATGACGCTCACCTTGGCGGCGGTGTACGCCCCGCTGGCGTTCACGCCGGGGCGCACCGGGCGTCTGTTTGCCGAATTTGCGCTGGCGCTGGCGGGCGCTGTGTTGGTGTCGGGGTTTGTCGCACTCACCCTGTCGCCCATGATGTGTTCCAAGCTGCTGCGCCACAACCCCAAGCCGAACCGGTTCGACCGGGGCATGGAGGCTGGACTCAACGCCATCACTCGGGGCTACAACCGCCTGCTGGCCAGTGCCTTGAAAGTGCGTTGGCTGGTGTTGCTCGTGATGGCGGGCAGCGCGGCGGGCAGTTGGTGGCTGTTCAGCACCACCAAACAAGAATTGGCGCCACTCGAAGACCGTGGCGTCATCCTCACGGTGATCAATGGCCCGGACGGCGCTACGTTGGATTACACCCGCCGCTACGCCGAAGCCATTGAGCGGATCGGGCAGAGCTACCCCGAGTTCGACCGCATCTTCGCCAACATTGGCAACCCCTCGGTGGCGCAAGGCAACGTGTTTTTCCGCGCCAAGCCTTGGGAGGAGCGCGAACGCACCACCCAGGAAATCGCGCGCGAAGTGGCCCCGCGCATCGCCGGCTTGCCCGGTGTCAGTGCCTTTCCCATCACGCCGCCTTCCTTGGGGCAAGGCTTTCGGGAACGCCCCATCAACTACGTGATCGTCACCAGCGACAGCTACGAAAACCTGTCCCGCGTGGTGCGTCAGTTCCAAGACCGCTTGGCCCAAATGCCAGGCTTCGTGCAGGTGGACACCGACTTGCGCCTGAACAAGCCCGAAATCCGCCTGGATGTGGACCGCGATCGAGCCGCGGACATGGGCGTGAGCGTGGATTCGATCGCCCGCACGGTGGAAACCATGCTGGGTGGGCGCATCGTGACGCGTTACAAGCGCGATGGCGAACAGTACGACGTGGTGGTGCAGACGGAGTCGTCCCAGCGCAGCACGCCAGACGACATCGATCGGCTGTTCGTTCGCGGCCGCAACGATCAGATGATTCCCCTGGCTTCGCTGGTGCGGACCCGAGAGGTGGTGGTGCCGCGCGAGTTGAACCATTTCGGCCAGCGGCGCAGCGCCTCCATCACCGCCAACCTTGCGCCCGATCTGGCGCTGGGCCAAGCCCTGCAGGTCATGGATTCGATCGCCCGTGAGGTGCTCCCGCCTGGCTATGCCACCGATCTCAACGGCCAGAGCCGGGAGTTTCGCAGCGCCTCAGGCTCGCTCGCCATCGTTTTCGTGCTGGCACTGTTGTTCATCTACCTGGTGCTCGCCGCCCAGTTCGAGAGTTTCATCGACCCCTTCATCATCATGCTGAGCGTGCCGCTGTCCATGCTTGGGGCGTTGTTGGCGCTCAAGCTCACCGGTGGCACCTTGAACGTGTTCAGTCAGATCGGCCTCATCACTCTGGTGGGTTTGATCACCAAACACGGCATTTTGATTGTCGAATTCGCCAACCAGTTGCGCCAGCAGGGCCTGGACGTGCTGTCGGCGGTCAAGAAATCGGCCGAGTTGCGTCTGCGCCCGATTTTGATGACCACTGGCGCGATGGTGCTGGGTGCGGTGCCGCTGGCCTTGGCCTCAGGGGCCGGGGCCGAAAGCCGCCAACAGATTGGCTGGGTGATCGTGGGCGGCATGTCCTTGGGCACCTTGCTGACCATTTTTGTGGTGCCCACGGTCTACACGCTGATGGCGCGTCAGAAAGTGCCAGGCGCCAACCGAACCACGGTGGCGGACGCCAGTGAGCAGCCTGCCAGCGCTCACTGAGGTGTCGGCGGCCTGAGGTCGCTGGCGGTGAGCAAGGGGCTGTCCTCCGGCCATTGGTCTGCGGCCAGTCCATGTGCGAACACTGCGTTGCACACGGTTTGCGTTGCAGTGGCCTCTACCGGCTGATCGTGCCGTGTGGTCAGATACGCGCCTATCATGCCCGCCAGTACGTCGCCCGTGCCCGCAGTGGCCAACAGGCCGTTTCCGGTTGGAATAATGGTGGGGATGCCGTCCGCTGTGGCTACCACCGTGCCCGACCCCTTCAGCACCACGCAGGCGCCGGTAAGTTCCGCCAGGCGTTGGGCGGCGTCCAGTCGGTGGTTCTGGACGTCCTCGGTGCCGCAGCCCAACAGCCGCGCTGCTTCCAGCGGGTGCGGGGTCAGTACCGTCAGCGCCGACCTGTTGCGCCGTTGCACCAGCGCGGCCATCAGGGTCCGTTCGTGCGCAATTCCATTCAGGGCATCGGCGTCCAGTACCAGCGCGGGCGAGCCTTGCAGAACCTCGGGCAGCCACTCCAGCATGCTGGTGCCTCCGCCGCAACCGGCCACCGTCACCGTCTCAGCTCGCCGCACGGTGTCCAGCAAGTCGGGAGGCGAACGGAACATCAGTTCCGGTTGCAACACGTCCACGGTCAAAGGCTGCGATTCGGGTTGAGCGCCCGTCAAGCCCACGTACACCCGCCCAGCGCCGGTGTGCAAGGCTGCCCGGGCGGCCAGCAACGCCGCACCGGTCATGCCCGGCAGTCCTGCGCTGGGGGACTGCCCGCCCAGCACCACCACTTGCCCACGGCTGCCCTTGTGGCTGCTGTGCCGTTGCCGCCACGAGAGTGGCCAGTGCTCGGTGCCATGCAGCCAGGCAGTCGGTGGCTGCGTCGCCACAGGCAGGGCGCTCAGCCCTAAATCATCAAACCACAGTTCACCACAGACTTCTCGGCCCAGACCGGTGAACAGGCCAGGCTTCAAGGTCAGCAGCGCCAAGGTGTGCCGTGGGCCGCGAGGGGTGACGGGCGCCGGGCTCCACCAGCGGCCTTGATCGGCGTCCAGGCCGCTCGGCAAATCCACGCACAACACGGGCTCGCCGGACGCTTGCAACCATTCGCTCCATTGCGCCCACAGGCCCTCCAACGGCCGTTTCACACCCAGGCCGAGCATGGCGTCCACCCACAGGTCGGTCAACATCGGGCGCTCTCGCGTGAACCTGACCCCTGCGTCTTGTGCGGCGTTCCAGGCGGCCCGCGCATCGGCGGGCAGGTGGTCTTCATCGCCCAGCCAAACGACGGTCACGGTGCCTCCTGTGTGCGCCAATAAGCGGTGCCAAGCAAGGGCCGCCACCAAGCCATCGCCCCCGTTGTTGCCCCCGCCACACACCACAGACACCTGACGTGCGTGCGGGTAGAGCGCCCGGGCCCAGGCGAAAACGGCCAACCCAGCCCGTTGCATCAATGCGTGCGGTTCTGTCAAAACCAGGGCTTGTGACTCCAGACGACGGCTGGCGTCTACGCCATGTACGGGCAAGGGGAGGGTCGGGGCCAGAGGCAGCAGCGTGGGCATATCGAGAGGATACGCAAAACGCAGGGCGGTGCCAGTTGCCTCGTTGTTGCTATAATCCTTGGGTTTTGCGAAATGCTGCCATGGTGGTGGCGTGCCGCAATTCAATCGCAAGCCAGTCCATCCAGGTGTTGTCTGCCATGCAGGCAATCAGGGCCAGGCTTCAGTCCCAACCTCAGGAAAGAAAATACCATGTCCATTTCCATGCGCGAAATGCTGGAAGCCGGTGTCCACTTCGGTCACCAAACCCGCTTCTGGAACCCCAAGATGGCCCCGTTCATTTTCGGCCATCGCAACAAGATTCACATCGTCAACCTCGAAAAGACGTTGCCGATGTTCGAAGAAGCCGCGAAGTTTGTGCGTCAGCTCACCGCCAACGGCGGCACCGTGCTGATGGTCGGCACCAAGCGTCAGTCGCGTGACATCGTGGCCCAGGAAGCTGGCCGCGCTGGCGTGCCCTGCGTCGAGCAGCGTTGGCTCGGCGGCATGCTGACCAACTTCAAAACGGTCAAGACCTCCATCAAGCGTCTGAAAGACATGCAGGCTCAGAAGGAAGCTGGTCTGGACAGCATGTCCAAGAAAGAACAGCTGACCTTCAACCGTCAAATCGAAAAACTGGAAAAAGACATCGGTGGCATCCAGGACATGAATGCGCTGCCCGATGCCATCTTCGTGATC
>CAZSZN010000032.1:0-20064 GCA_964610405.1 uncultured Macromonas sp. | reverse complement strand
ATCGGCTTCGACACCGCCGCCATCGAACTGCTGCTGCCCACCTACGCCGAGCAATTGGGCTTGAAGGGCAAGATCTGCCAGCACTGGGCGCTCAACCCGCACCCGGCCATGATTCCCGCCATCGAGGCGGGCTGGGTGCAGTCCATCCATTCCTTCGGCTCCGAGCTGGGCATGGAGGACTACATCCGCGCCCGGTCCGACGTGTTCTTCACCGGCCCCGACGGCAGCCTGCGCAGCAACCGGGCTTTTTGCCAGGCGGCCGGGCACTACGCCTGCGACCTGTTCATCGGCTCCACCCTGCAGATGGACCTGCACGGCAACAGCTCCACCGCGACGCTGGGGCGCATTGCCGGCTTTGGCGGCGCGCCCAACATGGGCGCCGATGCGCGCGGGCGGCGCCACACCAGCCCGGCCTGGCTGAAAGCCGGCCAGCAGGCGCGCCAAGGCCGCGCGGGTGCGGCCGGCACCCCGCGCGGGCAAAAGCTGGTGGTGCAGATGGTGGAGACCTTCCGCGAGCACATGCAACCGGCGTTTGTGGACACGCTGGACGCCTGGACGCTGCAGGCACAGACCGGCATGGCCCTGCCGCCCATCATGGTCTATGGCGAAGACGTGACCCATGTGCTGACCGAAGAAGGCATCGCCAACCTGCTGCTGTGCCGCACCGACGAGGAACGCGAGCAAGCCATTCGCGGCGTGGCGGGCTACACCCCGGTGGGCCTGGCGCGCGACCGGCGCATGGTGGAAAACCTGCGCGACCGGGGCATCATCCGCCGCCCGCAGGACCTGGGCATCGACCCGCGCCAGGCCAGCCGCAACCTGCTGGCCGCGCGCAGCATGAAGGAACTGGTGCAGGCCTCGGGCGGGCTGTACCGGCCGCCCCGGCGCTTTCGCAACTGGTGAGGCGGGCATGAACAAACACACGACAAGGACGAGCAGATGAGCACCGCCCCCGGTTTGGAAACGCTGGAATTTTCATTGCAGGTGGATGCGGCCGTGCCCGCGCCGCCACCCTTTCGCCCGGTGCTGGTGGGCGTGGTGGGTTCGGGCAACCTGGAGGTGATGCTGGAACCCGCCGACCCGGCGGTGCTGGAGGTGCATGTGGAAACCTCGGCGCGCGGCTTTCGCCCGATCTGGGCAGCGGTCGTCACCGACTTCCAGCGCCGGCACGCGCTGCGCGGCGTGCGGGTGTCGATCCACGACATGGGCGCCACCCCGGCGGTGGTGAGCTTGCGGCTGGACCAGGCCGTGGCCGAAATGGAAGGGCGGGCACTGTGAACATCAGCTTTGCCGAATGCTCGGCGCGCGAACGCGTGCAGCACCTGTTCGATGCCGGCAGCTTCCACGAATGGTTGCCGCCCGAAGCGCGCGTCACCAGCCCCCACCTGGCGCCACTGGGCATCCCGTCGTCGCTGGACGATGGCGTGGTGATCGGCCGCGCCACGCTGCAGGGCCGCACCGTGTTCGTGGCCGCGCAGGAAGGCGGCTTCATGGGCGGGGGTGTGGGCGAGGTCCACGGCGCCAAGCTGGTGGGGCTGCTGCAGCGGGCCCTGCGCGACCGGCCTGACGCTGTGGTCGTGCTGGCCGACTCGGGCGGTGTGCGCCTGCACGAAGCCAACGCCGGTTTGATCGCCGTGTCCGAAGTGATCCGCGCGGTGCTGGACGTGCGGCACGCCGGCATTCCGGTGGTGTGCCTGATCGGTGGCCTCAACGGGTGCTTTGGCGGCATGGGCATCGTGGCGCGCTGCACCGACCACATCGTGATGAGCGATTCCGGCCGGCTTGCCATGTCAGGCCCGGAGGTGATTGAAGCCTCCCACGGGGTGGACGAGTTCGACGCCCGCGACCGCGCTCTGGTGTGGCGCACCACCGGCGGCAAGCACCGTTGGCTGACCGGCGACTGCGACCAGTTGGTGGACGACAGCGTGGACGCCTTCCGCGACGCGGCGCTGCAGGCCCTGCGGCAGCACCGACCCGTGACCCTGGAAGCGCTGGAGGCCGAACACCAGTTGCTGCGCGACCGCCTCGATGCACTGCCCACCGACGCCTGGCAAGGCGATGGCAGCGACGCCTACCGGCTGTGGGGTCTGGTGGGCGTGCCCCAACCCGAGCAGATTCCCGACCTGAATGCCGCAGCGGTGCGGCCACTGGGCCTGTGGGCCCACCCCAAGGATTGACCATGGACTGGCAGACCCTCACCACCGCGCTTTTCGGCGCCACCCACGATGTGCGTGCCACCGGCCCATTCCTGCACGGCACGGCACAGTTCGACGGCGACACGCTGACCGTCATCGGCACCACCGACCACGCGCCCATCGGCGTGGAGCTGGCCCTGGCCCAGGCCCGCGCGGTGCTCGACGTGGTGCGCGACCACCCTGGGCGCTCGATCTTGCTGCTGATCGACACCCAGGGGCAACACCTGCGCCAGCGCGAGGAATTGCTGGGCATCAACCGGGCCATGGCCCACCTGGGCATGGCGATGGACCTGGCGCGCCGCCAAGGGCACACCATCGTCGGCCTGGTGTACGACCAGGCCCTGTCCGGTGGCTTCATCACCTCGGGCCTGGTGGCCGATGTGTGCGATGCGCTGCCGGACGCGGAGATCCGCGTCATGCGCATTCCTGCCATGTCGCGCGTGACCAAGCTGCCCGAAGCCATGCTGGTGGAGCTGTCGAAGGCCAACCCGGTGTTTGCGCCCGGCGTGGCCAACTACCTGGCCATGGGCGGGGTGCGCCACCTCTGGGGCGCCGACCTGCGCGGCGAACTGCGCGCCGCCTTGCAAGCCGCCACCCCGCAGGACAACCGGGCCCAATGGGGCGCCGAACGCGGTGGACGCCGCCTGGCCGCCCGCGTGGCGCAGCAGGTGCTGGACGCGGCATGAACACGCCCCGGCGCCACCAACTGGTGTGGCTCAACGCCCAGGGTTGGGCTGGCGTGCAGGCCCACGCCACCGCGCGCGATTGCGTGGCAACCTGGGCCGAGCAGGGCTGGCCGCTGGTGGTGACGCGCCAGATGTCGGCCCAGCAGTGGGCGCAGGGCACCTTGTGCGTGGGGCTGCCTGCACCCACCCGTTGGGGCCGCCTGCGCCTGGCGTTGACGGTGGCCCGTGCCGACATCGCCTACTTCGACGAGTTCCCCCCCGCCGAGACCATCACCGGGCTGCTGGGCCGGTCGGCCCGCCCCCACTGGGCCCGCCTGTTCCAGGCGCTGGCGCAAGCGGGCTACAAGCCGCGCGTGTACGGCAGTTACGGCTGGCAGCGGCTGACCGGGCAAGACCATGTGCGGCCCGGGTCGGACCTGGACCTGCTGCTCTCGGTGACCACGCCTGAAGCGGCCGACCACGCGGCTGCCTTGTTGGCCGCGCACGCGGCGCTCGACCTGACGGTTCGGCTTGATGGCGAGCTGATGTTTGCCAACGGCGCCGCCCTGCCTTGGCGCGAGTGGCTGGCCTGGCGCAGCGGTCAGGTGCGCTCGGTTCTGGTCAAAACCAGCACCTCGGCCATTTTGACGGCGGGTGACTTCTGGGCCGTCGAGCCAGCGCCAGCCGGTGTGGAGGTGATGGCCTGATGAGCACCATGCGCGCCCTTCACGCCAGTCACGCCCCCTCCGCCGCACTGCAGCGGCTGGGGCGCTGGGCCGTGGTGTCCTTGTACGACGAGGTGGCGCTCTACCCCAAGCCGGGCTTGGTGTCGTTCGTGGACAGCGGCAGCCACCACGACATGAACGGCCAGACCTTTCTGCGCAGCCTGTTTGCGCTGCGCCACTACTTTGGCGACATGGCCCGGCTGGGCCACCGTGGCGCCGCATTTGCGGCGTTGGAGCGGTGCGGGGTACAGGCCGAAACCGCCATGTTTCGCGCCACCGGGCAGGTCAACACCCACCGGGGCGCCATTTTCAGCCTCGGGCTGCTCAACGCGGCGGCCGGCGCTGCACTGGCGGCCACCGGCGGCATCACCCCCGCTACCGTGCGCGAGCACTTGGTCAAAAGCTGGGGGCCGGCGCTGACCCAGCGCACCCAACGCGCTGCCCGTTTGCCGGGCGCCATCGCGGCGCACCGTTACGGCTTGCGCGGCGCGTCGGAAGAGGCCGCCTTGGGCTTCCCGGTGCTGTTCGAGGTGACCTGGCCGGCCCTGAGCGCGGCCTTGGGGCAAGGCTGGGACTTGCGCAGCGCGCGGCTGCAAGCCTTGCTGCAGACCATCGCCGTGATGGACGACTGCAACCTGGCGCACCGGGGCGGGCTGGCGGGTTTGCAGTGGGCGCGGCAAGCAGCAGCGGCCTTCATCGCCGACGGCGGCATGGCCCAGCCCGCCGCCCACACCCGGCTGCAACAGCTGCACCAAGCCTTTGTGGCGCAACGCCTGTCCCCAGGTGGTGCGGCCGACATGCTGGCCGCCGCCTGCTGGCTGCACCGGGCACAAGCGCTGGCCTGACCACCATGGGTTATGCGGTCGTCTTCTCGGGCCAGGGCATGCAGCACCCCGGCATGCTGCCCTGGCTGGACGATGGCGAGCTGCTGGCCCAGGCCGCGCAGCGGCTGGGCGTGCGCCACTGGCGCGAACGGCTGGACGACGCCGACTGGCTGTCCAACAACCGCAACGCCCAGGTGTTGCTGACGGCCTGTGCCCTGGCCGCCTGGGCGCCACTGGCGCGGCACCTGCCACCACCCACCTTGATCGCGGGCTACAGCGTGGGCGAATTGCCCGCCTTCGCCGCCGCCGGGGTGTTCGACCCGCTCACCGCCCTGGACCTGGCCGAACAGCGCGCCACGGCCATGGACGCCTGCGCGCGCGCCTGCCCCGGCGGCATGCTGGGCATCACCGGACTGGCCCGGCCCGAGGTGCAGCGCCTGTGCGCCGCGTGGGGGCTGCACCTGGCCATCGACAACGGGCCGCTCAGCGTGGTGCTGGGCGGCCCCACCGACGCCTTGCAAGCGGCCGAGCAGGCGGGCTGCACCTTGGGCGCGCATGGCACCCGGCTCAAGGTCGCGGTGGCTTCGCACACCCCGCTGATGGCCGGCGCTCGCACCGCCTTTGCGCAGGCACTGGAGCACCAGCCGCTGCACGCGCCGAGCATCACCTTGCTGGCAGGCGCGACGGTGGAACGCGTCCGCCATGCCGAACAAGCCCGACACGCCCTGAGCGCCCAGATCAGCCAGACCATACGCTGGGGCGAGTGCATGGACGCCCTCCACGCCCGAGGCGTTCGCTGCGTGCTGGAAGTGGGCGCCGGGTCGTCGTTGGCGCGGATGTGGAACCAGCAGTTTGCCGACGTGCCCGCCCGCAGCGTGGACGAGTTTCGCCAGATCGGGGGCATCCTCCCGTGGGTCCGCAAACACCTGTGAGCCCGGCGCGGGCCCAGGCCGGGTGCGCTGGAACGGGTGAGCGGCTGAAACGCGTTAAACGTGCATTTCCACCTCGGCGGCGGGCGCGGCTTCGTCACCGGCCGGCTGGGCCTTGTCTTCGCGCAACTTGAGGCTGCGGGCCACGTCCAGGTGCTGGCGCAGCTTGTGCGAGGCCTCCACCCGGTCGCCGCCTTCGACCAAGTCGAGCAACATCAGGTGCTCTTTGCACTGTCGGTACAAGCGTGTGCGGTCCACGTTCACCCGGTATTCCACCAGGCGCCGCAGCTGGTTCAGGTTGCGCAAGGCTTCCAGCAAAAAGCTGTTGTTGGCCGAGGCGACCAGGGCCTCGTGGAAGTCGGCACCGGCGCGGAACAATTCGCCCAGGGGCCACTTTTCAATGCCGCCGTCCAGCATGGCTTGCTGGTCACGCCGCACCCGCGCGAACGCAGCCTTGTCCACTTTGAAGGTGGGCTCCAGCAACGCGGCGGGCTCGATGATCATGCGAAAGCGGTAGCCCTCGCGGTACGCGGTGTCGGTGCTCAGGAAGGGCCGAAACACCCAGCCGCGGCCCGCTTTGCGCTCGGCCAGACCTTCGCGGCCCATGCGGTTGAGGATGCGCTGCACCTGCAAACGGGTCAGGTCGTAACGCTCCATCAGGTCGGCTTCGGTCACCTCTTCGGGCAGGGCGCCGGCCAGTCGCTCTTCGGCCACCCGCATGTAAATGGCCTCGTCCGACTCTTCACTTTCTGGAATGGCCAGGCGCCGCAGATCGGCCACCGGCCATTGCAGAAAAAACCCCCGGTTCGGGCTGGACGCCACCGCGCCAGCGGTTTCCAGGTACTGCAGCGCTTTGCGCACCGGTGAGCGCGAAACGCCGAGTTCGTCGGCCAGGGCCTGCTCGGTCAGGCGCCGGCCCACCGGCAGGTCCAGCCGGCAGATGTGCTCCAGAATGCGAGAGGCCACCGCGTTGGCGATGCCACTCGGGGGCGGGCTCATCTCAGGGGCGGTTCGGGGCGTTTTGGGCGGATTCATGGTAGGGTCGTCGGCCTGACAGGGCCACCAATGATTATCGGTCAGCCCCGAACGTAACGACCGGGGTTTTGCTTATTTTGTATCAAAAGTTGTTTATATACAATTTTGAGTGTCAATTCAACCTGGACCAACCCGACCATGCGACTCGCCATCATCGCCCACGACCGCAAAAAAGACGAGGCCGTGCGGCTCGCGCAGGAATTTGCGCCCTTTCTGCGCGGCTGCGAACTGCTGGCCACCGGCACCACCGGTCAACGGCTGATCGATGAAGTGGGCCTGAAGGTGGAGCGCATGCTGAGCGGCCCGGTGGGCGGCGACCAGCAAATTGGCGCCCGCCTGGTGATGGGCCAGGTGGACGCGCTGGTGTTTTTGCGCGACCCGATGACACCGCAACCGCACGAGCCCGACATCAATGCGCTGATCCGGGTCTGCGACGTGCACGACGTGCCGTGCGCGACCAACCTGTCATCGGCCCGGCTGATGCTGGCCCAACTGCAGCAGAGCGCGCGGGTTTAAACGAAGGTCAGGCACACCGGGCTGCCGCAGTGCAGCGGCTCGGCACAGGGCGTCAGGTGCCCGGCGGCGTCCACCGCCATTGGCACGATGGTGTCCGAGTCTTCGTTGAGCACGTACAGCCAGCGCCCGCTGGGGTGCAACGCGAAAAAGCGCGGCGTGCGGCCGCCGCAAGGCACGGTTTGCTGCAACGACAGGCGGCCCGTGGCGGGGTCGATGGCCAGCACGGCAATGCTGTCCTCGCCCCGGTTGGAGGCGTACACCACATGGCCGGCAGGGTGCACCTCGATCTCGGACGCCCGGCTGTTGCCGGTGTAACGGTCGGACAGGGCTGAGACGATCTGGAACGGCGCCAATGCGCCAGTGGCCGCGTCAAAGTGGTAGGCGGTGACGGTGGAATCCAGCTCGTTGACACAGTAGGCCCACGGCTGCTGCGGGTGGAAGGCGATGTGGCGGGGCCCGGCCCCTTCGCGGCTCGCCACCTCGGGCACGGCGGCCGGGGTCAGCCGACCGCCCTCGAAGCGGTAACAGAACAGCTTGTCGGCCCCTTTGTCGGGCACCACCACATAGCGGCCGCTGGGGTCGAACGGGTTGAAGTGCGGTTTGGCAAACGGCTGTTCCTTGCGGTGCGGCCCAGGCTCGCTGTCAATGCGCACCAGTTGCTCGACTTCGCCCAGGGTGCCGTCGTCGTGGATGGACACCACGGCCAGCGCACTGGTGAGGTGGTTGGAAATGACGAGGTAACGGTGCTCGGGGTCCAACGCCAGGTGCACCGGGTTGCGGCCCTGGCAACTCACGCTGTTCAGCAGCGTCAAGCGGCCGGTGACGGCATCCACCCGGTGCGCGCTCACGTCCTGCAAATCGCCATGCACCGAATACAGCACGCCGTGGCGGCGGCTGTAGGCCTGGAACGACGGGTTGGGCAAGCCACCCACCACCTCCAGCAGCGTCAGGGCGCCGGTGTCGTCATCCACATGGAACACGCTGATGCCCTCGCCTCGGGCGTGGCGTTCTCGGGTGGTGCGGCTTCCTGCGTAGGCAAACATGGGTGTCAAACGTTTTGTTTCAGGATGGAAGGAATCACCCCGCCCTGGCGCAGCAAGGCCACTTCCAGTTGGGTTTCCACGGCGGCCACCACCTTCAAATCGGTGGCCGTGCCGTCGCGGCGCAACAGGCGCACCGGCACGGTGGCACGTGGCGCCAGGGTGTGCGGGTCGGCATGCACCTCCAGCCGGTCGCCGGGTTGCAGGTTCAATTCACTGGGGTGCAGGCCGTCCAGCCGCAGCGGCAAAATGCCCATGCCGATCAGGTTGGAGCGGTGGATGCGCTCGAAGCCCGCCGCCAGCACGCTGCGGATGCCCAGCAGGCGCTGGCCCTTGGCCGCCCAGTCGCGCGAGGAGCCCATGCCGTAACGCTCGCCCGCCACCACCACCACCGATTCTCCCGCGTCTTTGTAACGCTGGGCCGCGTCCACCAGCGGCATCACCTGCCCAGACGGCACGTGCAGCGTGTGGGCCACGGGGGCGCCCGGGGCCAGGTGGTTGCGCAAGGTCTTGTTGTGGAAGGCGGCGCGCACCATCACTTCCCAGTTGCCCCGGCGCGAGGCGAACACGTTGAGGTCGTCGCGCTGGTCGCCCCGGGCCACCAGGAAATCGGCCACCAGGCTTTTCGGCGGGATGGCGCTGGCCGGGGAAATGTGGTCGGTGGTCACGTCGTCGCCCAGCACCAGCAGCGGGTGCGCGGCGTAGGTGCCCAGTTGCGAGCCTTCGGTGAGGGACGCGAACGGGGGGCGGCGCAAGGCGGTGGACGCTTCGTCCCACGGGAACAGCGGGGTATCGGGCGCGTCGATTTCGTGCCACAGCGGGTTGCGGGTGGCCACGGCAAAGTCGCGGGCGTAGTCGGCCGGCTGTTGCGACTGGCGCAGCAAGGCGTCGATTTCGTCCGCCTGCGGCCAGATGTCGGCCAGGTACACCGGCTGGCCCTGGGCGTTGTGTTGCAGCGGCTGGTCGCGCAGGTTGCGTTGGGCGTCGCCCGCCAGGGCGTAGGCCACCACCAGCAACGGCGACATGATGAAGCTCAGCTCGATGTCCGGGTGCACCCGGCCCGGAAAGTTGCGGTTGCCCGACACGATGGCCAGGGCCTTGACCTCGCCGCGCTCCTGCGCCACGCGGATCGGTTCGGTCAGCGGCCCGGGGTTGCCGATGCAGGTGCTGCAACCGTAGCCGACGATCTGGAAACCCAAGGCACCCAGGTCGTCCAGCAGGCCGGCCCGCTCCAGGTAAGACGCGGCGGCCGGCGAGCCGGGGGCCAGCGACGTTTTGACCCAGTGCGGCACTTGCAGCCCCAGGGTGCGGGCCTTGCGCGCCAGCAGGCCGGCGGCCACCAGCAAACGCGGGTCACTGGTGTTGGTGCAACTGGAAATGGCGGCAATCCCCACCGGGTGCTTGGGCATCTCGGCCGAAGCGGCCTTGGGCACAAAACCCACCGCGTCCAGCGCCTGCGGGGCATCGGCCAGTTCCAGCAGGTCTTGCGGCCGGGTCGGGCCGGCCACGTGCACGCCAATGGTGCTCAGGTCGATTTCCAGCGTCTGGGTGTAGGTGGGCTGCGCCTGCGGGTCGAACCACAGGCCCGCCGCCTGGTGGTGCGCCCGCACCTGTTCCAGCAGCTCGGCGGGGCGGCCGGTGGCGCGCAGGTAATCCAGCGTGGCTTCGTCCACCGGGAAGAAGCCGGTGGTGGCGCCGTACTCGGGCGCCATGTTGGCCACCACCGCGCGGTCACCGGCGGTCAAGGTGGACACGCCGGGCCCGAAAAACTCCACGAACTCGCCGGTCACGTCCAGTTGGCGCAGGCGCTGGGTCACAGTCAGCGCCAGATCGGTGGCCTGTGCGGGTGCCTGCAAGCGGCCCACCAGCTTCACGCCGATCACATCGGGAATGCGCAGCATGGTCGGCATGCCAAACATCACGGTCTGCGCCTCCAGCCCGCCCACGCCCCAGCCTAGCACCCCAATGCCGTTGACCATGGGGGTGTGGCTGTCGGTGCCCAGCATCACGTCGGGCACCAGCCAGTCCTCACCGTCGCGCGGCTCCACCACCGTCACCTGGGCCAGTTGCTCCAGGTTGATGGTGTGCATGATGCCGGTGCCCGGCGGGTGGATGCGCACGCCTGTGAGCACCTTCGAGGCCCAGCGCAAAAAGCGGTAACGCTCGCGGTTGCGGCGGATTTCGTGGCGCAGGTTCAGGTCGATCGCGTCGTTGCGGCCGTACACCTCCACCGCCAGCGAATGGTCCACCGACACGTCCACCGGCAACACCGGGTTCAACACCGACGGGTCCGCACCCGCTTCGGCCAGGGCGTCGCGCATGCCGGCAATGTCCACCAGCGCGGGCGTGCTGGTGGTGTCGTGCATCAGCACGCGGCCGGGCTGGAACGGGATTTCCTGCTCGCTGCGGCCTTGGGGCAACCAGTCCAGCAGTGCCTGCACGTAACGGTCGCGCTCCTCGCCTGCGGTGTGGCGCACCACGTTTTCCAGCAGCAAGCGCAACACGCAGGGCAGCGCCGCCCAGTGGGCCGGGGCGACTTGCGCCAGGTTGACATAACGGTAGTTTCGGCCTTGAAGCGACAAGGCTGCGGGCGCGAAAGGGGTGGCGGTGTTCATGTGCCTATTTTGCACTTAATTGCATCAAAATGCAATCTGAAAACTCACAGCCAGCCCATGGCCCCCAGCACCGCCCCCGCCAGCAACACCAGGGCCAGGTTGGCCTTGGTGCGCCAGAACAGCAGAAAACACACGGCCCACGCGCCCACACCCACCACCCGGCCGGCGGTGTCGGCCGCCAGCGGGAAAACGAACCAGGCCGACGACAGCAGCAGCGCCATCACCACCGGTGCCATGCCCAGGTGAAAAGCCCGCACCAGCAGATGTTCGTGGTGGCGTCGGGTCCAGCGGCTGGCCACCAGGGCCAGCGTGGCACTGGGCGACACCACCGCCACCAGGCAGAGCGTGGCCAACCAAGGCGCCCACAGGGGCTGCTGGGCATTGAGCGCGACCTGCCAGCCCATCAAAGCCACGAACAAAATGTTGGGCCCGGGCGCGGCCTGAGCCAGCGCAACCGACGCACTGAACTGCTGGTCGGTCATCCAGGCGGTCTCACTGACCAGGAAGCGATGCATGTCGGGCACCACGGCCATACCGCCGCCCACGGCCATCAACGACAGCAGGGCAAAATGGCCCAGCAAACTCAGCATGTCGATCAGGTTCATGGGCGTGCCCCCCGGCGCAAAACCACGGCCGTCCAGGCCACGGCAGCACCCCCCACGCTCAACAGCACCCACGGCAAAGGCCAACGGGCATAGACCATGGCCACCAACGTCATCCCGCCGGCCAAGGCGCAAAACAGCTTGCCCGCCGGGTGTTTGGCCAACGCGGGCAGCAGCTTGACGGCGGTGGACGCGATCAGGGCCGCCACCACCACACCCACGCCCTTGAGGGCACCGGCCACCGCCGGATGGGCACCCACGGCCGCGAAACCCCACGCCAGCAACAGCACCAGCACCAGCGGCAACGCCAGCAACCCCGCCACCGAAACCACCGCCCCGCGCACGCCAAAGTGCCGATCGCCAAACACCACCGCCAGGTTGACGATGTTGGGGCCGGGCAACACGTGCGCCACCGACCAATCGGCCAGGAACTGCTCGCGCGTCAACCAGCGCTTGCGTTCCACCAATTCGTGCTGGGCAATGGCCATGACGCCACCGAACCCCTGCAGGGCCAACACACTGAAGGACCAAAACAGGTCGCGCAAGGAACGGGGCACCGGCTGCAAATTCAGTCCTTCATGGAGATGGGCTATTTTTGCATTTTAGTAGTTATTAATGCATTTGAATGCCCATCGTTTCCAGCAAAGCCGAGAGGAGTGTCAGGACGGCTCCATGAAGTGGAGTTGCTGGTAAACATCGCCCCGATCGGCCCATTCCACAGGCACCGCCGAGCCCGGCAGCCACACCACAGCCTGGGGCGCCAGGTAGCCGCCCTGCCCCGCTTGCAACCAAGGCAAGGGCTTCACCGAAAGCAGGCAGCGTCCGCGCACGGCGCTGCCCGGCCAAACAGGCTCTGAACCGACGTTCGTGGTGTCAAACAGGTGCAGCACCGGTTCGGTCCACGGGCCAGCCTCACCGTCCAATGCATAGACCGCGCGCACCACGTTGCGCAGCAACGGGCGCATGCGCTGGCTGGTGGGGGTGGGCTGGGCCAGCAAGCGCTGGTAGGGGTCGCTCTCCAGCACCGCCGCGTCGTGCAGGCCGTACAGGGTCAGGTAAACGGGCCGCGTGGGGTGGGTTTGCAAGGCACGGTAACGCGCTCCCCACTCCATCCCGGGTACCGTCAACCGCTCCGGCACGTGTTCGCCCGCGTGCCAGTCGTTGTACGCGGCTTCGTGTGCGGGATCCACATCGTTCCACAGCGCCAGCACCATCGGGGTGTGGCGGTCAACCCTCATCACCCACCTCGGGCACCAGCAACACCTTGTTGGCCTGCTTGTGGCGCGCCAACGCAAAACCGGCCTGCGCCTGAGTCAGGGGCAGCACATGGCTGACCATGGGCCGGATATCGTCGCCCACCTCCAGCATCAACGCCAACACGCGTTCCCAATCGGCTTCTGGCGGGCGGAACGAACCGACCAACTGCAACTGCCGACGCACAAAAGGCGTCAGATCCAAGTTCAATGGCCGATCGTGGATGCCGGTGACCACCACGCGGCCGTTGCGCTGCAGCAAAGGCAGGGCGTCGCGGATGGTTTCAGGCACACCCGTGGCCTCGATCACCACATCCAACGCCACCTCAGGCAGATGGGCCTGCAGCCAGGTGTCCAGCGGTTGCTGGGCCACATCGACCAGGTGCTCGAAAACCATCTCGCGCAAGGTCTGCAAACGCACCGTGTCCTGATAGCCGCTGACCACCACCGTCGCCGCCCCGGCACGGCGCGCCAGCACCGCCACCGCCTGCCCAATGGTGCCCGGCCCCATGACCAGCACATGGCGCCCTGCCAAGGGACCGGACTGCCGCAGGGCCTGCATCGCGATCGAGAACGGCTCCACCAGCGAGGCCACTTCGTCGCTCAAACCGTCGGGCACTGGCACACAATTGCGTTCAGGCACCTGCACCCAGGGCGCAAATGCGCCATCGCGCGTCATGCCGATGCCCAGGCGGTGTTCACAAGCGTCAAACTCACCTTGCACACAGGCCGGGCACTGCCCGCAAGTCACCGAGGGCCGCACCACCACCCGTTCCCCAGTGCGCGACCCACTGGCCACCACCCCCACAAACTCGTGGCCCAGCGTGACCGGCAGGCGCGGTTCGATGAAGTGGTAACTGCGGGTCCAGTCATCCACATGCAGGTCGCTGCCGCAAATGCCGGCCATGCGCACCCGCACCAGCACCTCCCCCGCGACGGGTGTGGCGGGCACGGGCACCTCGACCAAGGCCATGCCGGCAGCAGCCTGAATTTTGCGCAAAGCTTTCATGGTGGACTCCAGAACTATCACCATCAGTCGAGGGTGATGCCCACCTTCTTGATGATGGCACCCCACTTCTGGCTTTCGCTGTCGATGAAACGCTTGAAATCGGCCGCACTGCCACCGCCGACGATCAAGCCCTGCTTGGCAAAGCTCTCGCGCACAGCCGCGTCTTTCAGCACGTCGTTCACATCGCGGTTGATGCGTTCCACCACCGGGGCTGGGGTGCCCGTGGCGGTGAACAGACCGTTCCAAGCCAAGGCTTCAAAGCCCGGGTAACCCGACTCGGCCACCGTGGGCAGTTGCTTGAGTTCGGTGATGCGTTGGGTGCTGGTGACGGCCAGCATCCGCACCCGGCCACCGTCCACCAACGGCAACAGCGCCGGTGCCACGGTGAACAACCCCTGGGTTTCACCCGCCGCCACCGACAAACCCGCAGGCGGCGAGCCCGCGAACGGAACGTGCAGGGCCTGGAACCCAGCCACGCTCTTGAACAACTCCATGGTCAGGTGGGAAGAGCTGCCATTGCCCACCGAGGCGTAGTTGACCTTGTCGCCCTGGGTTTTGGCCCAGGCCACGTACTCACCGAGCGTTTTCGCCGGATGTGCCGCCGGCACCGCCAGCACGTTGGGTTGGGACGTGGTGAGCACGATGGGCATCAAATCCTTGGCGGGGTCGTAAGACATGCGCTTGTACATGAACGGACCGAACGCCACCGGTCCGTTGAAACCGATGCCCAGGGTGTGGCCATCGGAGGCTGCGCGCGCCACCAAGTCCATGCCCAGCATGCCGCCTGCACCTGCGCGGTTTTCCACCACGAGCGGCTGCTTCCAGCGGTCTTTCAGTTTTTCGCCCAGCGTGCGGACGATGATGTCGAGCGAGCTGCCGGCCGGTGCCGGCACCACCACCCGAACCGGCTTGGTCGGCCAGTCTTGGGCCAAGGCCGAAGCGCTCAGGCCAGCGGCGAGGATCAGGGTCAGAAGCTTGTGCATGTTGTCTCCTTGGTTGAGGTGAATGGATTCTTGCAGCAGATCACCGATACTTAAAGAATTGATTGAGTATGTTTTCCATACCTTGAAGGTATAGACATGGACCTGCGCCAACTTCGCTACTTTGTCGCCGTGGCCGAAACCGGCAGCCTGAGCCGGGCGGCCGAAAAGCTCTACATCGCGCAACCCCCGTTGTCGTTGCAAATCCGGCAACTGGAGACCGTGCTGGGGGCGTCACTGTTCACCCGCCATCCCAAAGGCGTGCGCCTGACCACGGCGGGCGAAGCCCTGTTGGTGGAAGCCCGTGCCTTGCTGGCCCGTGCGGGCCGCTTGCGCGATCTGGTGCAGCACGCCGCCGAAGGCCCAGAAGGTACTCTGACGCTGGGCTACGTGCCTTCGGCCAGCAGCACGGTGCTGCCCGCCCTGGTGCGCATGCTGCGACAGCAACACCCGCGCTGGCACCTGGAATTGCAGGAAATGATCAGTTCCCAGCAGGTGGAAGCACTGATGGCCGGCACCATCGATGCTGGGATTGGCCGGCTGGGCCAGGTGCCCGCTCGGCTGATGGTGGGTACCTGCACGCCCGATCCGTTTTGTCTGGCCGTGCCGGCCGACCGGCCCCATGAGGGCGATTGGCCCCCGGCGTTGGCTCAATTTGCCGATGACGCGTTCATCGCGTTCACCCGGCACCGGGGACCGGCCTATTTCGACCGCTGCATGCACCTGTGCTCGCAAGCGGGTTTCAGCCCACGCATCCGTTACGAGGCCAGCACCGTGCACGGGGTGCTGGACTTGGTGGGCGCGGGCTTGGGCGTCGCGTTGGTGCCCGCTTCCACCACCTTGTTGCAACCGTCAGGGGTGGAGTGGTGGCCGCTGCAGCGTTCAGACCCGGGCGATGTGCTGGCGTTGATCCGGCGCCGCAAAGACCCCCACCCCCTCTACCCGTGGCTCGACACCCAGTTGGCCAAGGTGTTCGAGCACTTGCAAACCGGCATCAACGCGCGTCTGGCAACTCGATCTTGACTTCCAGCACTTCGAGGTTGTCCTGGCGCTCCAGGTGCACCTTGATGTCATCCGGGTTGATGTGGATGTACTTGCTGATGACCGCCACCAGGTCGCGCTGCAACGCCGGCAGGTAGTCGGGCTCGGACGCATTGCGACCACTGCGCTCGTGCGCCAGGATGATTTGCAGCCGCTCTTTGGCGACGCTGGCGGTTTTTTTCTTTTCGCCCAGCAGGAAAGACAGGAAGGACATGCCGCTCACCTCCCGAACAGGCGCTTGAAGAAGCCGGGCTTCTCGGCGTCGATGAAACGCAGCGGGCGGTCGTTGCCCAGGAAGCGTTCGATCACGTCTTTGTAGGCTTCGGACACGTCGCTGCCCTGCATGTGCACCGCCGGCACGCCCTGGTTGGACGCCTGCAGCACGGTTTCGCTTTCCGGGATCACGCCCATCAGCGGAATGCGCAGGATGTCCTGGATGTCTTCCAGCGACAGCATCTGCCCGTCCAGCACCCGGTTGGGGTTGTAGCGGGTGATCAGCAGGTGTTCCTTGATCGGCTCCTGGCCTTCGATCGCGCGCTTGGTCTTGCTGCCGAGCATGCCCAGGATGCGGTCGCTGTCGCGCACGCTGGAAACTTCGGGGTTGGTCACCACCAGGGCTTCGTCGGCAAAGTGCATCGCCATCAAGGCACCGGTTTCGATGCCGGCCGGCGAGTCGCAGACGATGTAGTCAAAGCCCATGCCGGCCAGGTCCTTGAGCACCCGCTCCACGCCGTCCTGCGTCAGCGCGTCCTTGTCACGCGTCTGGCTGGCGGCCAGCACGAACAGGTTGTCGCACTGCTTGTCCTTGATGAGGGCCTGGTTCAGGTTGGCTTCGTTGTGGATGACGTTGATGAAGTCGTACACCACGCGGCGTTCGCAACCCATGATCAGGTCCAGGTTGCGCAAGCCGACGTCGAAATCGATCACGACGGTCTTGAAGCCCTTGAGCGCGAGGCCCGTGGCAAAGCTGGCGCTGGTGGTGGTCTTGCCCACGCCGCCCTTGCCGGAAGTCACGACAACGATTTTGGCCATTTGGGTTGGTACTTTCAATCAAAGAATGGGTTCGATGAGCAGCTTGTCGCCCCCGGCACTGCTGTGCAGCCACACCTGGGCCGCCTTGCCCCGCACATTGTCGGGCAAGGGCACGTCGCTGGTCCGGTAAACGCCGGCGATCGAAATCAGCTCGGCTTCCAGGGCGCTGGCAAAGATGCGTGCATCGGCATTGCCTCGCGCCCCAGCAATGGCCTTGCCCCGCAGCGGTGCGTACACGTGGATGTGACCGTCGGCAATCACCTCAGCCCCGGGGTTGACCATGGCCAACACCACCAGGTCGCGGCCACGGGCATAGACCTGCTGACCCGAGCGCAGCGGCCGGTCCACCACCAAAGCGGGCTGGGCGCTGGGTGCAGCCACAGGGGGTACGGCGGGTGCCACTTCGCTTTGGGAAAGAGACGGTTTGGTTTCCTGGGCATTTTGGGCCCGGGTCCAGCTCGCTTCTTCGGCGGCCACCAAGCCACAGGCCCGAGCGGCTTGTTGCTGGGCTGCGTTGCCACCTTTAAAAGCCAGTGGTTGCAAACGCCGTTCCCGCAGCAAGGGCAACAGGTAGTCGAATTCCGGCACACCGTCTTGTTCGCTCACGCCCGACAGGTCGATCAGCAAGGGATCGTGGTCGAAAAAGTCGGGCACGTCGCCGAACCGCTGCAACAGGTCTTGCTGCAGTTGGGCGGTGTCGGTGCTGCGCAGCAACAGGGCCACCAAGGGCAATTGGGCGCTCTTGATCTCGAAAGTCAGGGTTGCGGAGCCCGAAGTAGCAGGTGGCATGCGAAAAAAGTGGGAGGGCAATGGCGCCAAAACCCAAATCTTAACAGTCGGGCGCAGGTGTTTCGGGCACGGGTCGTCGAGGTCACCGCGGGCGGTGGCGCACCACTGTTTCTATCTCTTATGGTTTTCATTTTTAAAAATAGTCGTAGTAGTAGAGTCCGCCGGTTGTTGTGGACAAGGTTTTTTTGTCCAATCGCATCAAGGGTTTGCCGCCTTTCAAACCCTGTGGGCCCAGGCAGGATGGTTAGCCCCTCGACCGCGAACAACTTTCCGAAAAGCCCACATGCTGTGGATAAGTTGGTGGTTATTCTTTATTTATCCACAGAGTTGTGGGCAAATAAAAAAACCAGCCCGAAGGCTGGTCCAGTTCAAATCACCAGGAGAAGGCGTTGAAAACCGAGTTTCAACCGTGATGGTGGCCGTGCTGACCGCCTTTGTGGTTGCCCTTGGCGCCGTCGTGGCGTCCCATGCGCCGGTGTTGGTCGTCAAAGGTTTTTTGCTGTTCGGGCGTCAGTGTGGCGTAGAACTTCTTCACCGCTTCCACCCGCTGCTTCATGTGCGCTTCGCGTTCGGCGTGCAGGGCTTGCATCTTGTCCATGCGTTGCGGTGTCGTCAGCTTCTCCCACTCGGCGCGGTCCAGCCGTTGGGCCGGTGCTTGGGGCGGCTGCATGGAGGCGGTGAACTCTTTCCAGGCGGTGTCCTGGGCCGGCGTCAGCTTCAGGGCTTCCTTCAGCTTGGCTTGGTGTTGTTCCATCTTTTTGTGCATGCGTTCGGCGCGCGGGCCGTCGTCCATGCCTCGGCCGCCCCCGTGGGCCCAGGCCACGGCGGTGGTGCCCAGCACGCCAGCGGCGGCGGTGGCGATCAGCAGGTGTTTGGCGTAGCGTTTCATCTGACTTCCTTTCGGGGGTGTTGCGGTGAAGTCAGTGTCGGCCGTGCGTGTGTCGGTGTTGCACCGGTTGCGTGATGCTTGTGTAAAGAAGCGTCACGGTTTGTCAAAGCCCGGCCAAGTCGTCCAGGATCGGGCAGTCCGGCCGGTCGTTGCCCTGGCAGCAGTGAGTGAGGTGCTGCAGGCTGCGTTCCATGGCCTGCAATTGCTCGATGCGCTGGCGCAAGGCCTGCACATGCCGCTGCGCGATGCCCTTGACCTGGGCGCTGGAGCGGCCTTGGTTGTGCCACAGGCCCACCAGTTCGCCAATGTCGGGCATGGAAAAACCCAGGTCGCGCGCCCCCTTGATGAAGCGCAGGGTGTGCACGTCGGCCGCGCTGTAAAGGCGGTAGCCGCTGTCGGTGCGGCCCACGGGGGCGAGCAGCCCCAGCGATTCGTAGTGCCGCACCATTTTGGCCGACACCCCCGACAACGCCGCCGCCTGGCCGATGTGCACCGGCCAGCCGCTGGCGGGCAGCGGGGTCGTGTCGGCGTGGATGTTCATCTTCAGGCGCTCTGGTTCAGGCGGCCACTCGGTAGCCTTCTTCGGCAATCGCCTGCGCAATCGCGTCGCGCGGCTGGGTGGATTCCACGTTCACCTGGTTTTGCTGGCGGTCAATGCGCACCTGGGCTTGTGGGTCCAGCGTCTTGATGGCCTGGGTCACGGCTTTTTCGCAATGGCCGCAGGTCATGCCGGTCACGGTGAAGGTCTGGGTCATGGTGGTTCTCCTGTTTGAAAAGGGGTTGATGAAAGGTTGTGCAGAGAAGTATGAACCTTTCCATCGTGGGAAGGTCAAGGCCTGATTTTTTTGTAGCGAAACGCTTGACTCTGACATGGTGTCAAGGTTCATACTGCCTCCCATGAACACTGCAACTACCCCCTTTGACGCTGCCGATGAGGTGTGCGAGCTGGACCTGGGCATTGGCGGCATGACTTGCGCCTCGTGCGTGTCGCGTGTGGAGCGGGCCTTGAAGAAGCTGCCTGGCGTGCAGGAGGCTACCGTGAACCTGGCCACCGAATCGGCCCGCGTGCGCTGGGCCGAAACACCGGGTGCCGAAGACGCTTCTGGCCAACCCGCCATGGCTGCGCGCATTCAACGTGCGGTGCGCGACGCAGGTTACGAACCCCGGCCCATTGAGGTGGACGAGGCTGCCCACCAAGTGACCGTGCTGGGTGTGCCGCGCGACGCCTGGCCGGTGGTGCTGGGGGCCTTGCTTTCACTGCCCTTGGCCGGGCCCATGGTGGGCGACTTGTTGGGCCAACACTGGATGCTTGCTGCCTGGATCCAGTTCCTGCTGGCCACACCGGTGCAGTTTGTGCTGGGGGCACGGTTCTACGTGGCGGGCTGGCACGCCTTGAAGGCCCGCACCGGCAACATGGAGTTGCTGGTGGCCATCGGCACCACGGCGGCCTGGGGCATGAGCACCTGGCTGTGGTGGCGTGCTGAGCCCGACGAGATGGTGCATTTGTATTTTGAGGCGTCGGCGGTGGTGATTACGCTGGTGCTGCTGGGCAAGTGGCTGGAAGCGCGCGCCAAGCGCCAGACCACCGAAGCCATTCGTGCGCTGCACGCCTTGCGGCCCGAGGTGGCGCACCTGCTGCCTGACGGCATCAAGCGCGAAGAACTGCAAGACGTGCCCGTGGCCGAACTGTTGCCGGGCGATGTGGTGATGGTGCGCCCTGGCGAGCGACTGCCCGCCGATGGTGAAGTGCTTCAGGGGCAGACACAGGTGGATGAGTCCATGCTGACGGGCGAGCCCATGCCGGTGAGCAAACAGCCGGGCGACCACGTGACCGGCGGCAGCTTGAACGGTGACGGCGCGGTGCAGGTGCGGGTGACGGCGGTGGGTTCGCAAAGCGTGCTCAACCGCATCATTGCCCTGGTGCA
>CAZSZN010000031.1:0-20471 GCA_964610405.1 uncultured Macromonas sp. | reverse complement strand
CGTCGATCACCGCGCGCATGTGCGCGATGTTGCGGAACACGAAGGGCATGTTGAACACGTCCACTTCGGGCACCACCGGGCCGATCACGCCCAGCGAGATGCGGGCCATCTGGATGGCGCCCAGTTGCACCTGCTCCACCGCCTGCTTCTCTTCGCCGAGCACGGCACCCGGGAAGGTCTGGATCTTGATACGACCTTGCGTGGCGGCGTCGAGCTTCTTGCCCATGTTCTCCACCGCGACCACGGTGGGGTAGCCGGCCGGGTGGGTGTCGTGCGACTTGAGCACGGTCTGGGCCTGGGCGGTCAGGGGCAGCAGGGCGGCCAGGGCCATGCTGGCGATCAGTCGGCGTTGCAGTTTCATCAGAGTCTCCGTTGGGTGGTTGGGTTGAGGTGGAAAACAGCGCCGGTGCGTCAGACGACGCAACTCGGCTCGTCCAGACCCCTCACGCCTGGACGCAGTGCAAACAAGCCCCCGGCCAGCGGCTGATCGGACACATCGCCGCCGGGCCGGATGGAGGTGACGAACAAGGTGTCGAGCCCGGGGCCACCAAAGGCGCACATGGCGGGCTTCTTCACCGGCACGGCCAGCGATCGGTCCAGCTTGCCGCTGGGTGTGAAGCGGTGCACCAGGCCCGCGTCGTTGCCGCAGATCCAGTAGCAGCCGTCGGCGTCCACGGCGGCGCCGTCGGGGCGGCCGGGCAGGGGTTGGAAGTCGATGAACACGCGGCGGCGGCTGGGCGTGCCGGTGTCGGGGTCGTAATCAAAGGCCCACACGGTCTGCACCTGCGGGTGCGAGTCCGAGAGGTACAGGGTGCGCCCATCAGGGCTGAAGGCCATGCCGTTGGGGGTGATGAAACCGGGGATGACGGGGGTGGCGCGCAGGCTTTCACGGCTGGGGTCGCCGTCCAGCCGGTACACCGTGCCCTGCACGGCGGCCAGCGACATGTCGGCCACCATGGTGCCGGCCCAAAAGCGGCCTTGGCGGTCGCAGCGGCCGTCGTTGAAGCGCATGCCGGCTTGGGGATGGTCCACGCTGGCCAGGTGCTGCACGGTCAAGGTGCCGTCATCGGCCGGGGTGAGCAGGGCCATGCCACTTTCCAGGCCAGCGACCCAGCGGCCGTGGGGTTCATGCTCACTGCCCGCCTGCTGGGCGATGCAAGCGATCTGCTCTGGCGCGTCCCAGGAACGGGTTTGACCGCTGGCGGCCTGCCAGCACCACAGGCGCCGAGCGGGAATGTCCACCCAGTACAAGGCCTGGTGGCGCGCGCTCCACACGGGGCTTTCGCCCACGCCGCAGCGGGCGTCCAGCAGCAGTTCGGCAGTGGCGTTCATGGTCAGAACGGCCCAGCCTTTACAAAGGCACCGCCTTGATAAATGGCCACCGGGTCTTTCAGGTCCGGCGCACTGGTGCGGGCATACACCGCCTCGCGGAACACGTCGGAACTGTCCTGCGGCACGTAGCCCACGTGGCGGGCACGCGAGTTGTCCCACCAAGTCACCGCGTTGTCCGACATGCCAAAGATGATGCTGTGCCCCAGCACCGGCGTGCTCAGGCAGGCGGTGATCAGGCGGTGCAGGTCGTCAAAGCTCAGCCAGGTCGCCAGCATGCGGCGGTCCTTCGGCTCGGGGAAGGACGAGCCGATGCGCACGCAGGCGGTCTCGATGCCGTAGCGGTCGAAGTAAAAGCGCGAGAAGTCTTCGCCAAAAGCTTTGCTGACGCCGTAATAGCTGTCGGGGCGGGCCGGGTGGTCGGCGTGGATGGTTTCGCTCTGCTTGTAGAACCCGGTGACGTGGTTGGAGCTGGCGAACACCACGCGTTTGACGCCGTGCTTGCGCGCGGCTTCGTACAGGTGGTACACGCCCAGGATGTTGGCCTGCACGATGGCCTCGAACGGCGCCTCCACCGAAATGCCGCCCAGGTGCACGATGGCGTCGCAGCCGGCCACCGCAGCGTCCACCTCGGCCGCGTTGGCCAGGTCGGCCTGGGCGATTTCTTCACACGCCAGGGCGTTGCCCAGCGCTGCCTTGTCAGACAACCGCAAGGTGTCGCAGTTGGCTTTCAGGCGCTCCCGCAGGGCTTGGCCCAGGCCGCCGGCTGCCCCGGTGAGCAGGATTTTGTGGTGGGTTTTCAACGTTTGGCTCATGACAAAAATTCGAAGGTTTGATACAGTTGTCCGTATGCCGTTGTCTGTTGTACGTTGTCTGACAACGTGTCCGGACTGTAGCGAAGCGTTTCACACGCTGTCAAGGAAAAAAAGATGGACCTAGTGAAAACCCCAATATCTGAACCGGCCCCCGTCCGCCCGGCCCGGCGCCAGCGTGGGCTGGTGCCAGAAATCGTCGCCTCGCTCAGCGGCGACATCCGCGACGGCGTGCTCAAGCCGGGGGACAAGCTGCCCACCGAATCGGCCCTGGTGGAGCGTTTTGACGTGAGCCGCACCGTGGTGCGCGAGGCGATTTCGCGCCTGCAGGCCTCGGGCCTGGTGGAAACGCGCCACGGCATCGGCACCTTTGTGAAGGCGTTGCAAGAGCAGGCGGCGTTCCGCATCGCCCCCGAAGACTTTGCCACCGTGGCCGACGTGATTTCGCTGTTGGAGCTGCGCATCAGCCTGGAAACCGAAGCCGCCGGCCTGGCGGCCCAGCGCCGCGAGGAAGCGCAGCTGCGCAACCTCGAAGGCGCGCTGGCCGCGTTCGCCCTGTCCATCACCGACACATCGGACACCGTGCCGTCGGACTTCCAGTTCCACATGGAGGTGGCGCGCGCCACCGGCAACCGCCACTTCGCCGACCTGATGACCTACCTGGGCACGATGATCATCCCGCGCACCCGGGTGAACACCGCCGACGCCGCGCCCGAAGGTCGGCTGGCCTACCTGCAGCGGGTGCACAGCGAACACGAAAACATCTACCAGGCCATCCGCGCGCAAGACCCGGAAGCGGCCCGCGCCGCCATGCGCACCCACCTCTCGAACAGCCGCGAACGGCTGCGCCGCTCCCAGCCGGCCGACGCCGCGCTGAAACACTGAACCTCCTGGGTCGGGCTGGCGCCCGACCGTTTTTCACCCGAAGTCATCCCATGTCCAATCTCCAATCCGTGAACGCCCGCACCGGCCAAGCTTTCGGTGCCGCTTTGGCCGCCTCCTCCCCCGCCGACGTTGACCACGCGGTGCTAGCCGCCGCGCAGGCCGCCGACGCCTGGGCCGCCAGCCATGGCGAGGCCCGTGCGCAACTGCTGCGCGGCCTGGCCGACGCGCTGGAAGCCGACCGCGCCGCCCTGGTGGAACTGGCCGACACCGAAACCGCCCTGGGCCCCGTGCGCCTGAACGGCGAACTGGACCGCACCACCTACCAACTGCGCCGCTTTGCCGACCTGGCTGCCAGCGGCGCCCCCTTCGCACGGGTGGACGACCCCGCCGTGGCCGGCGCGCCGCCCGTGGGCCACCCGGACATGGTGCGCCAGCTCTGGCCGCTGGGCCCGGTGGCCATGTACGCGGCCAGCAACTTCCCGTTCGCCTTCTCGGTGCTGGGTGGCGACACCGCCAGCGCCCTGGCGGCGGGCTGCCCGGTGGTGGTCAAGGCCCACCCGGGCCACCCTCACCTGTCGGTGCGCGTGTTCGGGCTCATCCAGCAGGTGCTTCAGGCGCAGGGCCTGCCCGCCGGTCTCATCGGCCTGGTGCAGGGCGCAGGCCACGAAGTTGGCGTGGCGCTGATCCGCCACCCCGGCATCGCCGCCGCCGCCTTCACCGGCTCCACCCGGGGCGGCCTGGCGCTGCTGGCCGAGGCGCAAGCCCGCCCGCAGCCCATCCCCTTCTACGGTGAACTGGGTGCCATCAACCCCGTGGTGGCGCTGCCGCACGTGCTGGCCGAACAAGGCGCTGCCCTGGCCACCACCCTGGCCGGTTCCATCGCTCTGGGTTGCGGCCAGTTTTGCACCAACCCCGGCGTCATCGTGCTGCTGGACGACCCGGCCAGCGATGCCTTCGTGGCCGCGCTGACCGCCGCATTGGCCCAGCAACAGCCCCACGCCATGTTGACCGCCGGCATGCGCCACGCGTTCGACGCCGGCACCCAAAGCCTGCTGCAACACGGCGCGCAGGCATTGCTGCAGGAAGGCGCCACCAGCGAAGCGCCCCGCCCCTTCCTGGCCCAGGTGGACGCAGCGCGCTTCATCGCCGAGCACGGCCTGCGGGAAGAGGTGTTCGGCCCGTCCAGCCTGATCGTGCGTGCCCGCGACCTGGCCCAGGTGCAGCAGGTGCTGCGCGCGGTGCAAGGCAGCCTGACGGTGACGCTGTGGGGCGTGGACGAGGACACCCAGGCCAACCGTGAGCTGGTGCGCACCTCCGCCCAGGTGGCCGGGCGCGTGCTGTTCAAAGGCGTGCCCACCGGCGTGGCGGTGACGGCGGCCCAGCAACACGGCGGCCCCTGGCCCGCCTCCACCGCGCCCATGACCACCTCGGTCGGCGACGCCGCGCTGGAGCGCTTCCTGCGCCCGGTCTGCCTGCAAGACGCCCCGGCGTGGCTGCGCGAGCGCCAAGGCCAGCCGTGCTGAGCACGGGCATCGCCCGCCCGCCGCTGCTGCAACGCCCGCAGGTGGTGCTGCTGGGCGCCACCCTGTGCTGCGCCCTGTGGGGCAGCGCCTACCCGGCCATCAAAAACGGGTACGCGCTGTTCGACATCGCCCGCGACGACGTGGCCTCGCAACTGGTGTTTGCCGGTTACCGCTTCCTGTTCGCGGGCTTGCTGTTGCTGGTGATGGCGGCCTGCATGGGCAAACCGCTGTTCCAGCTGAACCGGCGCGACCTGCGCGGGCTCACCCTGCTGGGCCTGACGCAGACCAGCCTGCAGTACGTGTTCTTCTACGTCGGGCTGGCGCACGTCACCGGGGTCAAGGGGTCCATCCTCAACGCCACGGTCACCTTCTTCAGCGTGTTGCTGGCGCACTTCATCTACACCAACGACCGCATCACCCACCGCAAGGCGCTGGGGTGCGGCATTGGCTTTGCGGGCGTGATGGTGGTCAACCTCGGCGGCGGCGGCACGCTGGACCTGCAGTTCACGCTGCTGGGTGAGGGTTTCATCGTGCTGGCGGCGTTCGTGCTGTCGGCGGCGAGCATCTATGGCAAGCGCTTGTCGCAGCGCATGGATTCGATGGTGATGACCGGCCACCAGCTCGCGTTGGGCGGGGCGACACTGCTGCTCGCCGGCTACGCCAGCGGCGGCACCTTGCAGGGCTTCACCTGGGCCTCCAGCGCGCTTCTGGCCTATATGGCAGCCATGTCGGCCGCTGCATTCGCGCTGTGGGCCGCCTTGCTCAAGCACAACCGGGTGGGCTCGGTCACGGTGTACGCCTTCCTCACCCCGGTGTTTGGCGTGTTGCTGTCGGCCCTGTTCCTGGGTGAAAGCATCTGGGCCTGGCACAACGCCGTGGCGCTGGTGCTGGTGTGCGGTGGGATCTGGATGGTGACAACGACGGGACAGAAGGGGTGAGCCGCCTGGTCAAGACGGCTCTTTGGTCGATCGCTGCTTGAGGTTGCCAACGTAGGAGTCGCGGGTGCCTGTGACGTGCTCGCACATGAGCGCGGCAAAGGCTTCAAAGTCGCCATCGCGAAACAGTTCCAGCAAGCGCTTGTGCTGCTCAAAGCCCCGCGAGTGGAGCACGTCGGCCGGTGCGGACAGGTGGGTTCTCAGCGCCGCAATGCGGGCGCCCGCCGTGGCATAGGCGGCCTGCACATAGGCATTGCCACAGTGGTTGACGTAGGCCTCGTGAAATCGGGTGTCGGCTCGGCTGTAACGGACAAAGTCTTTGCCTTTGCGGGCCGAGGCCATCTCCGCCAACGCGGCACGCACGGCCTCCACCGTCTGTTCCCTTTGGTGGTGCCAGGCCAACTTCGCGGCGGCCGGCTCGATCACGCAACGAAACTCGCACAAGGCAGACACGTCCTGCTCTGAAGGTTCGAACACATAGCTGCCACGCTGCGGCTTCACATGGACCAGCCCCATCAACTGCAAGTGGTTCAGTGCCTCGCGCACCGGCGTGCGGCTGACGCCGAACGACGAAGCCAGGGTTTCCTCCGGAATCATCGCGCCCAGGGCGAACTCGCCGTCAATGATGGCTTCGCGCAACCGTTGCGCAACGAGCGCGCCCAAAGATTTGGGCGTATCGATTTTGAATGTCGGCGAGTTCACCGCGCGGTTCTCCATGGACTGTCGGTCATCGGGACCGTATCGCCAGTTTCGCAGATCGCAGCGATGGGCGCACACAACCCGCACTAGGGATTGTACCGATGCAATCTAGTACCTTACATACAAGAATACAGCTTATGGACACCACCCTCACTCACCCGGCACGGGATGCTTTGCTCCAACTCCGTGCCCTGCTTGGCCCTTCTGCGGTACTGCTCGACGCCGATGTCCCGGTTCGGAACTCGAACGACATGGGCTCACTGGAGCCCCAAGCCCCGCTGGCCGTCATCCGCCCGATCAACGCGGAAGAAGTTTCCGCCGCTGTGAAGGCTTGCCGTGCTGCCGGGCTGCGGGTCGTCCCCCAAGGCGGCCTGACGGGCTTGTGCGGTGGCGCCCGGCCAGACGAAGGCTGGGTGGCCTTGTCCCTGGAGCGCATGGTGGGGGTGGAAGAAGTGGACCCCGCCAGCGCGACCATGACCGTGCGTGCAGGGACGCCGCTGGAAATGGTGCAACGCGCGGCCGATGAGGCCGACTTTTTCTTCGCGCTCGATCTGGGGGCGCGGGGATCGTGCGCGATTGGGGGCAACCTGTCTACCAACGCAGGGGGGAACCGCGTGATCCGCTATGGCATGGCACGCGACATGGTGCTGGGTCTGGAGGTGGTGCTGCCCGACGGCACCATCCTCACCAGCCTGAACAAAATGCTCAAGAACAACGCAGGCTACGACCTGAAGCAGCTGTTCATTGGCAGCGAGGGGACGCTGGGCATCATCACGCGCATCGTGCTTCGGCTCTACCCCAAACCAGGTTGCACCATGTCTGCGTTGTGCGCCTTGCCCGACTATGCATCGGTCGTCGCCTTCTTGGCAGAAGCGCGCAAAGGTTTGGGCTCGCAACTGTCGGCATTTGAGGTCATGTGGCCCGACTATTGGCAGGTGGTCACCGAGCGGGTGGGCGTGCGCAGCCCGGTCGGCACAGGTGCGGGCGCCTATGTGCTGGTGGAGGCCCAGGGCACGGATGAAAGCATCGACGCCCCCCGCTTCCAGGCATGGATGGAACGCGTGATGGAGAAGGGGCTGCTGGCCGATGCGGCGATGGCCTGCTCGCTGGCGGATGCGCAGGCTTTCTGGGCGCTGCGCGATGCCTGCGCCGAGTTCTACACCAAGATCGGCCCCCATGTCGCCTACGACATTGGGCTGCCGGTGCGTCGGATGGACGAGTACGTCCTTCGGGCCAAACCCGCGCTGGCCGAACGCATTCCCGGCTGCGACTGCGTGCATTACGGCCACATTGGTGATGGCAACATGCACATGGTGGTGTGGGTGCCCGGACTGACGCAAGCCGAGCAACCGAAAGAAACGATGGATGAGGTTCTCTACGGCCTGGTGCGGGAATTCGGTGGGACGGTTTCGGCAGAACACGGCATTGGCCTGGCCAAAAAGCGTTGGCTCGGGCACGCCCGCAGCGCCGCAGAAATCGAGCTCATGCGCACCATCAAGGCCGCCATTGACCCATCGGGCCTGCTCAACCCGGGGAAGATTCTGTGATCGACCGCCTCTTCAAAGTGGCAGAAGCGGTGCTGGCCACCCTGCTGCTCGGCATGGTGTTGATGGTGTTTGGCAACGTGGTGCTGCGCTATGTGTTCAATTCCGGCATTGATGTGTCGGAAGAGTTGTCCCGGTATTTCTTCGTCTGGCTCACCTTCATTGGCGCAGTGGTGGCGATGCGTGACGGCTCCCACCTGGGCATGGACGCCTTGGTGGCGAAGCTGCCCCGGCCTGGCAAGCTGGTGTGCCTGACCATCGCCCAGAGTTTGATTTTGCTGTGTTGCGCCATGCTCTTTTGGGGTACCTGGCGCCAGCACGAAGTCAACGCCACCACGATGGCACCCGTCACCGGGCTGTCCATGATCTGGGTGTTTGGGGTCGGCTACCTGACCAGCGTGGCGATCGCCATCCAGGCACTGCACACCCTGTTTCGCGTGGCCAGCGGGCGCATTCACGACCACGACTGGTTCGCGTGGCCGAAACGGAAGAGCCACAGGCCCACACCACACCGGGAGCCCGCGCATGACGCTCGCCGTGTTCGCTTTTTCCTTGCTGGGCTCCATGGCACTGGGTTTGCCGGTTGCCTTTGCCTTGCTGGTCTGCGGGGCCGCGTTGATGCTCCTTCAAGGCCAGATCGACACCACCATTTTTTCCCAGAAGCTGATTGAAGGCGCAGACAGCTTCCCGCTGTTGGCCATTCCCTTCTTCATGCTGGCCGGTGAGTTGATGAACGCTGGGGGCATTTCCAAGCGGATCGTCAACTTTGCACTCGCATGGGTTGGGCACATCCAAGGTGGTCTGGGCATCGTCGCGATCTTTGCTTGCGTGATGATGGCCGCCATCTCGGGCAGCGCAGCGGCCGACGCTGCGGCCATTGGCGCCCTGCTGATTCCGATGATGCGCAAGGCAGGCTACGACGTTCCCCGAGCGTCGGGGTTGATCGCGGCCGGGGGCGTGATCGCGCCGGTCATTCCACCGTCCATCGGCTTGATCGTGTTCGGGGTGATCGGCAACGTGTCCATCGGCAAGTTGTTCCTGGCGGGCATTTTCCCGGGTCTGATGATGGGACTGGCCCTGCTGCTCACCTGGCTGTGGGTGGCCCGCAAGGACCGGGTCAGCGTGCTGCCAAGGCAAGACATGTCCTCACGCCTGCACGCCGGCGTGGACGGAATCTGGGCACTGTTGATGCCCCTGGGGATCATTGGAGGGTTGAAGTTCGGCATCTTCACGCCCACCGAAGCCGGGGTGGCCGCCTGTGTTTACGCCTTTGTCGTCGGCACGTTCGTGTACCGGGAGTTGCCGCTGCGTCAGCTCTACCCGCTGCTGGTCAGCGCAGCGAAAAGCACTTCGGTGGTGGTGTTTCTGATTGCGGCCGCCCTGGTGTCCGGCTGGTTGATCACTGTGTCCGATGTGCCGAACCAGGTGGCAGCGTTGCTCTCACCGTTCATGGAGCACCCCATCCTGTTGATGTTCGTCATCATGGTGTTGGTGGTCGTGGTGGGCACCGCGCTCGACTTCGCACCCACGCTGATGATCCTCACCCCGGTGCTGATGCCGATCGTCAAGCAAGCGGGCATCGACCCGGTGTACTTCGGCGTGCTGTTCATCATGAACAACGCGATCGGCCTCATCACGCCGCCCGTGGGCATCGTGCTCAACGTGATCTGCGGCATTTCCAAAATTTCCATGAGCGATCTCATGAAAGGACTTTGGCCATTTTTGTGGGCCGAGTTGGCGGTGCTGTTGCTGCTGGTGCTGTTCCCGGCACTGGTGCTGGTGCCATTGAAGTGGTTGATGTGATTTTTTGACAGGAGACAAACACATGCGTTTCACACCCAAAACCCTCGGCCGTTTGGCTGCGATCGCCGCTGCAGTGCTGGCCACCGGGGCCGCGCAGGCCCAATTCCAGGAGCGCAACTTCCGCGTCTCCAACGGCGTCAGCAAAGAGCACCCCATGGGCAACGGTCTGGCCAAGATGGGTACCTGCACCTTGGCCAAAACCGGCGGCAAGATGAAGATCCAGGCCTACTGGGACGGGGCCTTAGGCAACGACTTGACCGCGACCCAGCAAGTCCGCACGGGCTCGCTCGACATGGTGCTGACCTCCACCGCGCCCCTGACCAGCATCGTGCCCGCGCTGGGCGTGTTCGACCTGCCCTTCCTGTTCAACAACGAAAAGGAAGCCGACCAAGTGCTCGACGGCAAAGTGGGCGACTGGTTTGCCGCCAAGCTGCCGGCCGTGGGCGCCGTCAACCTGGCGTGGTGGGAGAACGGTTTCCGCCACACCACCAATTCCAAACGCCCGATCACCAAGCTCGAAGATTTTGAAGGCGTGAAGATGCGGGTGATGCAGAACAACATCTTCCTCGACACCTTCAAGACCCTGGGCAGCAATGCGGTGCCGATGGCGTTCTCCGAGGTGTACTCCGCGTTGGAAACCCGCACGGTCGATGGTCAAGAAAACCCATACACCAACATTGAGAACATGAAGTTCTACGAGGTGCAGAAGTACTTGACCCTCACCAAGCATGCGTACAGCCCGACGCTGGTGTTGTTCTCCAAGAAAATCTGGGACACCTTGTCAGCGCAAGAGCAAGCGGTGCTCAAAGAGTGTGCCGTGGAGGGCCGTGCCGACCAGCGCCGCGCCAACCGCGAATTGGGCGACAAGAGCGTGGCCAACCTGCGGTCCAAAGGCATGATGGTCAATGAAATTGCACCGACCGAGATGGCGCGCATTCGCGAGAAATCCAAAGTCATCTACGAGCGGCACGGCAAGTCCATCGGTGACGAGGCGTTGAACATGGTGTTCAACGAGCTCAAGACCATTCGCGGCCAATGAGCGGGCTGGTCGTCGCCATCACCGGTGCGGGGCAAGGCATCGGTCGGGGCTTGGCCCTGGCCTTTGCCGAGCATGGGGCCCGCGCGGTCGTGGTATCCGATGTGAACCAGGCCGCCGTTGAGGCCGTGGCTCAAGAGGTGCGAGGGCTCGGTACGCAGGCCCTGGCGGTGTGCGCCGACGTCACCAGCACTGCCGACAGCACGCGCCTGGTGGCGCAAACCGTGGAGTCCTTCGGACGACTGGATGTGATGGTGTGCAACGCTGGCATCGTGCAAGTCAAACCGCTGTTGGCGCTGGAGGCGGACGACTGGGATCGCATGCTGGCGGTGAATGTGAAAGGCTGTTTCCTGTCGCTGCAGGCCGCAGCCCAGGCCATGCGCCTGCAACCACCGCTCGCCGCCGGTCGGCCGCGCGGCAAGATCCTCACCATGGCGTCCATTGCCGGGCGCAGTGGTGCGGGGCCCATCGCAGCCTTGATCGCCCCCTACCGGGCCAGCAAGGCCGCCGTGATCAGCCTGACGCAGTCCGCCGCCATCACGCTGGCGCCGGACATCACGGTCAACGCGTTGTGTCCAGGGTTGGTCGACACCGACATGTGGAAACGGATGGACCGCGATTGGACCGCCCTGCAAGGTGTGGCCGAAGGGGAAGCCTGGCGCCAGCGGGTGGCGGCCATTCCCATGGGGCGCCCCCAGCAACCCGAAGATGTGGCCGGGCTGGCGCTGTACCTGGCGTCTCCTGCGGCCGATTACATGACTGGGCAAGCCATCAATATCGATGGCGGGCTGATGATGAATTGACCTTTCATGACGCAAGAGCACCCCGCCGTCCGTTTGCGGCGCTTATTGAACCAGGGCGACATCGTGCAGGCACCGGGCGCCTACGACGCCCTGTCAGCCCGGCTGGTTGAACGGGCCGGCTTTGGGGCGGTGTACATGACGGGCTTCGGGGCCACCGCCGCGCGGTTGGGGCAACCCGACATCGGCTTGCTCACGCAGACCGAGATGACCACCCACGCGCGCGACATGGTGCGCGCGGTGGACATTCCGGTGGTGGCGGACGCCGACACCGGCTATGGCGGGCCGTCGAACATCGAGCGCACGGTTCGCGAGTACGTGCAAGCCGGCGTGGCGGCGATACACCTGGAGGACCAGGTGGCACCCAAACGATGCGGGCAAATGGCAGGCATCCGCCTGATGGATGCCCGGGAAAACGAACGCCGGCTGCGCTGTGCCTTGCAGGCGCGGGGCACCGATCCCCTGCTCGTGATCGGCCGCACCGATGCCTTGCCCGCCTTGGGGCTGGATGCGGCGGTGGATCGAGCCCTGCGCTGGCAAAACACGGGGGTGGACCTGGTGTTCGTGGACGGCATCAAGACGGTGGCGGAAGTGGAGGCCGTGGCGCGCCGCGTGCCTGGACCGAAAGTGGTGTCCATCGTGGACGGCACCCCGGCGCAAGCGCTGACCGCCACCGAGTTGCGGGCCATGGGTTTCTCGCTCGTCTTCTTCGCGGTGACGGCGCTGTTCAACGCGGCGCGGGCGGTGGAGGCGTCTCTGAGCCACCTGCGCCAGCACGGCACGCCCCAAGGGCTGTCGGGCATGAGCTACGCGGACTTTGCACTGGTGGTGGATTTGCCACACCACCAGCGCTTGTCTGAAAATTTCGACGGCTGAAGTGCACCGCCTTCAACCGCCTGCACCCAGCTGCCGCATCAGCGCGGCAATCCCGTAAGTCCACGGCGCCACGTCGCACGAGTGGCGTACGCGGTTGACCAGCGTGCCCAGGCGCGGGGTGGACACGCACACGCGGTCGCCCACCTCGTGCGTGAAGCCCTGGCCCGCGCCGCGCCGGTCTTGCGTGGGCGCGATCATGGTGCCCAGGAAGAGCATGAAGCCGTCGGGGTACTGGTGGTTGGCGTTGATGGCCTGGCCCACCAGGTCCAGCGGGTCGCGGCTGATGGTGCCCATGTGGCCCGAGCCGCGCCAGTTGAAGCCTTCGGGGCCGTCCACCTCCAGCGCCAGGGTGCAGTGGCGCACGTCGTCGATGCCGAAGTGTGCGTCAAACAGGCGAATGAAGGGCCCGATGGCGCATGAGCCGTTGTTGTCCTTGGCCTTGCCCAGCAGCAGGGCGCTGCGGCCTTCGAAGTCGCGCAGGTTCACGTCGTTGCCCAGAGCCGCGCCCAGCGTCTGGCCACGGCTGTTCACGGCCAACACGATTTCGGGTTCGGGGTTGTTCCAGTCGGAGCCCGGGTGCACGCCCACGTGCGCGCCGCTGCCCACCGCCGCCAACACTGGGGCCTTGGTGAAAATCTCGGCGTCGGGCCCGATGCCCACTTCCAGGTACTGCGACCAGGCGCCGCGCGCCAACAGCACGCGCTTGACCTCGGCCGCCTCGGCGGAGCCGGGCACGATGGCGCCCAGGTTGTCGCCCAGGATGGCGTACAGCTCGCGGCGGATGCCATCGGCGCGGCTGGCGTCGCCGCGCGCCTGCTCCTCGATCACGCGCTCCAGCATGCTGGCCACGAAGGTGACACCGCTGGCTTTGACCACCTGGAGGTCGCACGGCGCCAGCAGCCAGGGCAGGGCGGGGTTGCGGTGGTCCTCGTCGCTGTTGGCCAGGGCGGCATCCATGTGAGCCACGGCGCGCAGCGCACCGCCCGCCACGGCCTGTGCGATGGCCTGAGCCGGGCTTTCAAGCTCCAGCAACTGGCTGCTGGTGGGAGCCAGCGGCGACAGGTCCAGCAACTGGCCCTGGTGCAGGGTGACGGGCAGGGCGCCGGTGCCGGGCAGCCAAAGCCGCCCGAGCAGGGTGGCGCGTTCGTGGTCCTGGGGCAGGGAATGGGCAAGGCGTTCGCTGACGCTGGGGTGGGTTGGGCTCATGGTTTGCGGGGTTTCAGGTTCGTTGAAGGGATAGCTGGTACACGCGGGCGGCGTTGCCGCCCAGGATGGCATCGCGTTCGGCCGGGGACAGCGGCGACAGGAGGGTGTGGGTTTCGCGCCACCAGCCGGCATAGGTGGCGGCCAGCTCCAGCACGGGCCAGTCGCTACCCCAGATCACCCGGCCAGGGCCGAAAACGTCAATCACGTGCTGCGCCCAACGGCGGGCGGCATGGGGCGCGGGGTTCGGGCCACATTCGGTGAGCAGGCCCGAGAGCTTGCAGGCAAAGGGCGTCTCCTGCGCGAGTTGCGCCATGCCATCCGCCCAAGGCTGCCACTGGCCGTGGGCAATGTCGGGTTTGGCGGCGTGGTCGATCACCACCTTCAGGCCTGGGTGGCGCCGCGCAAGTTCGAGCAACCGGGGCAGGTGCACCGGCTTCACCAGAGCGTCGAACACCAACCCGGCATCGGCCATGGCGTGCAGGCAGGCGTCCAGCGCAGGCTGCAGGATCCAGTCGGGGTCGGCCATGTCTTGCAGCATGGGGCGCAGGCCCTTGAGCTTGGGGTGGCGGGCCAGGGTGTGAATGCGGTCTGGGGCGTCAGGCGCCAGCCAGTCCACCCAGCCCACCACACCCAGGACTTCGGGTTGCGCGTCTGCCTGCGCCAGCAGGAAGGCGGTCTCGGCCTCGGTGGGCGCGGCCTGCACCAGCACGGCGGCGCTCACACCGTGCGGCTGGCTTTGAGCGCGCCAGTCGGGCACGGCCACGTCGCGGTAGATAGGGGCCAGCGCGGGGGTGAGCCAGCCGTAGTCGCCACGGCTGAGCTGCCAGGCGTGGAAGTGGGCGTCGATGACGGGGGCGGGCGTGTTCGTCATGGCGTGGGTGCGTCGTCAGGCAACAGACCTTGGCGGCGCAAGTCTTCCCAGAAGGCAGCGGGGATGGGATGGCGCAGCATGGCGAGGCCATCGCGCCACTCGTCCACGTGGCGGGCACCCAGCACCAGCAGGTCCACGGCGGGGTGGGCCTGGGCAAACTGCAGGGCGGCAGCACGCAGGGGCACACCATGGGCATCGCACACCGCTTCGATGCGCGCTGTGCGCTCCACCCAGGCGCTGGCGGCGGGCGCGTAATTGAAGCTGGCCGGACCCTGCCGCGTGCCGCGCGCCAACAATCCGGAGTTGAACAGCCCGCCCAGCGCCAGCCGCACGCCCCGGCGCTGGCACTCGGGCAGCAACGCGGGCAGGGCGGCGTGGTCCAGCAGGGTGTAGCGGCCAGCCAGCAACAGGGCGTCCAGGTCGGCGTGGCGCAGCACTTCCAGCACCACGGCATGGTCGTTCACGCCCAGGCCAACGGCGCCCACCAGGCCTTCGCGCTGCAAGGCACGCAAGGTGGGCAGGGTTTCTTCCAACACCTGGCGCAGCACCTGCGGCGCGCGTTCGCCGTGCGTGGCGGCGTCCATGTCGTGCACATAAGCCAAGTCCAGCCGGGCCAGGCCCAGGCGCTGCAGGCTGTCTTCCACGCTGCGGCGCGTGCCGGCGGCGCTGTAGTCCCAGTGCTGCACGAAGGGCAGGCCGTCCACGTAGGCGTGCTGTTCGCGCGGCACGTTCTGGCAGGGGGTGAGCAGGCGGCCCACCTTGCTGGAAAGGCACCAGCCGTCGCGCGGGTGCGGGCGCAGCGCATCGCCGATGCGGCGCTCAGACAGGCCGTGCCCATAGTGCGGCGCGGTGTCGAAACTGCGGCAGCCGTCGTCCCAGGCGGCTTGCAGCAGGGTGCGGACGTCGGCGTTGGCCACCGGCGTGAACAGGTTGCCCAACGCCGCGCCACCCAGGCCGACGCGCAGACCGCCCGCCACCTGGCTCATGAAGGAAAAGTGCATTTCAGGGTTTCCACCAGTAAACTGTCAGCTATTTTCTAACTAACATGTCAGTCTGAAACCAGTGAAAACCCTAGTCATGCTCAAGCACCTGCCCCCGCTGCTCACCCCTGATGCGCTGCACGCCCTGGCCAGCATGGGGCATGGTGACGATGTGGCCATCGTAGACGCCAACTTCCCCTCGGCGCGCGTAGCGGTGCAGGGTGGTGCGCGCCTGGTGGAACTGCCCGGCGCCGACGCCCCGGCCGTGCTGCGCGCGGTGCTGGCACTGCTGCCGGTGGACGACTTTGAACCCGACCCGGCCCGCTGCATGGCGGTGGTGGGCAACCCGCAGGCGGTGCCCCCGCCGGTGCAGGCATTCACGCAGCAGCTGCAGGACGCCGGGCTGGCCGCGCCGGTGCCCGTGGAACGGCACGCCTTCTACGAAGCAGCGGCCAGGGCGTTTGTGATCCTGCGCTCGGGCGAGCAGCGCCCCTACGGCAACCTGCTGCTGCGCAAGGGCGTGTGGCTGGAGGAACAGGCATGAGCACAACCGCCCCCGCACAGCGCGCGCCCAGCCTGCGCGCCCAGGCCTACGAAAACTTCCGCCAGCAGATCATGCAGGCGCACATCCGCCCGGGGCAGTTCATTTCGCAGCGGGAGCTGATGCAGCTGCTGGGCATGCCGCTGGGTGCGGTGCGCGAGCTCATTCCGCGCCTGGAGGCCGAAGGCCTGCTGCACACCGTGCCGCAGCGCGGCCTGCAGGTGGCCAACGTGGACGTCAAGCTCATCAAGAACGCGTTTGAGCTGCGCCTGCTGCTGGAACGCGAAGCCGCCGTGCGCTTCACCACCCAGGCCAGCGACGCCGAGCTGGAAAGCATCGAGGCAGAACACCTCTCCATCGTGCGCCGTGCGCACAGCGGCCCCATCGACGAAGCCCTGCTGGCCGAAGCCACCCAGGTGGACTGGGGCCTGCACGAGCACATGATCGACGCGATGGGCAACGACCTCATCTCGGAGGCCTACCGCATCAACAGCCTGCGGGTGCGCCTCATCAAGTTCGAAAGCTCCAGCCTGTCGGCCGACGTCCTGCTGGCCGCCATGGAGGAGCACCTGTGGTTCATCGAAGCCATGCGACGGCGCGACACCGCCGCCGTCGCCGAGCGGCTGACGCACCACATCGAAAGCGCCCACCGCCGCGTGCTGGGGCTGCCACGCCCACCGCTGCCCTGGACATCTGAACCCCTGGACACACCCACATGACCTCTGCCCACCAAAACGCGTTTCGCGGCATCTGGCCCGCGATGCTGACCCCCCTGACCGAGTCGCTGGACATCGACCACGACGCCTTTGCCGCCCACGCCCTGAAGCTGCTGGACGCCGGCTGCGGCGGCGTGACCGCCTTTGGCACCACGGGCGAAGGCCCTTCGTTCTCCATGGCCGAGCGCATGGCCGCCGTGGAAGCGCTGGTGGCGCGCGGCGTGCCGGCCGACCGCATCATGGTCTCCACCAGCTGCGCCGCGCCATCGGAAACGGTGACCCTGACGCGCCACGCGGTGGAGCTGGGCGTGCACGGCTGCCTGGTGCTGCCGCCCTTCTTCTTCAAGGGCGTGTCCGACCAGGGCATCATCGACGCCTACCGCTGGGTCATCGACCGCGTGGCCGACCCGCGTCTGCGCCTGTACCTGTACCACATCCCCCAGGTGGCGGGTGTGGGTCTGTCGCACAACGTCATCGGCACGCTGCTCAAGCTCTACCCCGACACCATCGCAGGCATCAAGGACAGCGCCTGCGACCAGGCCCATTCCGTGGGGCTGGCCAACGCCTTCATGCCGCCGCTGACGGTGTACGTGGGCTTCGAGCCCGACCTGCAGACCCTGGGCCGCCTGGGCAGCACCGGCGCCATCAGCGGCCTGGCCAACTTCGTACCCCGGCTGGTGCACCGCCTGGTCACCCAGCCCGACGCCCCCACCGCCGCACGCGACCAGCAACGTGTGAAAGACCTGCTGGCCATTTTTGAAGGTTTTTCGCTCATGCCCGCGCTCAAGGGCGTGATGGCCGAACGCGACGGCCAGGCAAGCTGGCTGCGGGTGCGCCCGCCGCTGGTGGCCCTGGCCGGCAGCGAACAGGCCGAACTGCACCGGCGCCTGCTGGCGCTGGGCCTCGATCCGGCCCATGATTGAGCCCTCACGTTTTCCCACCCCCAACGACAGGAGACAACCGCCATGACCACTTCCCTCTTCCGCCGCGGCCTGCTGGCCGCCACCGCGGCCACCGCCCTGCTGGGCGCCGTGGCCCTGCCCGCGCAGGCACAGAGCAAGATCCCGCTGCGCATTTCCACCCCCGCCGTGGCCGACGACTGGCACGGCAAGATGTGGACGGTGTTCAAGGACTCGCTGGACAAGAGCGCGCCCGGCGAGTTCGACGTGCAGATCAACCTGAACGCCGCGCTGTTCAAGCAGGGCACCGAGCCCGCTGCCATGGCGCGCGGCAACCTGGAGCTGTCGTCCATCTCGGCGTTCGACATCGCCAAGCTGGTGCCTGAGTTCTCCATCTTCACGGCGGGCTACATCATCCGCGACCCGGACCACCAGCAGAAGGTCTTCAACGGCCCCATTGGCGAGGAGCTGTACAAGCTCGTCTCCGAGAAGATGGACGTGACCGTGCTGTCGCCCATTTACCTGGGCACGCGCCAGGTGAACCTGCGCGAGGCTCGCAACGTCAAGACCCCGGCCGACCTGAAAGGCGTGAAGCTGCGCATGCCGGGCTCCAAGGAATGGCTGTTCCTGGGTGAAGCGCTGGGTGCCACCGCCACGCCGCTGGCCTTTGGCGAGGTGTACCTGGGCCTGAAGACCGGCACCATCGACGGCCAGGACAACCCGCTGCCCACGGTGCGCGCCGCCAAGTTCTACGAGGTGACAAAGCAACTGGTGCTGACCAACCACCTGGTGGACGGCATCTTCATCGCCATCTCCAACAAGAGCTGGAACGCGATGACGCCCGCACAGCGCGACAAGGTGAAGGCCGCCGCCCGCGCCGCCGCCGCGTACAACAACGAAAACCGCATCAAGGAAGAGGCCCAGATCGTGGACTTCTTCAAGCAGCAGGGCCTGCAGGTGACCACGCCCGACGTGGACGCCTTCCGCAAGTCGGTGCAGGCAGCGTATGCACAGTCGGACATCGCCAAGGCGTGGCCGAAGGGGCTGCTGGAGCGCATCAACAACACGAAATAAGCGCACATGCAACGCTGGCTGCAAAGAGCCGCCGACTGGATCGGCGGCGCGCTCTTCACGTGCCTGTTCCTGGTGTTCCTGGTGCAGATCACGGCCCGCTTCGGCTTTGGGCGCCCCCTGCCCTGGACGGACGAGCTGGCCGTGATCCTGTACGTGTGGGTCATCCTCTGGGCCAGCGCCTTCATGGTCAAGCCGCGTGAGCATGTGGTGTTCGACCTGGTCTACCAAAGCGTGGGGCCGCACCTGCGGCGCGCCATGCGCGTGCTGGGCAGCCTGCTGCTGGCGGTGCTGGCCGCCATGGCGCTGCCCGGCAGCTGGGACTACGTGAAGTTCATGCAACGCGAAGGCACGCCCGTGCTGGGCCTGCCCTTCATGTGGGTGTTCCTGCCCTTTGTGGTGATGCTGGCGGCGGTGGTGGTCCGCTACGGCTGGATGGCCTGGCGCGCCCTGCGCGGGCACGGAGAAGAAGAATGACCCTGGGACTCTGGACCCTGCTGGCCGTGTTGTGCGCAGGCATGCTGCTGCGCGCGCCCATCGGCTTCACCATGCTGCTCAGCGGTGTGGCCTACCTGGCCGTCACCAGGCAAGACATGGGGCTGGCCGCCGAACAGGTGCTCAACGGCATGTACAACAGCTACGTGCTGCTGGCCGTGCCGCTGTTCATCCTGGCAGCCAACATCATGAACGCAGGCACGGTGAGCGAACGCATTTTCGACTTCTGCCGCATCCTCGTCGGCCGCCTGCGCGGCGGGCTGGCGCAGGTGGACATCCTGGTGAGCGTGGTGTTTTCCGGCATGAGCGGCAGCGCCATCGCCGACGCCGCGGGCCCCGGCCTGGTGACCATCAAGCAGATGCTCAAGAAGCCCGAATACTCGCCCGGCTTTGCCGGTGCCGTGGTGGTGGCCAGCGCCACCATCGGGCCCATCATCCCGCCGTCCATTCCGCTGGTCATCTACGCGCTGGTGTCGGGCACCTCGGTGGGTGCGCTGTTCCTGGGTGGCATCGTGCCAGGACTGCTGATGGCTGGGGTATTGATGGTGTCAGTGCACATCATTGCCACGCGGCGCAACATGCCGCGCGACGAACCCGTGCCGCTGAAAGACTGGCCCGCCGTGCTGTGGCGCGGCGCGCTGCCCCTGTCGTTGCCCGTGGTGCTGCTGGGTGGCATCTACAGCGGTGCCTTCACGCCCACCGAAGCGGCTGCCGTGGCGGCCCTGCATGCCCTGGTGCTGGCGGGCCTTTGCTACCGCGCGCTCACCTGGCGTTCGTTGGGCGGCGTGGTGCTGGAATCCACCCGCTCCAGCGCGGTCATCACGCTCATCATCGCGGGCGCCTTCATGCTGAACTACGCCTTCACCGCCGAAGGCGTGCCGCAGGCGCTGGCGCAGTGGGTGGCCGAACAAGACCTGAGCCAAGTGGCCTTCCTGCTGATGGTGAACGTGGTGTTCCTCATCCTGGGCTGCTTCCTGGACACCGCCGTGATGCTGCTGGTCTTCGTGCCCATGCTGCTGCCCGCCGTCAAGGCCGTGGGTGTGGACCTGGTGCACTTCGGCGTGCTCATCGTCGTCAACATGATGGTGGGCCTCATCACCCCGCCGTTCGGCATGCTGCTGTTCGTCACCAACGCGCTCACGCGCATACCCATCAAGGACATGCTGCGTGAAGGCTGGCTGTTCCTGGTGATGCTGCTGGGGCTGGTGCTGGCCATGTCGCTGTTCCCGCAGATCGTGCTGTGGCTGCCGCAGTCCATGGGTTACGGGCTGTGACGCCCGCCACGGAGACACCGATGACCGCATCGCCTGACGTGGTATCCATCGCCAGCTGGAACGCCGACCTGACGTCGCACGCCGAACGCGCACCCTTGCGGGGTGAAACGCTGCAAGGGCGCGGCTTTTCGGTGGGGCCGGGCGGCAAGGGCAGCAACGCCTCGGTGGCGGCAGCG
>CAZSZN010000030.1:0-21071 GCA_964610405.1 uncultured Macromonas sp. | reverse complement strand
TCGGCACCGAAGTGGTGTTCAAGGCCGACGACAAGATGGACCAGATCATCCTGGATCACAAGGAGTGCACCTACTCCTACTTCGCCGACCCGATGTACGTGTTCATGGACGCGGACTACAACCAGTACGAAGTCGAAGCCGAAAACATGGGCGACGCCCTGAACTACCTCGAAGACGGCATGTCCGTGGAAGTGGTGTTCTACGAAGGCAAGGCCATCTCGGTGGAACTGCCCACCAGCGTGGTGCGTGAAATCACCTGGACCGAACCCGCCGTCAAGGGCGACACCTCGGGCAAGGTGCTCAAGCCCGCCAAGATCGCCACCGGCTTTGAAGTCCCGGTGCCGCTGTTCGTGGACCAGGGCGATCGCATCGAAATCGACACCCGCACCGGCGAATACCGCAAACGCGTCTGAACGTTTTGCGCTTCACCTCTCTCTAAAAGGCTCTGCGGAGCCTTTTTTTGTTGCCCGCACTTTCAAACGCTATGGAACAGAACAACATCCACAACATCCAAAGTGGCCGCCTGGCAGATGCCTCGGTCGAAATGCATCTCACCTCCGACGGCACCCAGCGCCTGACCCCCGACGCCTACCGCCTGGCGTTCGCCGATTCCGAATTTCTGCTGCGCCGCGAGACACGGGGCATCCGATTCCAGCTCGAACTGCTCAAGCCCGACTTGGCCCAAAGCGATCTGGGCATCGACAACACCATCGTGGTGTTTGGCAGCGCCCGATTCCGCGAACCGGCTTTGGCACAGCAACAACTGGAGCAGGCACAGGCCAGCGGCGATGCCACCGCCATTCGCAAGGCTGAAGCGATGGTGCGCAATGCTCATTACTACGACCAGTCGCGCCGCTTCGCACAACTGGTGGCGGATTACAGCCAAGGCTGCCCGAAGGAGGACCAGCTTTACATTGCCACCGGCGGTGGACCTGGCATCATGGAGGCCGCGAACCGGGGCGCGCACGACCGGGGCGTGCTGAACGTCGGCCTCAACATTCTGTTGCCGCACGAGCAGGAGCCCAATCCCTACATCAGCCCGGAGCTGTGCTTCAAGTTCCACTACTTCGCGCTGCGGAAGATGCACTTCCTGATGCGTGCCAAGGCCCTGGTGGCCTTCCCAGGCGGCTTCGGCACACTCGATGAACTGTTCGAGGTGCTGACGCTGGTGCAGTGCAAAAAAGCCAAGCCGGTGCCGATTTTTCTGTTCGGCACCGACTACTGGAAACGCCTGATCAACTTCGACGTGCTGGTCGAAGAAGGCGCCATTTCAGAAGAAGACCTGAAACTGTTCGAGTACGTGGACGCCCCCGAACAAGCCTGGGAAGGCATCAAGCGGTTCTACAACCTGCCCGATGCCTGCGGCTGCGCCTGATCCTGCCCCACCTTTTCACTTTTAGCGCCGCTCGGGCACCGCATCGCGCGGTAGCGGCGCTTTGGACTTCACCTTCAGGTGCAAGGCGGCCTGAGCCAGCAGGTTGGCCGACACCGGTGCCGTCACGAACACGAACAGCGTGATCAGCAGCTCCGCAATGCCGGGACGCCCTTGCGAGAAAGTCACCAGCATGGACGCGATCAACACCCCACCCACGCCCAAGGTGGAGGCCTTGGTGGGGGCATGCAAGCGCATGTAGAAATCGGGAAAGCGCACCAAACCAATGGCGCCCACCAGCAAAAAGAATGAGGCGACCAGAATCAGCACGCCGGCGACATTTTCAAGGATTGCGGTCATCATCGTCTCCTGTATTGCATCACTCGACCACGTCGCCACGGGTCAGGTAGCGCGCCAACGCCACGGTGGACACAAAACCCATCATCGCCACCAGCAGCGCAGCTTCAAACAGCAGTTCGGTGTCCCAGCGGATGTCCAACAAAATGATCAGCGCCACCATGCCCATGTAGAGCGTGTCCAGCGCCAGAATGCGATCGGCAATTTCGGGGCCCTTGAGCAAACGCCAGCCACACAAAAGCACGGCGAACGCCACCACCACAATCCCCACATTCAGGGAAAAATCGAGAAAGCTGCTCATGATTGCCCCTTCGCGGATGTGGGCGCCTGTTCCAGATCGACCCGGAAGATGGCCAGCAGCGGCTGCTCGTAACGCTCTTTCATGTCGCGGACCATGGCCTGCGCATCGTCGCAGTTCAGGGCGTGGACCAGAATCTCACCACGTTGTTCGTCGATCGTCATGGACACGGTGCCCGGCGTCGTGGTGATGATGCTGGCAAATAACGCGTTCACCCGAGGGTGCCGAGTGGCCAAGGGCACTCGCAGCCAAGCCGGTTGCGGTTTGGCCATGGACCCCAAAGTGAGGCGAGCCACCGCGATGTTGGAAATCACGATGTCCCACAACACCACCAACAACAGCCGCACCAGCGATGGCCAATGAAGGCGGCTCGCATCCCCCAAAAAGGGGGCCAACAAGCGTGGCACCAGCCACGCGATCAGCAAGGCAGACAGCCAGTGCACCAACGCCACACTGTGCGACAACACCATCCAAGTGATGCCCAGTTGCAGCGAGAGCACCGGGTGCGGAAACACCTTGCGCCAGCCAGTGGGTGACGCTGTGGCAGAAGAAGGCAGGTTCATCGACTTCACTGGCGGGGCTCCTCTGAAACACTCGGGGCGCTCACCTCGGGTGGGGTTCGCTCAATCGGCCCACGCCGACCGTCGTAAGGCACCGTGGTGCGCAATTCCGCCCCACCCTGGCGTTGCAGGACCGCCTGGGCATAACCCGCCTTGTCGGTCAATTGTTGAGCCAAAGCATCGGTGTAACGCTTGATGGGCGATGCCAACACGGCCATGGCCACCGTGACGGCCATGAACATCAGCGGTGCGGACAGGAGTTTGGCGCTGCTGCCGGCGGCGTTGTCGGCACCATCGGGCTGCACGTGCCAGAACACCACCACACCCGCGCGGGCCAGGCCGACGATGGTGAGAAAGCCGACCACCAACACCACCGTCCAAACCCAAGGCTGCGCGGCCAAACCAGCCGAACTCTCCAGAATCATCAGCTTGCCAAGGAAACCGGGCAACGGGGGCAGACCGGCGGCCGAGGCCGCGCCAAACAGCATCATTACACCCAGCAACACCGGCTCACGCACGGCAGGCGCAGGCTGCAGTTTGTCGTACATCGCACCGCGCTGGCTGGCAATCAGTTCGACGAACAGAAACAGCCCTGCAATGACCACCGTGCTGTGCAGTGTGTAGTACATCGCGGCGGACAACGTTTCGGGCGTGAACAGGCCCACACCCGCGAGGATGGTGCCCACTGAAGACACCGTCAGGTAGGCCACCAGGCGGTTCAGGCTGTGTGAGGCCAGCGCACCGAGCACCCCCAAGGCACTGGTCAACAACGCCGCCGGCAACAACCAAGACGCGACAGTCAAAGAAGCTGGCCCGGCGTCCACCCCAAAGATCACCCAGTGCACCCGGATGATGCTGTACACCCCGACCTTGGTCATGATGGCGAACAGGGCCGCCACGGGGGCGCTGGCCGCCGCGTAAGTGCCCGGCAGCCAGAAGTACAAAGGCGCCAACGCGCCCTTGAGGCCAAAAACCACCAGCAAAATCAAGGCGGCGGACTGGCCCAGCCACAGTGCATCGACATCGAGCCGAGCCACGTGCAAGGCGACGTCGGCCATGTTCAAGGTACCGGTCACGGAGTACACCATGGCCAAGCCAATCAGGAACAAGCCCGAGGCCGTCAGGTTCAGCACCACGTAGTGCATGCCCATGCGCAACCGTTCGCGCCCCTGGCCGTGCAACAGCAGCACGTAAGATGCGATCAGCAACACCTCGAAAAACACGAACAGGTTGAACAAATCGCCAGTGAGGAAGGCGCCACACAGGCCCATCAACTGGAACTGGAAGATGGCATGGAAGTGCCGACCCCGGGTGTCCCACCCGCCCGTGGCATACCACAGCACCGGCACGGCCACGATGTAGGTGAGCAGCACCATCAGCGCGGACAGGCGGTCCACCACCATCACGATGCCGAAAGGCGCTGGCCATTCACCCAGCTCGTACACCATCAACTCACCGCCCTGTGCGCGCCACACCAGAGATGCGGCCATCCACAAGCCCAACAGCACCGAGCCCAGGCTCAAACGCCGACGCCATCGCAGCCGGGTCACACCACCATGCCCGCCGCCTTGGGCCGACATGCCGTTGTGATCACCCAGCAGCAGTAACGCCATGGCCGTGAAGGACGGCAACAGCACCGACAACACCGGGGCATGTTGGCCCCAAAAACTGGTCAAGGCGTCCAGCATCAAGCTTGCCCTCCCTGACCACGCACGGCACGGGAATCCGCGGGCGTATAACCCACTGCGTGGCCGGGCTCGTGCCCATCGACATGGTCACTGCCCGACTCGTGCCGACTGCGCAATGCCAGTTCAATCACAAAACCGGTGGTGGCAAACCCGATCACAATCGCCGTCAACACCAAGGCCTGGGGCAAGGGGTCGGCGACCAACTCATGGCCCACCAGGATGGGGTGAGCATCGGTCCAGAGGCGCCCCATCACGAAGATGAACACGTTCACCGCGTAACCGATCAGGGACAAACCCAGCACGACGGGAAAGGTGCGCCCGCGCAGCAACAGGTATATGCCGCAGGCGGTCACCAGTCCAATCCCCGTGGCCAAAAGAAATTCCATGCTCATGTCGCACTCCCAGTGGAAGCAGAAGGTGCCGCACCTTCCTGGCTGGCTGAACCCAACACCGAAATGGTCAGCAGCGTGCTGCCCACCACGGTGAAATAAACGCCCAGGTCGAACATCGCGGCCGAGGCAAAGGGCAACTCACCCAGCAAAGGCACATGGGGATGCCCATGGGCACTGGTGAGGAAGGGCCGCCCAAACAGAAAAGCAGCCGCACCCGTCAGACCGGCGATGCTCAGGCCGGTGCCGATCCAACGCACAAAACGGCGACCGCCCTCTGCCCGCAAGTAGGATTCCGCTTGATCCTGGCCCATGGCCATGAACTGCAGCACCAGCGCCACGGCGGTGATCAAGCCGGCGATGAAGCCACCACCCGGCATGTTGTGACCCCGCATGAAGATGTACACCGTGAACACCAGGGCCACCGGCAGCACCACCGAGGCGGCCACCCGCAACAGCAGTGGGTGCTGCGCAAAAGTCCAGACTCTGCCTTGGCTGTCCACCGCATTGCGGCGAGTGCGCATGCCCTCCATCAGGGCCAACACGCCAATCGCAGCGATCCCCAGGACGGTGATCTCACCAAAGGTGTCGTAGCCCCGGAAATCCACCAGAATCACGTTCACCACGTTGGATCCCCCGCCCAGTGGAAGTGCCTGCTCCAGGAAGTACCACGATATGGAGGTGTGGTCGCGAGTGAGCATGACCCAGGCAATCCAGGCCACGCCAGCGCCACCGGCCAGGGCCAGCACGCCATCACGCACTTTGCGGTTGACCGAGGACTCGTGCGGCGAATGTTGCGGCAACAAGGCCAAGCCCATCAGCAGCAACACGGTGGATACGAGTTCCACCGACAACTGCGTGAGGGCAAGATCGGGAGCTGACAAGCTGACGAACACCAGGGAGGTGACCAGACCCACCACCCCCACCAGCACCACAGACTGGAAACGCTGATGATGCGTCAAAACCAGCACCAGACAAGTGGCGGCCAACAACAGCCAAACCACGATCGCCAGGGGGTTGGCTGGCAACAATTCGCGCCCGCCGGTGCCAATTTGTTGCCCCAGCAAAGGCGCCGCCCCGACCACAATGGCAGCGGCCACAAACCAGGCCAAGTACCTCTGCAGCGAACCGTTTTCCAGGAGGCTGGAAATGCGGCCAGCCATGCCGAACAACCCGTCGATGGTCGCTTCAAAAAGCTGCCGACCGGTGAGAGCACCAAACCAGGCTTCGGAGCTCATGCGATGCAGGCGCTTGCCTTGAGCCAGCCAGGCGTACAACGCAATACCCACCACCAGGGCCACCGCACTCATCAACAATGGCAGGTTGAAGCCATGCCAGATGGACAGGTGGTAATCCGGCAGCGGCCCGGCCACCAACGCACGGGCGGCAACATCCACCAAGGGCCCGAAAGTGAGCGCGGGCAGCAAACCGACCAAAATACACAGCGTGACCAGCAAGATGGCGGGCAGCTTCATGCCCAGCGGCGGCTCGTGCGGGTGATCGTGCGGAACGTCCCCCAGCGGGCCGTTGAAGTAGGTATCGTGAACGAAACGCAACGAATATGCGACGCTGCAGATGCCCGCCAGCGTGACCGCCGCTGGCACCAGCCAGGCCCAGACACCACTGGTGCCCACCACCGCTTCGGTGAAAAACATCTCTTTGGACAGAAAGCCGTTGGTCAGCGGTACACCAGCCATCGAAGCAGCAGCGACCATCGACAAGGTGGCGGTCCAGGGCATGAACTTGTAAAGCCCGCCGAGCAGGCGCATGTCACGCGAATGCGTTTCGTGATCGACGATACCGGCGATCATGAACAAGGACGCCTTGAAGGTGGCGTGATTGAGCACGTGGAAGACGGCCGCCACGGCCGCCAGCGGTGAGCCCAATCCGACGAGAAAGGTCACCAGACCCAGATGGCTGACGGTGGAATAGGCCAGCAAACCCTTGAGGTCATGCTTGAAAATAGCGATGAACGCTGCAAACAGCACCGTGACCAAACCAGCCGCCGTGACAATGGCCTCGAACCAGCCCGAGCCGGCCAGCACGGGGTACATCCGCATCAACAAAAACACGCCGGCCTTGACCATGGTGGCGGAATGCAGGTAAGCCGACACCGGCGTGGGCGCAGCCATGGCATCGGGGAGCCAGAAATGGAAAGGGAACTGCGCGCTCTTGGTGAAAGCACCGAGCAAAATGAGCAACAGCGCTGGCACAAACAACGGGTCGGCCTGGATTTCAGCGGCACGCCCGGTCATCTCGCTCAACTCAAAGGTGCCAGCAATCATCCCGAGCAGCACAAAGCCCCCGAGCATGGCCAAACCACCACCACCAGTGATGGCCAGAGCCTGGCGCGCGCCACTGCGCGCATCAGGCCGGTGGCTCCAGTAGCCCACCAGCAGGAACGACGACACGCTCGTCAATTCCCAGAACACCACCAGCAGCAGCAGGTTGTCGGACAGCACCACACCCAGCATGGCTGCCATGAACAGCATCATCACCGCGTAAAACTTGGCGGCCGAGTCTTGTGGGCTCAGGTAGTAATGCGCGTAAAGGATGATGAGCAAGCCGATGCCCATGATCAACCCGGCAAACATGAGCGACAGCCCATCGAGCCGCATGCCGAGATTCAGGCCAATTTCCGGCACCCATGGCAGGAACTCCATCACGGTCTGACCATCGAAGACGGCAGGCGCATGGGACATCAACAGGGCAAGACTGGTCGCCGTGGTAGCGGCGGCCCCCACTGCCGTCAAAAGACGGGAGCGGGAACCCAGCCACCAGGTGAGCAGCGTTCCGACCACGAGGGGGAGTAAAACAATCAGCAGCAGCACGGCATCTGTAGTGGTTGTTGTTAAGGGTGCACGCGAATGCACCCTGACCGCCTGTGCGGCGGAGCAAGGTAGCACCGATTGTAGTGAAGCTTGCCTACACGAAAGTTGCGGCTACCCCGTAGCCGGGGTGGCCCCACGCAGAAGCACGATCAGCGCGAGGCTGCAGGATCTGTCCCGACCAGAGGCGCTTGCTGGACAGTCCGCTGATCACCACTTTCGCGGACAGCAGCCCGCGCCAGCAAATGCGAAGCCACGGGCAATGTGGCCAGCAAAAACAGCAGGATCAAAACGAGGCGCCAACTCCAGCCTGCATCCGCCATGGCCAGCATGGCCCCTGCGCACACCAGCGCCAGGGCCAACGTTCCCGCCTTGGTGGCCGCGTGCTGACGCGCCAGGGCATCGGGCAGCGCAATCACCCCCCAGGCCGCGATGACCAACAACACGGCACCGCAAACGAGCAGCAAATCGGCCAACCAGTTCATGACTGCCCTCCCTTGTCCACCAGGCGCGCCCAGCCTATCGTCGCCACAAAACCGACCAAAGCCAGCCCGATCGCAACATCGAGAAACACCGTGCGCGCGGTCGCCAGCGAAGCGGCCACACACAGCGCGACCGCTGCCGCGAGAAAAATGTCCAGAGCCACCACCCGGTCTGCGTGACGCGGCCCACGAACCAGACGCCAAGTGGCCAACCCGATGGCGAACAAGGCCGCCATCACCAAGATCCACACAGACACGGTCATGCCCCTACCTCCCCAAACAGGGCCACCAGCCCAGGTTCGAAATCCTGCCGTATTCCCTGAACCAGAGCATCGGTGTCGGATGCATCCAGCACGTGCAGCAGCAGTTCGCGCCGCTCCATGTCAATGTCGATGGTGGTCGTGCCCGGCGTCAAGGTGACCATGCAGCCCAGCAACGCCGCGCCGCTGGCACTCATCGGTGCGAAGCGCACCCGCACAAAGGCGGCGGGTGGCGGGCGGCGCTCGCCCAGGCTGGCTCGCAAAATAACCACCACGGTTTGCACCCCGGAGACCACAATCGCCTTGATAAAACGCAATGCCAGCACCAAAGCGGCGAAGAATTTGACAGGAATTCGGACCATGTCAGCGTGCTCCCAATGTGCTGGCCGCAGCGAGACTGTATTCCAGCAACACCTGCGGGTTCAAGCCGATGAACACCGTCACAGCCGCGAGGCCGGCCGTCGCCAACCACGCGGTCGCCAGCCGGGTCTGGGTCGGCCAAACCCAGTTGGCATCGGGGTGGGCTTTCCAGAAGGCTTCCATCCAGATTTTCATCATGGAGTACAAGGTCAGCACGCTGACCAGCAGAGCGATCACGGTCCAAGCCACGCGCCCTTGAGCCATGGCTTCCTGCAGCACCAACAATTTGGCCCAAAACCCCGACAACGGTGGAATCCCCACCAACGACAAGGCCGGAATCAGGAACAACAAGCCCAGCCATGGGCGCACCCGATACAAACCACCGATACGGCGCAGGTCATAACTGCCCGTGAGACGCCAGATGATGGCGGCGATCAGAAACAGGTTCGCTTTCACCACTATGTGGTGCAGGGTGTAGAACAGCGTGGCGGCCTGCCCAGCTTCACTGGCCAGCGCAATGCCCAGGAGGATGTAACCAATCTGGCTCACGATGTGAAAGGCAAGGATGCGCCGCATGTCCCAGTGGTAGGCGGCCCCCAGCACTCCGAACAGCATGGTGGCTGCCGCTATCCACCCCAAAGCTTCGTACAAAAGGGCTGGCGCTGGCGCGAACACGTCGCCCATGGCCCGCAACACGGCATAGACCCCCACTTTGGTCAACAGACCGGCGAACAGTGCCAGTACCGGCGCGGGCAGCGTGTGGTACGACGAGGGCAACCACGCGAACAAGGGGAATGCCCCCGCTTTGATGAGAAATGCCAGCAACAAACCGGTCAGCACCAGCGTGCCCACCCACGGTGACACGTGGCCCATGGCCTGCGCAATGGCGCTGTAATTCAGGTGCCCGGTCACGGCATACACCATGCCCACCGCCATGAGCAACAACAAAGTCCCGAACAGATTGAGAACGAAGTACTTGAAGGTCGCATCCAGTTGATCGGGACGCCCGCCGATGGCAAACAGCCCCACCGCACAGATGAGCATGACCTCGAACCACACATACAGGTTGAACAGGTCGGCGGTGGCGAAAGCACCTCCCACCCCGACCAGCACGCCATGCAGCAGCGGCAACAACAGGGGATGGCGAGGCTGAGTGTCGGCATCGCTCGCAAGGAACAGCAAGGATGCGGCGCCCATGAGCGCAGTGATCAACACCAGCGACGCGCTGGTGCGGTCCACCCAGAACTCGATGCCAAAGGGAATGCCCCAACCACCGAATACCGCCTGAGCAGGTTGGTCCCCGTTGGCAGTGCTCACCAATGCGAGTGCGCACGCCAGAAACACCAGCGCCCCTCCGTGGCTCAGCGCCTGCTGAAGCCCAGGTCTGCGCTGGGTCAAGGTCGTGACCACGACTGTGGCCAGTGGAACCAGCACAGGTGTGACAGCCAGCGCACTCATCGCGCACCTCCTGCAGCCGCGTCACGGCAGTCCGGCCAGCCAGCGTCCAGGTCCGCCGGGGTGTATGGCGGCTTCACCGGATCGGTCGTCACAGGCTCAGCCTGACGCAGGGCCAAAGCGTCATCAGTACCCGTGCGCTGAATCAAGCGCAAGGCCAGCGCCAGCGAGAAGCACACGAGGGCAAAGCCAATGACGATGGCCGTCAGCACCAAGGCCTGCGGCAAAGGGTTCGCCGCATCGGTCAACGCGGTTTGTCCCAGGGGAACGACGGCGGGCGCAGCAGAGCCCAATCGCCCCGATGCGAACAGCACCAAGTTGGCCGCGCTGCCCAAAATGGCAAGCCCCAACACACAACGAAACACATCACGCGACAACGCGAGATAGACACCAGCCGCCACTGTCACAGCCACCGTCAACGCCAACCAGACCATCATGTCGCGTCTCCTTGTTCCCCCAGCGAGAGCAAGGCCAACGCATAGCCCGCCAACGCGCCCCAAACGCACAAATACACCCCAAGATCAAACAACAGCACGGTAGACACCGTCACATCGGTAAACCCCAGTGGGACTGCACCCCACCAGTGGGTCAGAAAAGCATCGCCAAACCACCAAGCGGGCAACCCAGCCAAAGCCGCCAAGCCCACACCCACTGCGGCCAACCGCGAGGGCGAACGCAAGGGCAAGCGCCGGGCCGCATCGACGCTGCCTCGAGCAACCGCCCACAACACCGACGCACTGACCGCTACCAGCCCCCCAATGAAGCCACCGCCCGGCTCGTTGTGCCCACGAAACAAAACCCACACCGACGCCGCCAGAATCACCCAATACAGGGGCCCGGCGACGACATCCAGAATCACCAGACGCTTGTTCATCCCTGCTTCTCCTTCGACATCTGAGCCTTCACCGCTTGCAACAACGGCCACGCAGCCAGGAATGACAACATCACCACCGTGATTTCCCCCAACGTATCCAGGGCGCGAAAATCGACCAGAATGACATTCACCACGTTACGACCAAAAGCCTCGGGCACACTGCGCTCCGCAAAAAAGGTCGACAACGTCGCATCGAATGGAACCGCCACGCTGAAAAGCATCCACAAGGCCACCATCACACCGAAGGCGCCAGCCACAAGGGCAGCGCCTGGGCGCCAGGCAGGCTCGTCCAGTCCCTGCCCGCGACCTTGCTGACGCAACTTGATCAGCACAGACGCGACAACGATCACAAACACCGACTCGACCACGAACTGGGTAAACGCGACATCGGGCGCGCCAACGTAGAGGAAGAACACGGCGCTGCCATAACCCACCAAACCAGCCGCCAGCAACAACACCAAACGGTCGCGCTGGAACAGGGCCAGCACCGCCCCAGCCATGATGAGTACGCAAGCGCCCACAAAGCCCAACGATGCGCTTTGCCAAGCAGGCCACGACCAGGCGTCAGACCCCATCACCATCACGACCGCCATCAAGACAGTCACGGTTGCCAACAACAGAACCCCATACCCCGGCAGGCGCCCGTGTTGCAACCAGCGGGTGGTGCCAGCAGCCACCTTGGGTATGGCCTGCAGTGACCGCTCGTAATGAGAAGCCATGCCCACAGGCCCCACCTTTTGAGCCACCTGCTCAAACAAACGGTGCAAGGGATCCCACAGGAAATAGACGACCAGGCCCACCGCGAGCGTGATAGCCACCGAAATCAGCGAAGGGCCAACCTCCAGCGCCAAGGCCACCACCACGGCCTCTGTGCCCGGGGTCATGGCGACGGACGCCTCGGCAATCAGGTCTTGCACCACATAGGGGAACAAGCCGAGCAACATGCCCACCCCCGCCAGCACCAAAGGCGGAGCGATCAAGGCCCAGCCACCCTCGTGAGCCTCAGGGGTTTCCACCGTGCCTGGCCGACGCCAGAACACGCGAATCGCCGCGACGGCGGCCACGGCCACAGCAATCGCACCGAACACCGTGTTGGCGGCGCGGGCAAAGGCAAACACATCGTCTGCCCCCTTGGCGGTGAGGATGATGTCCTTGGCGATGTAGCCGAACGACATGGGCATGCCCGCCATCGAAGCACCCGCCAGCAACGCGGCAGCCGCCGTCCAGGGCATGGCGTGACGCAAGTTGCCCAAACGGTCGATGACTCGGGTGCCAGTGCCGTGATCGATGTTCCCCGCGACAAAGAACAGCGGGGCTTTGTACAGCGCATGGGCCAGCAACAGCGCACCCACGGCCACTGTCGCACCTTCGCCACGCAGCCCCACCAACACCACCAACGTCCCCAGCGTGGCCACGGTGGACCAGGCCAGAATGCGTTTGAGGTCGCGCTCGCGCAACGCCAGCACCATGGCCCAGGCGGCGGTGATGGAGCCTGCCCCTTTCAACGCCCATTCCCACACGTCCCACTGGCCGAAACCAGGGTCCAGCCGCGCCAGCAGATAAACCCCCAGCTTGACCATGGTGGCCGAGTGCAGGTATGCCGACACCGGCGTGGGTGCCGACATGGCATTGGGCAACCAGAAATGGAAGGGAAACTGGGCGCTCTTGGTAAATGCACCCACCAAAATCAACAGCAGCGCGGCCGTCAGACGCGGGGTCGGCTCCATCTGCGGCAGTTGAGCGACGATCTGGCTGATGGACATTGTTCCCATCACCTGCCCCAACAAGATGAAACCGGCCAACAGTGCCAAGCCACCGGTCCCCGTCACCAGCAAAGCCTGTTGGGCCGACTTCCGGCTGGCCGCGTCTTCGTGGTTGAAACCCACCAACAAGAACGACAGCAGGCTGGTCATCTCCCAGAACAGGAAAAGCGCGATGAGGTTGTCTGCAGTGACACAACCGATCATGGCCACCATGAAGAGCGACAGCAGCACATACAGCCGCCCCTGCTGAGGATGCCCCGCCAAGTAGCCACCGGCATAGACAAACACAGCGGTCCCGACGCCGGTGATCATCAACAGCATCAGCGCCGACAGGCCATCAATGTGGAAGGCGAGATCAACGCCCAATGCGGGCACCCAGGCGTGGTGAGCGACCACCGGCAGGTCGTGCGAACTCAGCAACCAGAGCACCGCCAACAACGCGGTCAGGGGAATCAAGACAAACGCGCCGCGCGCCGCGACGCCAAGGCCGCTGTGGGATTGGGAATGGGCAGAAAGGGCCATGAGCAAGAAGTCTCTTTTTGTTATGGCCCGTGCCCGGGCGCTAAATGTCGTTATCCGTATAAGGATCGCCCAAAGCCAGGATAGTTCCCGCAGTCTCCGAGGGAACCTGCTCGACCTTCTTCAAGGCGCGTCTCATGGCTCGGCTGCGCACCTCGGCACTCTCCAGCGTGTTGAGCACCGTCTGGGTCTGGTTCTTGACCTTGGCCAGCACATCGCCAAATTTGCCGAATTCGGTTTTGACGGCGCCCAGCACTTGCCAGACCTCGCTCGAGCGTTTCTCCAACGCGAGCGTGCGAAAGCCCATCTGCAACGCATTGAGCATGGCCAGCAAGGTGGTGGGGCCTGCGAGCGTGACCCGGTGTTCGCGCTGGAGCAGCTCCACCAAACCGGGCCGCCGCAGGACTTCGGCGTACAGCCCTTCAGTGGGAAGGAACAGCAAGGCAAAGTCGGTGGTGTGGGGCGGCTCCAGGTATTTTTCGGCAATGCTTTTGGCCTCCAGCCGCACCCGGGCCTCCAGCGCCTTGGCGGCAGCGTCGGCCGCCACAGGGTCGGCCACGCGCTGGGCCTCCAGCAAACGTTCGTAATCCTCATTGGGAAACTTGGCGTCTATGGGCAACCAGACGGCTGCACCGTCGTCGCCTTTGCCGGGGAGCCGAATGGCGAAGTCCACCACATTGCGGCTGCCAGGGCGGGTGGCGACCTGAGCCGCGTACTGCTCGGGCGAAAACACCTGTTCCAACAACGAGGCCAACTGCGCTTCGCCAAACATGCCACGGGTTTTCACATTGGTGAGCAGGTGCTTGAGGTCGCCCACGCCAGCGGCCAGAGATTGCATCTCGCCCAGGCCTTTGTGCACCTGCTCCAGACGCTGCGCCACGTGCTGAAAACTTTCGGCCAGCCGGGTTTCCAGGGTTTGATGCAGCTTTTCGTCCACCGTGGCACGCATTTCGTCGAGCTTGGTGGCGTTGCTTTGTTGCAGTTGGGCCAGTTGCGCCTCCAGGGTGGCGCGCACCTCGCCCAGGCGACGGGCGTTGGCCTCACTCAGGGCTTGCAACTGCAGCGTCAGCGTGTCGCCCAAAGTACCGCGCAACTGCACCAGTTGCTGGGCAAACGCGTCGATCTGGGCATTCTGGGTGCGGGTGGTTTCCGCCCCCTGCTTGAGCAGGGTGTCCTGGAACGTGGCCAGCGTCTGGGTCACTTCCTGGCGCAAACCCCGGGCAGACTCATTCACTTCGCGCCGCAGTTCGCGCTCCAGGCGGTCGGTGCGCTCCGCTTGCGCGTCCATCCACGCCAGCAACCGTTGCCGTGCCGCCAGCGCTTCCGGGGTTTCAGCGATGCTGGCTGAATGGCGCCAAACCAGCCCCACCAGCACCAACAGTTGAACGATGGCCAGCAGCGCCAGCCAGAGGTTGGGAAAATCGGTCATCCGCCGATTATCTGGCGGCGCGCGGCGTCTCCGGTGCGTTCACAGGGGTCAATACCCGGCCCTGGGTCAGAAAAGCGATCAGGTTGTCGGCAGCCAACTGGGCCATCGCCAAGCGGGTGGCCCGTGTCGCGCTGGCAATGTGCGGGGTCAACACCACGTTGGGCACGGTCAACAGGTCGGGATGGACCTTGGGTTCGCCCTCGAACACATCCAACCCCGCTGCCGCAATGCGCTGGTCGCGCAGTGCCTGGGCCAAGGCCGCGTCATCGACGATGCCTCCGCGCGCGATGTTGACCAGCGTGGCGGTGGGCTTCATCTGCGCCAGCTCGGCCGCGCCAATGGCGTGGTGGTTCTCGGGCGTGTAGGGCAACACCAGCACCAGGTGATCGGCCTGGCGCAGCAACTCTTCCTTGCTGACGTAGTGGGCACGGCATTCCGCTTCAGTGGCTGCGTCCAGTCGCGAGCGGTTGTGGTAAATCACCCGCATGCCAAAACCATGGGCACCGCTTCGGGCAATGCCCTGGCCGATGCGGCCCATGCCCAGAATGCCCAGAGTACTGCCGTGCACGTCCTGCCCGGCAAACATGTCGTAAGCCCAGCGGTTCCATTGGCCCGCGCGCAGGAAGTGCTCGCTTTCGGCCATGCGGCGTGCCGCTGCCAGCAGCAGCGCGAATCCAAAGTCGGCCGTGGTTTCGGTCAGCACGTCGGGCGTGTTGGTGCCGAACACGCCGGCAGCAGTCATCGCTGGCACGTCGAAGTTGTTGTAACCCACCGCCATGTTGGAGACGATGCGCAACTGCGGGCAAACCTGCAGCAATGCGGCGTCAATGCGCTGCGCACCGGTGGTGAGCACACCCGCCTTGCCTTGCAGCTTTTGCCGCAACACCTCGGGCGACCAGTCTTCATCGTTCTCGTTGTAAGTGACGTCAAAATGCTCGCGCAAGCGCGCCAACACCTCAGGGAAGATGGCGCGAGCCACCAGGACGGCGGGGCGGGTGCTCATCGCGTCAGACCGCCAGCAATTCCACTTCGAACAACAACGTCGCGTTGGGCGGAATCACGCCGCCGGCACCACGGGCGCCGTAGCCCAGCTCGGGCGGAATGACCAGACGGCGGGTGCCGCCCACAGCCATGCCCTGCACGCCTTCGTCCCAACCCTTGATCACATGCCCGGCCCCGAGCGGAAACACAAAAGGCTGGCCCCGGTCTTTGCTGGAGTCGAACTTGCCGCCCTGCTCGCCGTTGTTGTAGAGCCAGCCGGTGTAGTGCACGCTGACGCGCTGGCCCGCGGTAGCCACGCTGCCGGAACCGACCACGGTGTCTTCGTACTGGAGGCCGCTGGGGGTTGTATTCATGAATCGTCCTTGAAAAGAAATCAGTCGAGCCAGGTGGTGAACTGCTCCACCGGTTCGCGCGGGGTGACAAAGGTGTTGACCTTGTCGGCGGTGTCGGCATAGCCCAAGGCCATGCCGCAAACCAGCATTTCCTGTTCGCCCGCACCGACGTGCGGCAGGATGATGTTGGCAAAACTGTTCCAGGCGGCCTGCGGGCAGGTGTCCAGCCCGTGGGCCCGGGCGGCAACCATCAGGCTCTGGATGAACATGCCACTGTCCACCAGAGAGCCGCCCCCCATCACTTTGTCGATGGTGAACATCAGGCCCACCGGAGCATCGAAAAACTTGAAGTTGCGCTGGTGCTGGGCGTGCATCTTGTCCTTGTCGCCTTTGGTGATGCCCAGCAAGCCGTACAAGCCCCAGCCGTTTTCGCGCCGGCGGTCGATATAAGGGCTGACCCATTCACGGGGGTAGTAATCGTAGGCCTCTTGATATTGGGCGGCCAATGCGGGGTTGCTGCGCATGGCTTCGTGCGCGGAGCACACTTTGTCCACCAACGTGTCGCGGGCTCGGCCCTGCAGCACGTACACCTTCCAGGGCTGGGTGTTGGTGCCCGATGGCGCGCGACTGGCCACACGCAGCAGATGCTCCAGCGTGGCACGGGGGACGGGGTCGGGCCGGAAGGCGCGTACCGACATGCGCCCGGTGATGGCCGCGTCCACGCTGGCAGGGTCGGACACGGCATGGCGTAAGTGCAATTCGGAGGCGTTCAAACCAAAGTCTCCTGTTGTTTCAATGTGCGCTGGCCCGCCGATTCTGCCACCGGCGCCAATGGTTCAGCGCGATGCGGTAGGTGTTCAGTTGCACCTTCACGGTGGTCTGGATGTCGTGCCCGTAGCCGCCGGCCATGCTCATGACTACCGGCACACCCCGCGAAAGTGCCCAGTCAAACACCCGCAGATCGCGGGCCTGCATGCCGTCGTCACTGACGCGCAAGCGTCCCAACCGGTCGCCTTCGTGCGGATCGGCCCCGGCCAGGTAAAACAGCAACCCCGGCTCGAAGCGGCGGCCCAGTTCGTCCAGCCCATGGTCCACCGCCTCCAGGTAGGTCGCGTCGTCGCACCCATCGGGCAGATCGATGTCGCAATCGCTCGCCTCTTTGCGGAAAGGGAAGTTCTTGGCCCCATGCACCGACAGGGTGAACACCGAGGGATCGTTGCGGAAAATGCTGGCGGTGCCATTGCCTTGGTGAACGTCCAGGTCCACGATCGCTACCTGCAAGGGCTTGCGTCCCGCCGCGCGGGGTTGTCGCGCCCATTCGGCTTGCATCAGACGGGCCGCCACCGCCGCGTCGTTGAACACGCAAAAACCACCCCCTTTGTCAGCGTAGGCGTGGTGGGTGCCGCCGGCCAGGTTCGCGGCCACGCCCTCGCCCGCCAGCGCCACCCGTGCGGCCTGCACCGTGGCACCGACCGAACGACGCGCCCGCTCCGCCATGGCGGGCGTCCAGGGAAAGCCGATCTCGCGCTGCTCTGCAGGCGTCAGCCCACCGTTGGCCACCGCATCAATGTAACGGGGGGTGTGCACCAAGGCCAGCTCGCCGTTGCTGGCGGGCAGTGCTTGGTCGAGGCGAACTTCAGGCAACTCGGCCGCCAGCCCTTGTCGCAGCAATGCGTACTTGGCCATGGGAAAACGGTGCCCCTCGGGCAGGGGCAGCACAAAATGGTCGGCGTAAAAAGCTTGCACGGCGTCGATTGTGCCGCCGGCCATGCCCACTTGCAGATCAGGGGATAAACCCACCTTCCGGGGAGGCCAGAAGTTTTTTGCTGCATTGCAACAAAATGGCTTGCAATTCCAGGCAGAGTCCCTATAATTGAAACCATGCTGCAGTGCAGCAACACACCCTCAGCCCACACGGAGTATGTCCATGTTGACCGCAGAACAATTGCTCGCCGCACAAAAAGCCAATGTCGAAACCCTGTTCGGCCTGACCCAGAAAGCCTTTGAAGGCGTGGAAAAGCTGGTTGAACTGAACGTTCAAGCCACCAAAGCGGCCCTGACCGACACCGCCAGCAACACCCAGGCCATCATGAGCGTGAAAGACGCCCAGGAACTGCTGACGTTGCAAGCTTCGTTGATGCAGCCGCTGGCCGAAAAAGCTTCTGCCTACAGCCGTCAACTGTACGAAATCGCTTCCGGCACCGGTGCCGAGTTCACCAAAGCCGCCGAAAGCCAGGCCGCTGAAGCCCAGCAAAAATTCATGTCCGTTGTGGACAACGTGGCCAAGAACGCGCCCGCTGGCTCTGAAACGGCCGTGGCCGTGATGAAAAACGCCGTGGCCGCCGCGACCAACGCCATGGAGTCGGTGCAGAAAGCGGTCAAACAGGCCAGCGACATCGCCGAATCCAACTTCAACACGATGGCAAGCAACGCCTTGGCGGCCTCCAAGCCGGTCGCCAAAAAGCGCTGATCGATTTCCGGTTGTCTCCTCGGGTCTCTTCGAAATCGGATTCAGGGACCCTTCAGGCCTCGCTGTGCGAGGCCTTTTTTTTTGCTTCATGGGGCGTCGCTGCGCCGGTTGGCCACAGGCTGGCGGCGCGCTTGCCATTGTTCGCGCAAACGCGGCATGGCGGCCTGCATCGCCTGGCGTCCCGCCGCCATCGCACGTTGGCGGGCGGTGAAGTCGGCGCTGCTGACGCCATTCAGGTCGGGCTTGATGGGCACTTCAGCCGACGCCACCACGTGCCGGTTGATGCTTTGGCCCATGATGCTGAAGGTCTGCAACAGCACCCGCAGCACGTCCTGTCCGGGGCTGGGGTTCGGGGGGCTGGAAATGTCCACCGCCACCACCAGCTCCGCACCCATTTGGCGCACCTGATCGACCGGCACCGGCGCCACCAATCCACCGTCCACGTACAACTTTCCCGCTATCTCCACCGGGGTGAACACCCCGGGCACCGCACTGGACGCGCGGACCGCCGTGCCCGTATCGCCACGCCGGAACAGCACGCCCTCGCCACTGCTCAGGTCGGTTGCGAGAATGCCGAGAGGGATCGGCATGTCCTGCAGCAACCGGCCTTGAACATGCCGATTCACGTAGCGGGCCAGGGCCTCGCCGCGGAGCAAACCCCGGTTGAAAATCGGCAACGTCCAGTCGGCGATGGCGGCCTCCTCCATCTCCAGGGCAGCACGCTCCAGCGCATCACCGCCCATGCCGCTGGCGTGCAAGGCAGCCACCAGGCTGCCAGCGGATGTGCCGGCCACCATGTCGGTGCGGAATCCCTCGCGCTCCAACACCTGGATCACCCCAATGTGGGCAAAACCCCGGGCAGCGCCGCCGCCCAGGGCCAGACCCAAACGCGGCGGACGGGTCACCAGCTCCACGGGTTGAGGGGTGGGCAGGGGCAATTCCAGAGGCTTGACCGCACAACCTGCCAGCCACGCCGCTCCAGACGCCATCAGCCCTCGACGAGACCAAAGAGAGATTTTCACAACAATAATGATTCGCGTTTGTGTTACTATGACAACAGGTTTTTCAACAACGGACGACTTTTCTTCACCATGCGCTCACACATCGCCCCCGTCATTGGTTTGATCGCTCTCGCCAGCATCGCTTCTGTGGCTTCCGCTCAGGACAAAGTGCTCAACATTTACTCGGCGCGTCATTATCAGACCGACGAGGTGATGTACGACACCTTCACCAAAACCACGGGCATCAAGCTCAACCGCGTGGATGCGGACGATGCCGGCATTGTGGCCCGCCTGCGTGCGGAAGGCGCGGCCTCCCCGGCCGATGTGGTGCTGCTGGTGGATGCCGCTCGCATGGCCGCCGCCGACAGCCAGGGCCTGTTCCGTCCGATCAAATCGGCCAAGCTGGATGCCGCCATTCCGGCCAACCTGCGCGCCACCCCCACTGCCGACGGCGTGACCTGGACCGGTTTTTCGACCCGCGCACGTGTCATCGTGTACGACCCGCTGCGCGTGAAGGCCGAAGATGTGGCCACCTACGAGCAACTGGCCAACCCCAAGCTGAAGGGCCTGCTCTGCACCCGCTCGGGCTCGCACCCGTACAACCTGTCGCTGTTTGCCACCGTGGTGGAGCGCCTGGGTGACCAGCAGGGCGAAGCCTGGCTGAAGGGTTTGGTGTCCAACATGGCCCGCGACCCCAAAGGCGGCGACACCGATCAGATCAAGGCGGTGGCCACGGGTGAATGTGGCATTGCACTCACCAACACCTACTACGCCGCCCGCCTGCTGAAATCGGGCAAACCGGAAGACCGCACGGTGATGGAAAAAATCCGCGTCGTCTTCCCGAACCAGGGCACCAGCGGCACCCACGTCAACATCGCCGGTGCAGCCGTGGCCAAACACGCCAAGAACCTCGACGCCGCGACGCAGTTCATGGAGTTCCTGTCCAGCCCGTTTGCGCAGGAATACTTCGCCAACGGCAACAACGAGTTCCCGGCGGCCAAGGGGGTGAAAGTGGACAACGCTGCGCTCAAAGCCATGGGCGGCGCCAACTTCAAAGCCGAAACCATTCCGCTGGGCGTCGTGGCCAAGAACATGACCAAAGTGCAGCAAATGCTGGACCGCGTCGGCTACAAATAAATCTCACCCTTCAATGACCCGCACCAGCGGGTCATTTTTTGACTGATAATTGACGTTTACGTAAACGTCACATCAACACAGGAGCGGCAGATGGAGATTGCAGGCAAGGTCTTTTTGGTCACGGGCGGCGCATCGGGCTTGGGCGAAGGCACTGCCCGTATGCTGGCCGCCCACGGCGGCCAAGTGGTGTTGGCCGACATGCAAGAGGAGCGCGGCCAGGCCGTGGCCCGTGACATTGGTGGCACCTTCGTGCGCTGCGACGTGAGCAGCGAAGCCGACGCAGCGGCAGCGGTGGCCGCTGCCACCGCACAAGGCAAGTTCGTGGGCCTCGTCAACTGCGCAGGCATTGCCCCGGCCGAAAAAACGGTGGGCAAGAACGGACCCCACAGTTTGAACCTGTACACCAAAACCATCATGGTCAACCTGGTGGGCACCTTCAACATGATCCGGCTCGCGGCCGACGCGATGGCCCGCAACGCCCCCGAAGCCACCGGC
>CAZSZN010000029.1:0-21175 GCA_964610405.1 uncultured Macromonas sp. | reverse complement strand
TGGACGACTTCAAGACCCTGAACGACACCCTGGGCCACGACATGGGCGATTTGCTGCTGCAGCAAATGGCGCAGCGCCTGACCGCCCAGGTGCGCGACCAGGATTCGCTGGCCCGGCTGGGCGGCGACGAGTTCGTGGTGATGTTGACCGAGCTGCACCCGAACCCGCTGGAGGCGGCGCGGCGGGCCGAGCAGGTGGCGGTGAAACTGCTGCGCACCCTGGCCCAGCCCTACGACCTGCAAGGCCGCAGCTACGAATGCACGGTGAGCGTGGGCGTGGCACTGTTCTCCGACGCGCAGGGCCTGGTGGAAGACATCCTCAAGCGCGCCGACATGGCGATGTACGAGGCCAAGGCCCAGGGCCGCAACACGGTGCGGTTTTTCAACCCGCAGATGCAGGACCACATCGAGCAACGTGCCGCGCTGGAGGCCGACCTGCGCGAAGCACTGGCGCACAAGCAGTTTGAACTGCACTACCAGCCGCAGTTGGATGCCAGCGGCCGGGTGCAAGGCGCCGAGGCGTTGTTGCGCTGGCAGCACGAGCGCCGGGGCTCGGTGCCGCCGGCCCAGTTCATCGGGGTGGCCGAGTCCAGCGGGCTCATCTTGCCCATGGGGCAGTGGATATTGCGCGAGGCGTGCGACCAGCTGGTGCGCTGGTCGTTGGACCCGCAGCGTGCCTGCTGGCGGGTGGCGGTCAACGTCAGCGCGCGGCAGTTCCGCCACCTCGACTTTGTGGCCGACGTGCAGGCCGCCCTGCGCGACAGTGGCGCCAACCCGCACCAACTGGAGCTGGAGCTGACCGAAAGCCAGTTGCTGGACGACGTGGACGGGGTGATCGCCAAAATGAGCGTGCTGCGTGCCCATGGCGTGCGCTTCTCGCTCGACGACTTTGGCACCGGCTACTCGTCGCTGAGCTACCTCAAGCGGCTGCCGATTTACAAGCTGAAAATCGACCAGTCGTTTGTGCGCGACCTGCTGCACGACCACAACGATGCGGCCATTGTGCGCACCATCGTGGCGCTGGCGCGCAGCCTGGACGTGTCGGTGATCGCGGAAGGGGTGGAGACCCAGGCCCAGCGCGAGGCGCTGGCGCAGGCGGGTTGCCTGGAGTACCAGGGCTACCTGTTCGCCCGGCCCATGCCAGCGGCGGCGTTCGAGGCCTGGGCCGACGCACGCGCCGGCCAGGCCGTGGGCTGACGGCTCAGGCCGCGCCGCAGCACTTCTTGTACTTTTTGCCGCTGCCGCAGGAACACGGGTCGTTGCGGCCCGGTTCGGTGCCCTTTACCACTTGCTCCACGCGCGGGCCGATGCTCTTCCACAGGTCGCGCAGGTCGTACACCGCCCAAATGGCTTCGCCATAGGCATTGATGCGGTCCTGGCTGACGCTGGGCGGGCTGTCTTCGCCAAACATGCTGATGCTGGGCTCGCCGTCGTCGTCCTCGGTCATGACGACGATGCGCTCCAGCGCGTCTTCCAGCCAGCCGGCGGCTTCCTTGTCGCGCGGCGGGGCCCATTCTTCGGGCCAGGTTTCCACCGCGTACATGAAGCCCAGCGCCCACACCTGCGCGAACGAGGGCAGTTCTTCTTCGCCCAGCTCGGCCTGCATGGCGGCGCGTTCTTCGTCGTTCATGGCGGCCACGGCGCCACGCACGTCCACCACCTCGGGGGCGTAGGCGCGTTCGTCGTCCAGACTGTCCACCGGCGCGTCCAGGGCGGCGGCCACCTCGTTCCAGCGGCGGTTCCACAGCGTCAGGAACTGGTCATATTGCTCGGGGCTGGCGAACAGCGACGGGCCGAAGCTGCCGGTGGCCGGGTCGCTCAACAGCGCGCCAAAGTATTCGTCAGCGTCGATCGGGCGGCGGCTGCAGATCAGCGCGGCCATGAAGCCCTCGCAGAATTCCCATTGCGGGACTTCGTCCAGGCGCTGGCGCAGGTCGTCCAGGATCTGGTCGAGGGCTTCGTAGTCCTCGTCGTTCAAAGCGGTGGTGGCGGTCGTGTTCATGGCGGCAGTGTAGCCGCTGCCTCTTACCGTTGGTTGCGAGCGACACCGGCGGTTGCGCCTTCGGGAGTTGGGCCAGAATGGCTGCAAGCCAGCGCACATCTTGTTCCCCCAGAGGTCACGCATGCTCATCTTCGCCACGACGGTGTTCCTGTCCGCGTTTCTGCTGTTCCAGATCCAGCCCATCGTCGCCAAGATGATCCTGCCGTGGTTCGGTGGCTCGTCCTCGGTCTGGAGCGTGTGCCTGGTGTTTTTTCAGGCGGAGTTGCTGCTGGGTTATGCCTACGTGCACTGGATGCATGAAAAGCTGCAACCTCACCGTCAAATGGTGCTGCATGGCGCGGTGTTGCTGCTCAGCCTGCTGACCCTGCCGGTGGTGGCCGATGCGGCCTGGCTGGCGCGCGCGCCCGAGAGCCCGAGCCTGGCGGTTTTGCTGGTGCTGGCCACCACGGTCGGCGCGCCGTACCTGTTGCTGTCCACCACCGGCCCGCTGATGCAGGCTTGGTACGCCCGCTCCAGTCTGTTGGCCACCTCGGGCGTGCAGCCTTACCGTTTGTACGCGCTGTCCAACCTGGCGTCCATGCTGGGTTTGTTGACCTACCCGGTGCTGGTCGAGCCCGTGCTGGCCTTGCGGCCCCAGGCCTTGGTGTGGTCCACCGGGTATGCCGTGTTCGTGCTGGCTTGCTTGGGCACCGCCGCCGTGACCTGGCACAGCCTGCCGCGCCGCGCCGAGGGGAGCGGCGCCACCGCGCCAGACGACGCCCCGCGCCCCACCGGCCGCGAGTGCGCGTTGTGGGTCGGGTTGGCCGCCACCGCCACGGTGCTGCTGCTGTCCATCACCCGCCACCTCACGCAAGACGTAGCGCCCGTGCCCTTCCTGTGGGTGCTGCCCTTGGCGCTGTACCTGCTCAGCTTCATCTTGTGTTTTGATGCGTCGCGCTATTACGTGCGCCCTGCGTTCCTGACCGCCTTGCCGCTCGCGTTCCTTGCCCTGGACCGGGTGCTGGATTCGGGCATGCCGGTGCTGTGGTTGATCGCCCTGCTGTGCGGTGCCCTGTTCGTGTTTTGCATGGTTTGCCATGGCGAGCTGGTGCGGCGCAAGCCGCCGGTGCGCCACCTCACGCTGTTCTACCTGATGCTGTCCATCGGCGGGGCGTTGGGCGGCGCCTTCGTCGGCTTGTTGGCGCCGGCGGTGTTCAACGCCTATTACGAACTGCCGATCGGTTTGTTCGCCTGCGCTACGTTGGTGGCGGTGGTGCTGTGGCCCTCGCTGCAACGGCACTGGCGCGTGCTGTTGCTGCTGGCGCTGCTGGCCTACGGTGCGCGCTTGCTGGACATTTCCCTGAGTTATGTCCAGGGCTACAAGACGGTGATGCGCAACTTCTACAGCCAGTTGCGGGTCGAGGAGTCCACCGATGCGGTGGGGCCCTTGCGCAGCATGGTGCACGGGCGCATCAACCACGGCGAGCAATACCTGCAAGAGCCGCACCGCCGCCAGCCCACCGCGTACTACTGCGAGCTGTCGGGCATTGGCCGGGCCTTGCGCAGCCTGCCCCAGGACCGGCCGCTGCGCCTGGGCGTGGTGGGTCTGGGTACTGGCACCTTGGCCGCTTACGGCCGCCCGGGTGATGTGATGCGACTGTACGAAATCAACGACCAGGTACTCAGCCTGGCCCGCACCGATTTCACCTACCTGCAGGACAGCGGCGCCACCATCGAAACCGCGTTGGGCGACGGCCGGCTGGTGCTGGAGGCAGAGCCACCGCAGCGGTTTGACCTGCTGGCCATGGACGCGTTTTCGGGCGACTCCATCCCCACCCATTTGCTGACGCTGGAGGCCATCCAGGGCTACCTGCGCCACCTGGCGCCACAGGGTGTGCTGGCAGTGCACATCACCAACCGTTACCTGGACTTGAAGCCGGTGATGGCGTCTGCTGCGCAGGCCCTGGGCCGCGTGGCGCTGGCTTACGAGCTGACGCCACCCGAGGGCGACCTGTACTGCCGCCGTTCCACCTGGGTGTTGCTGCTGACGCCGGAGCAGGCCAGCGCGCTACCACCCGCCCTGGTCGATGGCGTGCGCCTGCCGGTGCCCGCTGGTTTCAGGCCCTGGACGGACAGCTTTTCCAACCTGCTGGGAATATTGAAGCGTTGACGGCGGCGCTGGCCCTCAGGCCGACAGATCAATCTGCTGCAGGACGCCCGCCTGGCCGTCGTCACGCAGGTAGACGCCGCTGCTGCGCACTTCGCCCAGGGTGGCTTGCTGGGTGTCGCGCAGGCTGAACGGGGTGGCCACGCGGCCCAGGTAGAGCGCGCCCACGCCCGCTTCGGCCAGACTCCGCAGATTATTCTGGCCGGTGGCGTCTTTCTGCCACAGCCGCAGTTGGGCAAAGATGGCGTCGGCCTCGTCGATCCAGCCGTTGCCGTCCTGGTCGTGGGCGGCGAGTTCGGCAAAGCCATCGCCGGTGAGGGCGCCGAACAGTTCCCGGCCGTCGTCGGCCTGCCCGTTGGCGTTGCGGTCCCACACCAGAAAGCCGCTGCCGGCCCCCACGAAGGGCAGGGCCTCGGTGCGGCCGTCGGCGTCGATGTCAAAGTCGAATCGGGTGCTGGTCAGGTGGGGCAAGGCGCCGTCGAAGTGCAGCACCAGCGGGTCTTTCATCGCCCCGCCGGCGGCTTGCAGGGTGGTTTGGCGCACCTCCAGGAATTCGCGCTGCAGCGTCAGGCCCAGGCTGAAAGTGAGGGTGCGGCCATCGGCGGTTTGCACCGTGCCCTGGGCCGCAAACTGCGTCACTTCGCGCTCGTAGCGGATCTCGGTTTGCTGGAACGACAGACGCCAGCCGGTGGCCCCGTCGCTGCTGGTGGCGCCTGCCGCCGATGGACCGGTCACCGCCGCGGAGGTGCTGCCTTCGCCCTGCAGCGCTTCGGCGCGGAACACGCGCACCACTTCGCCGGTCAGCACCTCGATCATGCGGGCCAGCACCGCCAGGCGCGGTTCCACCTCGGCGGTGTCGGAGGTTGCCTGCGCTGCAGTCGCTTCGGCCGGTGGCAGGACCGCCTGGTGCGCCGGGCGGCCCCATGCCAGGCCTGGCACGGTTTCGGGGCGGGCCTGGCGGGCGCGGTCCGACAGCTGCAGCAGCACCGACGGCGTCGCCCCCGCCTGCAAGGTTTGGCGGGCCGCGCGCGATTCGGTTCGCTGGTGTTGGGCGTGCAGCGCGAGGTCGGTGTGGGCGATTTTCATACCCTGCGATTCGGCCGCTTGGCGCCGGGCTTGAGCCTGAAGCGACGAACGGCGCTAGACTGTCAGCACCATGTCCGATGCCACGCCGCCCACCGCCGTTGTGCGGCCGCCGCACCCCACGGCCGCCCGCTTGACCCCCGCCGACCTGTGCTTGCAGATCGACCCGGCCGCGCTGGGTTTTGCCAGCACCGCCGAGCTGGCGCAGGAGCCGCTGCCCTGGATTGGCCAGGAGCGCGCCCACACCGCCGCCCGTTTCGGGCTCGGGCTGGACCAGCCGAACTACCACCTGTTCGTGCTGGGCGACGTGGGCACCGGCCGTTCCACCTTGTTGCAGCAGGAAATGGACGCCATCGCCCAGCAGCGCCCGGTGCCGCCCGACCTGTGCTACCTGCACAACTTCGAGACGCCCGAGCGCCCGCGTGCCTTGCGCCTGCCGGGCGGGCAGGGGCGCGAGCTGCGCCAGCTCATGGCCACCTTTGCCCGCACGCTGCAGGCCGACATTCCCAAACGCTTTACCGAACCCGACTTCAAAGCCGAGGTGGAGGCGCTGGAAAAGCGCTATGGCGACCAGGAATCGCAGGCCTACACCGAGCTGTCGGCCTTTGCCGAGGCGCGCCAGTTCGCGTTGCGGCGCGATGGCGGCCAACTCATCTTCACCCTGATCACCGAGCAGGGCGAAACCTTGTCGCCCGCCGAAATGACGACGCTGCCCAAGGAGGTGCGCGAGCGCTACGACCAGGGCGAGCGCGAATTGCGCGGGCAGATCCTGCGGTTCCTGGAAACCACCGCGCCGCTGGAGCGGGCGCTGCGCGAGGGCTTGGCCGCGTTGCGGCGGCAAGTCGTCAAGCCACTGGTGGAGCGTGAACTGCAGGCCATCCGCCAGGGCTTGAAAAAGCAGTTCAAGGACACCCGCAAACTGGGCACCTGGCTGGACGAGGTGGTGCACGACGTGATGGACCACCTGGAGCTGTTCGAGACCGGCGCCCCGGAAGACGAAGAGGACCGCCGCGAAGCGCTGGCGCACCAACTGTCGCGCTACCGCGTCAACCTGGTGGTGGACAACGCCAGCACCCAGGGCGCGCCGGTCATCGTCGAGAACAACCCGCTGTACCGGCCGCTGTTTGGCAGCATCGAATACCGGTCAGAGAACGACGTGCTGGTGACCGATTTTTCCCGCATCCGCGCCGGCAGCCTGCTCAAGGCCCACGGCGGCTACCTGATGCTGCACCTGCGCGACCTGCTGGCCGACGACCTGGTGTGGGAAAAGCTGCGGCGTTTCCTGCGCAGCGGCCGCTTGCAGATCGAGGAGCCGGGCACCATGTTCAGCGCGCTGGCCACCACCTCGCTGGAGCCCGAGCCGGTGGACGTGGAGGTGAAGATCGTGCTGATCGGCTCCAACGAGCACTTTTACGCGCTGCAAGAGGGCGACCCCGAGTTCGCGCGCCACTTCCGGGTGAAGGTGGACTTTGCCGACGCCTTCCGCGCCAACGACGACACCCGCTACGCCACCGGCGTGTTCGTGGCGCACACCTGCCAGCGCCTCGGTTTGCCGCACTTCAGTGCCGAGGCGGTGGCCCGGCTGATCGAGGACAGCCACCGCGAAGCGGAGGACCAGACGCGCCAGAGCGCCGCCTTTGCCCGCACCGAAGCGCTGGTGGTGGAAAGCGCCGCGCACGCCCAGGCCCGCAGCGCGCGCCGGGTGGAGCGCCAGGACGTGCAGGCCGCTCTGGCCGCGCGCAACCACCGCCACGACTACCCGGACCAGCGCCTGCGCGAATCCATCGCCGAAGGCGACCGCCTGATCGCCCTGGGCGGGGCGCGGGTGGGGCAGCTCAACGGCCTGAGCGTGGTGGACCTGGGCGACTACCGTTTCGGCTCGCCCATGCGGGTGGCGGCCCGCACCGTGGCCGGCTCCGAGGGGCTGCTCAACATCGAGCGCGAGGTGGAGCTGTCCGGTCCCATCCACGACAAGGCGGTGCTGATCCTGCACAGCTACCTGTCGGCCTTGTTCGCCCACATCGCGCCGCTGGCGCTGTCGGCGTCCATCGTGTTCGAGCAGGAGTACCACGGCGTCGAAGGCGACTCGGCCTCGTGTGCCGAGCTCTATGCGCTGTTGTCATCGCTGTCCGGCGTGCCGCTGCGGCAGGGCGTGGCGGTCACCGGGGCGCTCAATGCGTTTGGCGAGGTGCTGCCCATCGGTGGGGTGAACGAAAAAATCGAAGGCTTTTTCCGCGTCTGCCAGGTCGAAGGTTTGACCGGCGACCAGGGCGTGCTGATCCCGCAGCGCAACCGCCGCCACCTGATGTTGAGCGACGAAGTGTGCGACGCGGTGGCGCAAGGGCGGTTTCACATCTATACCGCCGCCCATGTGTGCGAGGGCATGGCCCTGCTGACGGGTGCGCTGTTTGGCGAGCTGCACCCGCTGGAGGGTGGGGCTGGCCAGGGCTATGCGCCCGACACCGTGCTGGGCCGCGCCGAAGCGACCTTGGCGGCCTACCGGCGCGCCATGCACCGCGCCGGCAATCCGCGCGCCTGGCGGCGGCGGTGAGGTGTCAGGTCGGCAGGTGCGCCCACCCCTGCGCCTTCGCCAACACAAAGTCGATCAGCGTGCGGGTGGCCAGGGTCTGGTAGCGGTCGGGCATGCGCAGCAGGTACAGCCGGGTGCCAAACAGGCTCAGGCGCCAGTCGTCCAGCGTGGTGACGACGCGGCCCGCATTCAGATCGTCGGCCACCAGGTAGTCGGGCACCAGGCCCACGCCCAGCCCGGCCAGCAGCGCTTCGTGCAAAAACTGGAAGTTCTCTGACGCCAGCGTGGGTTGCAGCGCCAGCTCGCGCCGTTCTTCTCCCCGGTAAGCGGCCAGGCGCAGCTCGCGCCCCACCACGGTGGAGGTGATGATGGGCACGTCGTGCAGCGCGTCCAACTGGGCCGGCATGCCGTGGCGGGCCGCAAATTCGGCCGAGGCACACGCGATGTGCCGCATCGGCGCCAGTTCGCGCGCAACGAGGTTGGGCGGCGGCTCGCTCATCACGCGCACGGCCACGTCCACTTCGTCGCGCAGCAGGTTGTCCACCCGGTTGTCGAACAGCAGCTCCAGCGTGATGCTGGGGTACAGCCGCTTGAATTCGATCAGCCAATGCGACATGACCACCTGTCCGAACCCCGTGGGCACCGCCAGCCGCACGTAGCCGTGCAGGCCTTCGGTCAGGCTGGCCACCGATTCCTGCGCGGCCAGCAGCTCGTCGCGGATGGCGCGGCCATGCTGGTACAGCTTGTGCCCCGCTTCGGTGGGCTCGATGCGGCGGGTGGTGCGCCGCACCAGTTGCACACCCACGGTTTTTTCCAGTTGGTTGAGGTGGTAGCTCACGTTGGCGCGGCTCATGCGCCGCTTGCGGGCCGCCTGGCTCAGGCCCCCGGCGTCCACGATGTCCACCAACAGCAACAAGGCACTGGCGTCCATGATTGTTAAATGGGTTTTGACGGAATGTTCATGACTTTTGGGATTGTCAAGGATTTGAAGGCGTTGAACAATGCGTTCATGTCGCAATACCTCGTGAACGACGGCGTCGCCGTCATCGCCCTGAACCACCCGCCCGTCAACAGCCTGAGCCACGCGCTGCGCAGCGCCATCGTGCAGGCGGTGGACGCGGCCGAAGCCGACCCCGCCGTGCGCGCCCTGGTGCTGACCGGCAACGACAAGGCATTTTCCGCCGGGGCCGACGTGGCCGAAATGGGTACCCCGGCGCAATTGACCGAACCGATCCTGCTGACGGTGCTGGCGCGTCTGGCCGCCTGCCGCAAGCCGGTGGTGGCCGCCATGAGCGGTGTGGCCCTGGGCGGCGGCCTGGAAGTGGCCATGACCTGCCACGGCCGCGTGGCGCTGGCCAGTGCCAAGGTGGGCCTGCCCGAAATCAACCTGGGCCTGATTCCCGGCTCCACCGGCACGCAGTTGCTGCCGCGCCTGGTGGGCGTGCCCCAGGCCCTGGCGATGATGCTGAGCGGCCAGCCCAAGACCGCCCGCGAATGGGCCCAAAGCGGCCTGTTCGACCAGGTGGTGGACGACACCGCCGACCTCGTGGCGGCGGCCTGCACCCTGGCCCGCACTTGGGCGGACACGGGAACGCGCCCCGCCGCGCCGCGCGAACGGATGCTGGACGCCGCCCAGGTGCTGGCCGAGGTGGACGCCGCGCGCGCGCAACTCAACGCCCGCCAGCGCCTGCAACCCGCCTACGCCGCCCTGATGGAAGCGGTGGCTGGCTGCGCCCGCCCGTTTGACGAAGGCGCCCGGCGCGAACGTGAACTGTTCCTGCAGCTGGTGCCCAGCCGTGCCGCGCAGGCCTTGCGCTACCAGTTCAAGGTCGAACGGGACGCCACCAAACTGCCGGCCGACCTCAGCGCCCACGCGACCGCCGACCCCCGCCCGGTGCAGACGGTGGCCGTGATCGGTGCTGGCACCATGGGTGCCGGCATCGCCATCTGCGCGCTGGACGCTGGCCTGCAGGTGCTGTTGCTGGAACAGAACGACGAAGCCCTGGCGCGGGGGCAGCAACGCGTGACCGAGCACTACAGCGGCCGCGTCGCCGCCGGGAAAATGAAGCCCGCCGTGGCCGACGCCGCCCAGGCCCGCCTCACCCCGACCACCGACTGGACCCAACTGGCCCGCGCCGACGTGGTGATCGAGGCGGTGTTCGAGGAGCTGGGCGTGAAGCAGCAGGTGTTCCGCCAGATCGACGCGCACGCCCGCCCTGGCGCGGTGCTGGCCACCAACACCTCGTACCTGGACGTGGACGCGATTGCCAACGCCACCGCCCGCCCGCAGGACGTGCTGGGCCTGCACTTCTTCAGCCCCGCCAACGTGATGAAGCTGCTGGAGGTGGTGCGCGGTACGCGTACAGCGCCGGACGTGCTGGCCACCGGCATGGCGCTGGGCAAGACCCTGAAAAAATTGCCCGTGCTGTGCGGCAACGCCTTCGGCTTCATCGGCAACCGCATCTACAACGCCTACCGCAACCAGTGCGAATTCATGCTGGAAGACGGTGCCTGGCCTGAGGACGTGGACAACGCGCTGACCGGCATGGGCTTCGCCATGGGCCCGTTCGCGGTGGCGGACCTGTCGGGCCTGGACATTGCCTGGCGCATGCGCAAAGCCCAGGCCGCGACGCGCGATCCCCGGGTGCGCTACGTCGGCATCCTGGACCAGTTGTGTGAGCAAGGCCGACTGGGCCGCAAGACCGGCGCCGGCTACTACACCTACACCGACGGCAAGGCCGCCAAGACCACCGACGCCACCGTGCGCGGCGTTATAGAACAGGCCAGTGCCGCGCGCGGCATCACCCGCCAGCCGCTGAGCGCGGACCAGATCACTCGTCGGGCCTTGCTCGCCATGGTGAACGAAGCCGCGCTGCTGTTCGCCGAAGGCGTGGCCGCGCGCGCCAGCGACATCGACGTGGTGCTGGTGCAGGGCTACGGCTTCCCGCGCTGGGAAGGCGGCCCGATGTTCTGGGCGCGCCAGCAAGACCGTGCCGCGCTGGCGCGCGACCTGCAAACCCTGGCGCAGGAGGCCGGTTTCGGCTTCCGCCTGGGCAACCTCGACGCCCTGCTGGCCGCCTGAACGCCACCCCTTCATCCACCGTTTCATCCCCGGAGACCCCATGAACCAAGCCTTCATCTGCGACGCCATCCGCACCCCCTTCGGCCGCTACGGCGGTGCCCTGAGCAGCGTGCGCACCGACGACCTGGGCGCAGTCCCCCTGCGCGCCCTGATGGCCCGCAATCCCAATGTCGATTGGGCCGCCGTGACCGACGTGATCTACGGCTGCGCCAACCAGGCCGGCGAAGACAACCGCAACGTCGCCCACATGAGCAGCCTGCTCGCCGGCCTGCCGCTGGAAGTGCCCGGCGCCACCGTCAACCGCCTGTGCGGCTCGGGCCTGGACGCCATCGGCACCGCCGCGCGCGCCATCAAGGCCGGTGAAGCCGGCCTGATGATCGCCGGCGGTGTGGAGAGCATGAGCCGCGCTCCCTTCGTCATGCCCAAGGCCGAGTCCGCCTTCAGCCGCGCCAACGCGGTGTACGACACCACCATCGGCTGGCGCTTCGTCAACAAACTCATGAAAGCCCAGTACGGCGTGGACTCCATGCCCGAAACCGCCGAGAACGTGGCGGTGGACTTCAAGATCGAGCGCGAAGCGCAAGACCTGATGGCGCTCAACAGCCAGTTGCGTGCGGTGGCGGCCATCGAAGCCGGCCACCTGGCGCGCGAGATCTGCGTCGTCACCATCCCACAAAAGAAGGGTGACGCCATCGTGGTGGACACCGACGAACACCCGCGCAAGACCAGTCTGGACGCGCTGGCCAAGCTCAAGGGCGTGGTCAAACCCGACGGCAGCGTGACCGCTGGCAACGCCAGCGGCGTGAACGACGGCGCCTGCGCGCTGATCCTGGCCGATGAAGCCACTGCTGCTAGGAACGGCCTGACTCCCAAAGCCCGCGTGGTGGGCATGGCCACCGCCGGGGTGGCACCGCGCATCATGGGCATTGGTCCGGCGCCCGCCACGCAGAAGGTGCTGGCCCAGACCGGCCTGACGCTGGCACAGATGGACGTGATCGAGCTCAATGAAGCCTTTGCCGCGCAGGGCCTGGCGGTGCTGCGGATGTTGGGTTTGCCCGACGACGATGCGCGCGTCAATGCCTGGGGCGGTGCCATTGCGCTGGGTCACCCCTTGGGCGCCAGCGGTGCGCGCCTGGCCACCACCGCCATCAACCGGCTGCACACCACGGGTGGGCGCTACGCGCTGTGCACCATGTGCATCGGCGTGGGGCAGGGCATTGCGCTCGTCCTCGAACGCGTTTGAGTCAGCCATGGTGCCCGAACCCCACCTCGACGACGTGTTGCGCCCACCGGCGCTGCGTTTCTTCGCCGAACTGTCGGTGGAGGTGACTCCTGCCATCGAAGTGGGCGCCACGCCCTGGGGCCAGCGGCGCCTCATCCCCATCGTGGGCGGCACCGTCACGGGTGACGGCTGGGCAGGCGTGGTGGTGCCCGGCGGCGCGGATTTTCAGCGCATCGTCACGCCCCGCCTGGCCGAGCTGGACGCCCGTTACGTGCTGGAAACCACCGAGGGCGAGCGCCTGTTCGTGCAGAACCGCGCCCTGCGCGTGGCCGACCCGGCCGACACCCAGCGCCTGATCCGAGGCGAGCCGGTGGACCCTGCGCGGATCTACTTCCGTTGCCAGCCGCTGATCGAAACCGCCGCCGAGCGTTTTGCCTGGGTGAACGAGCGGGTGTTCGTGGGCACCGGCATGCGCCTGCCCGACCGGGTGGTGATGCGCTTCTACGAGGTGACGTGACTGCGCTCAGCCGCCCATCACCGCTTCGATCTCGTTCGCCTTCACCGGTACCCCACGGGTGATCAGCTCGCAGCCGGTTTCGGTCACCACCGCGTCGTCCTCGATGCGGATGCCAATGTTCCAGAAGTGCTCCGGCACCCCGGCGGCCGGGCTCACGTACAGGCCGGGCTCGATCGTCAGCACCATGCCCGGGCGCAGGATGCGGCTGGGGCGGTCCTTGATGGTTTCGCCACTCAGTGGGTCTTGGCGTTCGCTGAGTTGACCGATCTGGGTTGGCTCCACGTAGCTGCCCACGTCGTGCACGTCCAGCCCCAGCCAGTGGCCGGTGCGGTGCATGTAGAAGCGGAAGTAGTGGCGCTGGGCGATCACGTCGTCCAGGTGGCCCACGTCGTTCTTGTTCAGCAGCCCGAGGTCGAGCATGCCCTGGGCCAGCACCTTCACCGTGGCGTCGTGAGGGTCCACGAAGCGGTTGCCGGGTTTGGTGGCGGCCACGGCAGCGTCCTGGCTGGCCAGCACCAGGTCGTACAGGTCGCGCTGCGGGCCGGTGAACTTGCCGTTGGCCGGGAAGGTGCGGGTGATGTCGCTGGCGTAGCCGTCGAGTTCGCAGCCGGCGTCGATCAGCACCAGCTCGCCGTCGCGCACCGGAGCGGCGTCGGCGCGGTAGTGCAGCACGCAGGCGTTGGCGCCGGCCGCCACGATGCTGCCGTAGGCCGGGTACTGCGAGCCGTGCTGGCGGAATTCGTGCAGCAGTTCGGCGTCCAGGTGGTATTCGCGCAAATCCTGCCCGGCGCGGATGGTGGCCGCGCTGCGGCGCATGGCGCGGATGTGGGCCTGCGCGCTGATCTGCGCGGCGCGCCGCATCACGTCGATTTCATGCGCGTCCTTGATCAGGCGCATTTCGTCGAGCGGGCCGCACAGGTCGCGCTGGGCGTCGGGGCACAGGGCGCCGTAGCGCACCCGGGCACGCACCTTCTGCAACCAGCCGTCCACCCGGGTTTCCAGGCCGGTGTGCACCGCGAACGGGTACCACACGGTGTGGCGGTTTTCCAGCAGCTGGGGCAGGCGGGCGTCCAGTTCGCCCACCGAAAAGGCTTCGTCCACGCCGAGTGCGCCGGGCGCGGCCTGCGGCCCCAGGCGGATGCCGTCCCAGATTTCACGCTCTAGGTCTTTGGGCTGGCAGAACAGGGTGGTGTGGCCCTCGGCGGTGATCACCAGCCAGGCGAGTGGTTCGGTGAAGCCGGTCAGGTAGTAGAAGTAGCTGTCGAAGCGGAACAGGTATTCGCTGTCGCGGTTGCGGGTGCGTTCCGGCGCGGTGGGCACGATGGCCACGCCGCCCGGACCCAGCTGGGCGGCCAGGCGGGCACGGCGGTCGGCGTAGAGGGTTTGATGGGGAATGGCGGTCATGCCGAAGATGATACGCAACCCCGCCGATTTCAGTGCAACGCCGTGCTGACTGGCCCACTGGCGTTGAGGGCGGCCAGCCGCTCGGGCGTGCCCACGTCCACCCAGCGGTCGGGGTACACCGAGGCGCCCACCTGCCCTGCATCAATAGCGGCTCGCAGCATGGGGGCCAAGGGCGCCGACACCCCTTCGGGGTTGCCCGCTGGAATGGCGCACCACGGTTGCGCGAAGAACGCCTTTTTGTACAGGCCGATGGTGGAGTAGGTGTGCTTGGGCGCGTCGGTGCCGTTGTGCGCCAGCAGGCGGCCGCCCGGCAGCACGGCCACGCCAAAGTCGCCCTTGGGGTGGTGCTCGGGGTTGGGCACCAGCCAGATGTGGGCCAGCAGCGGGCTGCGCGCAAACGCGGCGCGCACCGCGTTGGAAAACGCGAACTCGGGCGCGAACACGTCGCCGGCCAGCAGCCAGAACACGTCGTCCAGCCGGGGCAGCGCCCGCACGATGCCACCGGCCGTCTCCAGCGCGCCGCCAAAGTCCTGCCCTTCCATGGAGTAGTGCAAGGCCAGTTGAGGGGCCGGACCGGTGCCGTCCCAAGCCGCCGCATGGGGCGTGAAACTGGCGCCGAACTGGGCGGGAATCTGCTCGCCCAGCCACGCCGTGTTGATGCACACGCTGCGCACCCCGCCGCGCGCCAGGGCCTCCAGGTGCCACTGCATCAGCGGCTTGCCTTGCACGGTCAGCAGGGGTTTGGGGGTGGTGTCGGTCAGCGGGCGCATGCGCTCGCCACGGCCTGCGGCCAGGAGCAGGGCTTGGGCGGGGGAGGGAGCTTTGGGGTCGTCGCGTGTCATGGGGGTCTATTGTCACCGGGCGCGACCGGCCATCGGCCGCCCTGCCTGCTGCTTTGGGCCTGAAAAGCTATCCTCATCGGCATGTCCACGACCGACCTCATCGTCGCCCGCCCCGAAGGCTTGTATTGCCCGCCCGGCGATTTCTACATCGACCCCTGGCGGCCGGTCGATCGTGCGGTCATCACCCACGGCCATTCGGACCATGCCCGCTGGGGTCACCGTCACTACCTGGCCCACACGCTGAGCGAGGGCGTGCTGCGCCAGCGCCTGGGCGCCGACATCGCGCTGCAGACGCTGGACTACGGCCTCACCATCGAACACCACGGCGTGCGCCTGTCGCTGCACCCGGCGGGGCACGTGCTGGGCTCGGCCCAGGTGCGGCTGGAGCACGGGGGGCGGGTGTGGGTGGCCTCGGGCGACTACAAGACCGAGCCTGACGGCACCTGCACCCCGTTCGAGCCGGTGCGCTGCGACACCTTCATCACCGAAAGCACGTTTGGCCTGCCGGTGTACCGCTGGCCGGTGCAGGCGGTGCTGTTCAGCCAGATCAACGCCTGGTGGCAGCGCAACGCGGCGGCTGGGCGTGCCTCGGTGTTGCTGAGTTACGCCTTTGGCAAGGCGCAGCGCTTGCTGCACGGGGTGGACGCGAGCATCGGCCCGATCGTGGTGCACGGTGCGGTGGAGCCGCTGAACGCGGTGTACCGCGCTGCGGGCGTGCATTTGCCAACGACGCACCGCGTGACCGAACTGGACAAAGCGGCCTTGCAGCGCGCCCTGGTGGTGGCGCCGCCATCGGTCCAGGGCACGCCGTGGATGAAGCGCTTCGGCGCCGATGCCATGGTGGCTTTTGCCAGTGGCTGTATGCAGGTGCGTGGCCACCGCCGCCGCCGAGGTGTGGACCAAGGGTTTGTCATGTCCGACCACGCCGACTGGCCGGGTCTGATGAGCGCGATCGGTGCGACCCGAGCCGAGCGTGTTCGCGTGACCCACGGCAGCGTTCCGGTGCTGGTGCGTTGGCTGTGCGAGCAGGGGCTGGACGCGCAGGCTTTTGACACCGAATACGGGAATGAGGACCGCGACAGCCCGTCCGACGGAGCCTCGGACGGCGGGTCGCCTGGCGACATGACCCTTGCAACCGTGGCCGCTTCCGCTGGGGCCGCCCCGTGAAGCGCTTTGCCGCCCTGTGCCGCGAGCTGGACGCGAGCACCGCCACGCGCGACAAGCAGGCCGCCCTGCAACGTTACTTCGCGCAAGCGCCGGCCGCCGACGCGGCCTGGGCCGTGTATTTTCTGGCGGGCGGCAAGCCCCGCCAGTTGGTGCCCACCCGCACCCTGCGCGGGCTGGCCCAGCAGGCCGCCGCGCTGCCCGAATGGCTGTTCGAGGAAAGCTACCAGACCGTGGGCGACCTGGCCGAAACCGTGTCGCTGCTGTTGCCGCCCGCCACCGAACCGGTGGACCGCAGCCTGGCCGACTGGCTGGTGCAGCACCTGTTGCCGCTGCGCGGCCAGCCGCCCGAAACGCAGGCGCACACCCTGCGCACCCAGTGGACCACTTTGCCCGACGACCAGCGCTTCGTCTACTTCAAACTCATCACCGGCGGCTTTCGGGTGGGGGTGTCCAAATTGCAGGTGACGCAGGCGCTGGCCGCCATGGCCGGGCTGGACCCCAAACGCGTGGCCCAGCGCCTGATGGGGTACACCGCCGTCGGCAGGCATCCCACCGCCGCCGATTTCCTGGCGCTGACCGCCCCCGAAAACGCCCACGAGCGGCAGGTGCAGAGCGGCCAGCCCTACCCGTTCTTCCTGGCCCACCCGTTGGCCGAGCCCGTGGATCACTTCACCGAGCTGCTGGGTCCGCCCGCCGACTGGCTGGTGGAGTGGAAGTGGGACGGCATCCGCGCCCAGTTGGTGCGCCGCGCGGGCCAGACCTGGGTCTGGTCGCGCGGCGAAGAGCTGGTGACCGAGCGCTTTCCCGAGCTGGCCGCCCTGGGCGATGCGCTGCTCGATGGCACCGTGATCGACGGTGAAATCGTGGTCTGGCGCAACGATGGCCCGCAGCCCTTTGCCGAGCTGCAAAAGCGCATCACCCGCAAAACGCTGGGGCCCAAGCTGCTGCGCGAACTGCCGGTGGCGCTGCTGGCCTACGACCTGCTGGAACACACCGGCCAAGACCTGCGCGCGCAGCCCCTGCACACTCGCCGCACAGCACTGGACGCGCTGGTGCAGGCCCTGAACCACCCGTTGTTGCGGCCCAGCCCTCTGGTCACAGGTGCCACTTGGTCCGCACTCGCCAACCTGCGCGAGCAAGCCCGCGAGCGCGGCACCGAGGGCTTCATGCTCAAGCACCGCGCCAGCCGCTACGGCGTCGGCCGCACCAAGGCCGATGGCACCTGGTGGAAGTGGAAGATCGACCCCATGAGCGTGGACGCGGTGCTCATCTACGCCCAGCGCGGCCATGGCCGCCGCGCCAGCCTGTACAGCGACTACACCTTCGCCGTGTGGAACGCGCCGCCCGGCACCGAAGGCCGCCAGTTGGTGCCGTTTGCCAAGGCCTATTCCGGCCTGACCGACGCGGAAATGGCCCGGGTGGACGCGATCATCCGCCAGACCACCATCGAGAGCTTCGGCCCCGTGCGCAGCGTGCGGCCCACTCTGGTGTTCGAGCTGGGGTTTGAGGGCATCGCCCGCAGCCCGCGGCACAAAAGCGGCATTGCGGTGCGTTTCCCGCGCATGCTGCGCTGGCGCGAAGACAAACCGGTGGAGGAGGCCGACACGCTGGACACCTTGGCGGCCTTGTTGCCCAGGAGCGCGCCATGACCCGGCCCGACGCCACCGCCTGGATGGCCGCGCGCGGCTGGATACCGTTCGACTTTCAACGCGAAGTCTGGCAGGCCATCGCCCGCGGCGACAGCGGCCTGCTGCACGCCACCACCGGCGCCGGTAAAACCTACGCCGTCTGGCTGGGCGCCTTGCAGGCCCTGGCCCTATCCCAGGGCAACCGCACCCCGCCGCTGACGGTGCTCTGGCTCACCCCCATGCGCGCCTTGGCGGCCGACACCTTGCGTGCCTTGCAAACCCCGCTGCCCGACCTGGCCCCCGCCTGGACCGCTGGTGCCCGCAGCGGTGACACCAGCAGCAGCGAGCGCGCCCGCCAGGCCGACCGCCTGCCCACCGCGTTGGTGACCACCCCCGAAAGCCTGAGCCTGCTGCTGGCCCGCGCCGATGCCGCGCAGGCGCTGGGCCGGGTGGCCCTGGTGGTGGTGGATGAGTGGCACGAACTGATGGGCAGCAAACGCGGCGTCCAGGTGCAGCTGGCCCTGGCCCGGTTGCGCACCTTCAACCCCGCGCTGCGCGTCTGGGGCATGTCGGCCACGCTGGGCAACCTGGACCATGCCCTGCACACCCTGCTGGGCCCGCAGGCGGCCACCCCGGGCCGGCTGGTGCGCGGGCACACCCCCAAAACCCTCACCATCGACACCCTGTTGCCGCCCAGGCTGGAGCGCTTTCCGTGGGCGGGCCACCTGGGCCTGGCCATGGTGCCACAGGTGGTGGCCGAGATTGAATCGGCGGCCAGCACGCTGGTGTTCACCAACACCCGTGCCCAGGCCGAGCTGTGGTACCAGTCGCTGCTGGACGCCCGGCCCGACTGGGCCGGCCAGATCGCGCTCCACCACGGCTCGCTGGACCGCGCCACCCGCGAATGGGTCGAGTCCGCGCTGAAGGACGGCACTTTGCGCGCCGTGGTCTGCACCAGCAGCCTCGACCTGGGTGTGGACTTCCAGCCCGTGGAGCGGGTGCTGCAGATCGGCTCGCCCAAAGGCGTGGCGCGGCTGCTGCAGCGCGCCGGCCGTTCGGGCCATGCACCGGGTCGGCCTTCGCGCATCAGCATCGTGCCCACCCACAGCCTGGAGTTGGTGGAGGGCGCCGCCGCCCGCGCCGCTGTGCAGGCCGGGCAGATCGAACCGCGCGACACCCCGCACCAGCCGCTGGACGTGCTGGTGCAGCACCTCGTCACCGTGGCGCTGGGCGGCGGTTTTCGGCCCGACGAACTGCTGGCCGAGGTGCGCACCACCGCCGCCTACGCCCACCTGAGCGAGGACGCGTGGCGCTGGTGCCTGGACTTCGTGTCGCAAGGCGGTCCGTCGCTGGCGGCCTACCCCGACTACCGCCGCGCCGTGCCCGATGACACCGGCCTGTGGCACGTGCCCGATGTCCGGCTGGCCCGGCGCCACCGCATGAACATCGGCACCATCGTCAGTGACGCCAGCATGACCGTGCAATACCAGGGCGGCAGCCGCATCGGGCAGGTGGAGGAGGGCTTCATCGCCCGCCTCAAGCCGGGCGATTGCTTCCTGTTCGGCGGGCGGCTGCTGGCGCTGATCCGGGTGCACGAAATGACCGCCTGGGTGCGCCGCGCCAGCGGCTCGCGCGCCGCCGTGCCGCGCTGGAACGGCGGCACCATGCCCCTGTCCACCGCCCTGGCCGACGCGATGCTGGTGCAGTTCCAGCAGGCCGCTGAAGGGGCTGATGCCTCCCCCGAGTTGCAAGCGGTGCAACCCTTGCTGGCGCTGCAGGCCCGCTGGTCGGCGTTGCCCTCGCCCGGCACCTTGCTGGCCGAAACCCTGCATTCGCGGGAAGGCTGCCACCTGTTCCTCTACCCCTTCGCCGGCCGCCATGTCCACCTGGGCCTGGCCAACCTGCTGGCGTGGCGCATGGGGCAGCGCGTGCCGTGTACCGTGTCCATGGCCGTCAACGACTATGGGTTGGAGCTGCTCACGGCCAGCGAGGTGGACTGGGCCGAGCACCTGCCCGACCTGCTGGCCGGGCCCGCTGACGACGCCACCTTGCTCCACGAGGTGCTGGCCAGCCTGAACGCCGGCGAGTTGGCCCAGCGGCGTTTTCGCGAAATTGCCCGCGTGTCCGGTCTGGTGTTCCAAGGCCACCCGGGTGAAAAGCGCAGCAGTCGGCAACTGCAGGCGTCGTCGGCCTTGTTCTGGGGCGTGTTCCGCCAGCACGACCCGGCCAACCGCCTGCTGCAACAAGCCGAGGCCGAGCTGCTGCGGCTTGAACTGGACGTGGACCGGCTGCGCGCCACCTTGCAACGCATGGCGCGCCAGCCACTGGTGCACCACCCCCTGAAGCGCGCCACGCCGCTGGCTTTTCCCCTGCTGGCCGAGCGCCTGCGCGAACGCCTGAGCACCGAAAGCGCCGCCGAGCGCATCGCCCGCATGGTCGCCCAACTGGAGCGCGCGGCGGGCGCCGCATAAGATGTTGCCGACCATGATCACGCACGCTGACCCGCCCGTTGGCCCGGCTTCGCCCGCGTCCTCGGTCCTGCCCGGCGCTTTGGCCCTGACGCTGCAGGGCGAAGCGGTGCAACTGCTGCCCGACCCGGCGCTGTGGTGGCCTGCCCAGCACACCCTGTGCGTGGCCGACGTGCACCTGGGCAAGGCGGCCACCTTTCGCGCCCTGGGTCAGCCCGTGCCTGCCGGCACCACCCAAGACAATCTGCAACGCCTGGACGCCGCGCTGCAGCGCACCGGCGCCCGCCACCTGGTGCTGTTGGGCGACCTGCTGCACGCTCGTCAGGCCCACAACACGGCGCTGCTCACCGCGCTGCATGTTTGGCGCCAACGCCACGCCCAGGTGTGCATGACCCTGGTGCGTGGCAACCACGACGACCGCGCGGGCGACCCGCCTGCCACCCTGGACATCGCGGTGGTGGTCGAGCCGTGGGCGATCGGACCCTTCGCGGCTTGCCACCACCCGCGCGACGACGATACACACCACGAAGGTGCAGCCGCAGGAGCCCATGCCGGTTTCATCTTGGCCGGGCACACCCACCCTGTCTGCCGGCTGCAAGGTCGCGGACGCGACACCGTGCGCCTGAGTTGCTTTGTGCACAGCGCCGGCCAGCTCCTGCTGCCGGCGTTTGGCGCTTTCACCGGGGGGTGTCTGATTGGCCCTGCGCCAGCGGTGCAACGCTACCCGGTGGGGGGTGGTCGCGTGTGGCGCTGGCCCGACGATGGTGCCCGATTTCACCCCTCGGGTTAACCCGGAAGTTAAAATACCGGGTTTGTCGGGCGCCCGCCCGCGCCTGACCCACCGTTGCCCACCAGCACCATGACCTCCACTTCGACCTCTGTTTCCGCCCAAACCATGGCCAACGCGATCCGCGCCCTCGCCATGGACGCCGTGCAACAAGCCAACTCCGGCCACCCCGGCGCGCCCATGGGCATGGCCGACATGGCCGTCGCGTTGTGGAAGCGTCACCTGAGCCACAACCCGGCGAATCCCGCCTGGGCCAACCGCGACCGCTTCGTGCTGTCCAACGGCCACGGCTCCATGC
>CAZSZN010000028.1:0-21179 GCA_964610405.1 uncultured Macromonas sp. | reverse complement strand
CGCGCAGGCGGGCCTGGCGCGCCACTTCGTCGGCGGCTTCCAGGTTGGTGCGGGTCGCGGTTTCCTCGATGTCGCCGCCCTTGATGGCACGCGCCGAGTTCACGTCCACCGCCACCAGCGCTTCGGTCTGGTCGATCACGATGGCGCCGCCGCTGGGCAATTGCACCGTGCGGCTGTAGGCGGTTTCAATTTGGTGCTCGATCTGGAAGCGGCTGAACAGCGGTGCGTCGTCGCGGTAGCGTTTGACGCGGTGACCGTGTTCCGGCATCACGTGGCCCATGAACTGGTGGGCCTGTTCGTAAATGTCATCGGTGTCGATCAGGATTTCACCGATGTCGCTGTTGTAGTAATCGCGAATGGCGCGAATGACCAAGCTCGATTCCTGGTAAATCAGGAATGCACCCTTGCCCGATTTGGCGGCGCCGTCGATCGCGTGCCACAGCTTCAGCAGGTAATTCAGGTCCCATTGCAATTCGCTCGCATCGCGGCCAATGCCGGCGGTGCGCGCGATGATGCTCATGCCATTCGGGTATTCGAGCTGTTCCAGCGCGGCTTTGAGTTCCTGGCGGTCTTCGCCTTCAATGCGACGGCTGACGCCACCCCCGCGCGGGTTGTTGGGCATCAACACCACGTAGCGGCCGGCCAGGCTGACGAAGGTGGTCAGCGCTGCACCTTTGTTGCCGCGCTCTTCTTTTTCCACCTGGACCAGCAATTCCTGGCCCTCTTTGATGACGTCCTGAATGCGGGCCTGGGAGGGCGAGGTGTTGCCCTGGAAATACTGGCGCGAAATTTCCTTGAACGGCAAAAAGCCGTGGCGTTCTTCGCCGTAATCGACAAAGCAGGCTTCCAGCGAAGGCTCCACCCGGGTCACCACGGCTTTGTAGATGTTGCCTTTGCGCTGTTCGCGCCCTTCAATCTCGATTTCGTAGTCGAGCAGTTTTTGCCCGTCCACGATCGCCAGGCGGCGCTCTTCGGCCTGCGTGGCGTTGATCAACATGCGCTTCATGTGCGTTCCTCGTTTTCACTGACAGTCAGGCCCTTGGGGGGCCGAAGGCCATGAATTGGCGCCCAAGGCGCGAACGAGGAGGAATTGCCGGAGAGCCAGGGGTGGCTGATTGCGGGGCGCACGCAGGGGTGCGCCGGCGCGTTCAGACCCACCCGGGCATAGGCGCGGGGAGTCGGGTGATCAAAGGTGGCAAATCGGTGCTGGACACTGCGTCTGCCTGAACATCTCTGTGGTCACTAGAGTCCTCACCCAGCCCCGCTGAGCGGACGGCTGGATGTTTGGGGTATTCCGTATCGGGTTCGCGTTCAAGGGCGCTGATTCCCTGCGCAGGGCACCCAAGCGCGGCTGTGGGCGGGGTGCGAGTGCGCAGGCTGGCGACCACTCCAGTCTGAACGCATGCCGTGCGTGCCTTAAAATTCTAGGCCCATCAAACACTTGCATCCGGTACCGGAGTGCCCCATTATAGACCCGGAACCGTCCTGCATGGCGAAAGTCCTCCCCCCCACCCCCCCCGCCGCCGTGCGGCATTACCTCGTCGATGAAGAGTCGGCCGGCCAGCGGCTGGACAACTTCTTGCTGCGCGAACTCAAGGGCGTGCCCAAAACCCACGTGTACCGGATCATTCGCTCGGGGGAGGTGCGGGTCAACAAAGGCCGTGCCCAGGCCGACACCCGGGTGCAGGCTGGCGATGCGGTGCGGGTGCCCCCGATCCGCCTGAGCGAGCGGGCGACCGCCGACCCGGCCACGGCGCCCGTGCCGGCGCGCCAGTTTCCGGTGTTGCTGGACGACCCGGTGTTTCTGGCGATCAACAAGCCCGCCGGCGTGGCGGTGCACGGGGGCAGTGGGGTTTCGTTCGGGGTGATTGAGCAATTGCGGCAGGCTTACACCACCGCGCCGTCGCTGGAATTGGTGCACCGCCTGGACCGCGAAACCAGCGGTATTTTGCTGGTGGCCAAGAAGAAGAGCGCGTTGCGGGTGTTGCAAGACCAATTTCGCGAGCGCGAAACGGACAAAACCTACCTGGCGCTGGTGAAAGGGGTATGGCCCGCGCGCCAAAAAGTGGTGGATTTGCCGCTGCACAAATACTTGTTGCCCGACGGCGAGCGGCGGGTGATGGTGACCCGTGCCGACGATCCCGAAGGCATGCGTTCCATCACCTTGGTGCGGGTGTTGGGCACCGTGGCGCCGCCCGCCGGGTGGCCGGCAGATGCGGACCAGTCGTTCAGCCTGTTGGCCGTCACCATCAAAACCGGGCGTACCCATCAAATTCGGGTGCACCTGTCGCATTGCGGACACCCGATTCTGGGCGACGACAAATACGGCGACTTTGAATTGAACCGGCTGTTGCAACGGCACGGCTTGAAACGCATGTTTCTGCACGCCTGGCGATTGGGATTCAACCATCCGGTCAGCGGGGCCCCGTTGCAATTGCAGGCCGATTTGCCGCCCGAATTGAAAGGGTGGGGTGACGTGGCCCGTTGTTTGTGATTAAAATCAACGCGTCACAATTCCAACACCTGATCAGGACGTCAACAACATGGCCACTTACTCCGAATTGGTTTCCCAAGCCCAAGCCCTCATGCAGCAAGCCGAACAGGTGCGCAAGCAGGAATTGGCGAATGTGATTGCCGACATCAAAGCCAAAATGAAGGAATACGGCATCACGGTCGAAGACTTGGCCAACTCGCCGGTGCGCAAAGCTGCGGGCGGTGCTTCCAAAGCCAAGGCGCCGGCCAAATACCGTGGCCCCAATGGCGAACTGTGGTCGGGCGGCCCGGGTCGCAAGCCCGATTGGGTCAAGGCCGCCTTGGCCGCCGGTCAGAACATCGAATCGTTCCGCATCTGAAGGCGGTTCTGTTTGGTACGCAAGGGCGCTTTGCGCCCTTTTTATTTTTGGTTTTTGAGGTGTTTGCATGCGTCCCCGCCAATTCGACCTGATTGCTTTCGATTGGGATGGCACCCTGTTCGATTCGACCGCCATCATCGTGCGTTGCATTCAGGCCGCGGTGCGCGATGTGGGCGGGCGCGAACCCACGCGCGAAGCGGCGTCGTACGTGATTGGCATGGCGTTGATGCAGGCGCTGGCCCACGCCGCGCCCGATGTGCCGCCCGCCCTGTATCCGCAGTTGGGCGACCGCTATCGCCACCATTACCTCAACAGCCAGCACGACATTGCGTTGTTTGACGGGGTGCTGCCGCTGTTGAACGACTTGAAGGCGCGCAACCACTGGTTGACGGTGGCCACGGGCAAAAGCCGCCGTGGGCTGGACGAAGCCTTGCAGCATGTGGATTTGCACGGCCTGTTCGACGGTTCGCGCACGGCGGACGAAACCGCCGGCAAGCCCAGCCCGTTGATGTTGAACGAATTGATGCGCGAATTCGGGGTAGACCCGCAACGCACGCTGATGATTGGCGACACCACCCACGATCTGCAGATGGCGGCGAACGCCGGCTGCCCCAGCGTGGGGGTGAGTTACGGCGCCCACGACCCGGTCGGTTTTGCCGAGCACCGCCCATTGTTTGTGGCCCATTCGGTGCGCGAACTGCACGATTGGCTGCAGGCCCACGCCTGACGCTATCCGGGCCCCTTGATCCACAGAAACGGACACAACATGGCAGTACAGTGGTTCCCCGGTCACATGCACGCGACCAGAAAGGCCATTCTGGAGCGCATCAAGAGCATCGACGTCATCATCGAAATGCTGGATGCGCGGCTGCCGGGTTCGAGCGCGAACCCGATGCTGGCCCAGATCACCGAGGGCAAGCCCACGCTCAAGGTGCTCAACAAGCAGGATTTGGCCGACCCGGTGCGCACCGAGGCCTGGCTGGCGCATTACAACGCCTTGCCGGACACGCTGGCTTTGGGCCTGGATGCCAGCGTGACCGCGCCCGCGCGAGCCCTCATTGAGGCCTGCCGCACCCTGGCACCGCAGCGGGGCGGCATGGTCAAGCCGATGCGGGTGCTGATCGGCGGCATTCCCAACGTTGGCAAGTCCACCCTCATCAACACGCTGGTGGGCAAGCGCGCCACCAAGACGGGCGACGAGGCGGGCGTGACCAAGCAGGAACAGCGCATCGTGCTGGCCGACGATTTTTACCTGTACGACACGCCGGGCATGTTGTGGCCCAAGATCATCGTGCCCGAAAGCGGCTACCACCTGGCGGCCAGCGGTGCGGTCGGGCGCAACGCCTACGACGAGGAAGAGGTGGCGCTGGAGCTGTTGAAAGCCCTGCGTGAACCGTATGGCGCGCAACTGGAGGCGCGCTACAAATGGGGCTGGACGCCGCAGGCGATTGCGGGCATGAAGGACGACGAACTGCTCATGGCCATCGGCCGCAAACGGGGCGCGCTGTTGCCCGGTGGCCGGCTCAATGCGCAGAAGGCGGCGGAAACACTGCTGACCGATTTCCGCACCGGCGCGTTGGGTCGTGTGACGCTGGAAACCCCCGCCGAGTACGCCCGCTGGTTGAAGGTGGCGCTGAAGGCTGAAGCGGAGTTGGCGGCCGAGCGCAAGGCCAAGCTGGCGTTGCGGCGGGGCCAGCCTGGCGAAGGGCGGGCGGCGTCGCGCAAACCCCCCAGCGAGGTTTGATGTGGGCGTTGTCCCACGCTGCGCTGGATAAGCTTGTGCATAAGTCCTGAGAAGTCCGGTATGGCCGGCGCAAGTCTTTGATTTGCATGAAGACGCACTGGTTTGCCTGATTTTTCAGCACGCCGACCTGTGATTTGATACAGTCCTGCCCATGGCCGATGCCCAACTGCTCACCCCCCGTCAGCGCGACATCTTGACGCTCATTGAACGCGAGGTGCGCGAGCATGGCGCACCGCCGACGCGGGCTGAAATTGCGGCGGCTTTCGGGTTCCGTTCGGCCAATGCGGCCGAAGAACACCTGCGGGCCTTGGCGCGCAAAGGCGCGATCGAACTGGTGGGCGGTACATCGCGTGGCATCCGGCTCAAGGCGCCGCCCGCGCCCCAGCAGCTGGATTTGCCCGGCGAGGCTTTTGCCCAGCTCAGCCTGCCGCTGATCGGGCGGGTGGCGGCAGGCTCGCCCTTGCAGGCGCTGGCCCATGTGGAGGCGCATTACCCGATGGACGCGCGCTTGTTCGCAAGCCGCCCGGACTACCTGTTGCGGGTGCGTGGTCAGTCCATGCGCGACGCGGGCATCTTTGATGGTGATCTGCTGGCGGTGCAGTCCACCCGCGAGGCGCGCGATGGTCAGACGGTGGTGGCCCGGTTGGGCGATGAGGTGACGGTCAAGCGCCTGCGCCGCCACGCCAGCGGGGTCACGTTGCAGGCTGCCAATCCGGACTATGCCGATATCCACCTCGGGCCCGATGCTTCTTTGGACATCGAGGGTGTGGTGGTGGGGTTGGTGCGTCCTGGTGGCTGGGGTTGAAGGCGTCGCTATCAGCGGAAATCGCGGCTGGAAGTCTGCAAGTCGCCCAGCAGGTGCGACAGGTCGTACACATGGCCCGCCACCAGGTGGGTGACTTCGCCTTCGCGTTGCCAGCGGCCATGCACACCCAGCAGGCGGGCGCCCAGCAGCGCGGTGCCAAAACGCTCCTGCAACTGCGGCCAGACCACCACTTGCACGCAGCCGGCTTCGTCTTCCAGCGTGAGGAACATGACGCCACTGGCGCTGCCCGGGCGCTGGCGGGTGATGACGAGCCCGGCCGCCCGCACCAGGCGGCCATCCGGTTGCTGGCGCAATTGGTCGCTGGCCCAGATGCGGTGCCGTGCCAGCCGCGGGCGCAGGAAATGCAACGGGTGTTGGCGCAGGGTCAGGCCGGTGCTCGCGTAGTCTTGCACCACCTCTTCGCTGTCGTGGGCGGCCGGAGGTGCCCAGCCGGTTTCGGGCGCGGCGTTGCGCCAGAGTTTTGACGGGGTTTGAATGCCATCGCTGGCCCAGAGTTGCTGCCGGCGGTGGCCCGCCAGGCTGCGCAGTGCATCGGCGGCGGCCAGGGCGTGCAGGTCGCCCCGGCTCAGGCGGCCGGCTTGGGCCAGACGGTCCACGGTCCAGTCGGGGCGACTGGGGCGGGCTTGCAGCCAGCGTTGGCTGGCCGAGCGTGACAGCCCCGCCACCAGCCGCAGGCCCAGGCGCACGGCACCATTGGCTTCCAAGGTGCTGTTCCATTCGCTGTGCAGCGCATCCACAGGCAGCACGGTCACCCCATGGCGTCGGGCGTCTTGCACCAGTTGCGCCGGGGCGTAAAAACCCATCGGTTGAGCGTTCAGCAGTGCCACCAAAAAGCACGCCGGCTCGTGGCATTTCAGCCAGGCGCTGGCGTACACCAGCAGGGCAAAGCTGGCCGCGTGACTTTCGGGGAAGCCGTACTCGCCAAACCCTTCGATTTGCCGGCCGATCGCCTCGGCGAAATCCAAGCTGTAGCCGCGCTCGGTCATGCCCAGCTTCAGCCGCTCGCGAAAGGTGTCGATCCCGCCTCGGCGGCGCCACGCGCCCATGGCGCGGCGCAGCGCGTCGGCTTCGCCCGGGCTGAAGCCAGCGGCGATGATCGCGATCTGCATCACCTGCTCCTGAAAGATCGGTACGCCCAACGTGCGTTCCAGCGCTGGGCCCAAGGCGGGGCTGGGCAGTTGCAGCGGTTCGCCCCGGCGCGCCCGCTCCCGGGCTTGCAGGTAGGGATGCACCATGCCGCCCTGGATGGGGCCCGGCCGCACAATCGCCACTTCCACCACCAGGTCGTAAAAACACCGGGGTTGCAGGCGCGGCAACATGCTCATCTGGGCCCGGCTTTCAATCTGGAACACACCCACCGTGTCGGCGCGGCAGATCATTTCGTAGGTGGCAGGGTCTTCTGCGGGAATGTCGGCCAGGCCGAATGGCTGCCCGCGCCGTTGGCTGACAGCCTGTAACCCGCGCCGCAGGGCGCTGAGCATGCCCAGGGCGAGCACGTCCACCTTGAGCAGACCGAGCGCGTCGATGTCGTCCTTGTCCCATTCAATGGTGGTGCGCCCCGCCATGGCGGCCGGCACCACCGGCACGGTGTGGGTGAGGGTGTCGCCGGTGAGCACAAAACCGCCGCTGTGCTGTGACAGGTGGCGCGGGAAGCCGATGAGTTCGAGCGTCAGGCGGGTCAGCCAGCGGGTGGGGGTGGCGTCGGGGTCCAGTCCCACTTCGCGCAGCCGTTCGGCCGACAAGGGGGTGTCGTCCCACCAGCGGTGCAGGCGCGAAAGCGTGTCGATTGTGTCAGCGGCGAAGCCCAAGGCCTTGCCCACGTCGCGCAGGGCGCTGCGGGGCTGGTAGGTGATGACCGCCGCCGCCAGTGCGGCCCGGTCGCGTCCGTATTTGGCGTACAGGTACTGAATCACTTCTTCGCGGCGGTCGTGCTCGAAGTCCACATCAATGTCCGGCGGTTCGCGCCGTTCGCGGCTGATGAAGCGCTCGAACAGGAGTTGGCTGCGGGATGGATCGACCTCGGTGATGCCCAGGCTGTAGCAGACCACCGAGTTGGCGGCCGAGCCCCGGCCCTGACACAGGATGTGCTGAGAACGGGCAAAGCGGACGATGTCATGCACCGTGAGGAAGTACTTTTCAAAGCCGAGTTCGGCAATCAGCGCCAGTTCCTGGGTGGCTTGCGCCTGCACGCTGTCGGGCACGCCCTGAGGGTAGCGGCGGTGCAGGCCGGCGCTCACCTCGGCTTGCAGGTGGCTGCTGGGGGTTTGTCCGGGCGGTACCACTTCTTCGGGGTATTCGTAGCGCAGCTCGTCCAGGCTGAAGTGGCAGCGCTGTGCAATCGCCAGGGTTTGGGCCAGCAGCGCCGGGGGGTAGATCTGCCCAAGCTGACGCCGGCTGCGCAAGTGGCGCTGCGCGTGGGGCTCCAGGGCGATACCGCACTGGGCCAATGGGCGGTGCAGGCGGGTGGCGGTCAGCACGTCTTGCAAGGGTTTGCGGCGGGCGTGGTGCATCAGTGCGCCGCCGGTGGCCACCAGGGGCGCGCCAGTGGTTTGGCTCAGGCGGTCCAGGGTGGCCAGCCAGTGGGCATCGCCCACCTCCTGGTGCAGCGCCACGCCGAGCCAGCCCCGTTGCGGAAAGTGGCGTTGCAGCCATTCGGCCTGCGGTTGCAACTCGGCGGCCCATTGTGCGGGGTCCACGCGGTCGCCCAGGGGCTGGCGCCAGGGGACCCACAGCGCCAGCAGTTGATCGCAGGCGGTTCCGCCCGGGGGCCAGTCGGTGGCTGGGGTATGGGTGGGCAGACCGTCGGGTGTGGGTGCTGGCGGCGCCGGGTGGACTGGTGCTTGTTGCCGCAGGTGGCTCAGGCAGGTGCTGAGCTGCGCGTAGGCCTGCCGGTTGGGGGCCAGCAGCACCAGGGTGCCGCCAGCGGCTGCCGTGCCCGGCCAGGCCAGCCGCAATTCGGCGCCCAGGATCAGTTGCAAGCCCAACGCCTTGGCCCGGACATGAGCCCGCACCACGCCGGCCAGCGAGGCGCTGTCGGTCAATGCCAGCGCGCGGTAGCCAAGCTGGTGCGCCCTGTCCACCAATTCTTCGGGGTGCGAGGCGCCGCGCTGAAAGCTGAAGTTGCTGAGCGCATGCAGTTCGGCGTAGTCGGGTGGGGCGGGGGTGTCAGCCATGGCAACCCAGCACTTCTGGTTCACCCGAGGCTGAGGGTGGTCCTTGGCGCACCCACAGCAGCCCATGTTGCGGGTGGTCCACCGATTGCAGGCGTTGGTGTTCGGGCTGATCGGTCCACCAATGGCTGGCTTGCTGCTGAGGGGTGTCCAGGGCCTCGCCGCCGCTGGGCGCAGCCCAGGGGGGATCGAACAACCATGTCGGCTCCCATTGCGCGCCAGGGCGGGTGGGGGTGGTCACGGATTGCCCCGTGGTGGGGGAGATGTGATCCATGGCCGGCATCCACTGCTGGCCGTGCAAAGGGCGGGGGTCGTCGAGCAGGCGCCCCACCTGCACCTGTTGTGGGCCCAGGCGCGCGCTCAGCCGTTCGACCAGTTGCGGCCAATCCATGGCGCCGGGTGGCGTGGGATGGCTCAGCAGGTCGCCGCTGTCGTTGGGCCAGGGGCTCCAGCGTTGCAGCACCAGTTGCAACCTTGTGACCGGTGTCTGCAGTGTGGCCCGCTGCAGGTGTTCGCCCAGCAGCTTGCTCCAGGCCGAGGCATCGCGGGTGGGGCGGGCGCAGCGCACAGTCAACGCCAGTGCCGGGGCGGGGTCCGGGCCGTCGGGCCGGCCGATCACCTGGATTTCCAAGGCGCCACGTTGGCGGGCCCGCAGCCAGCCTTCGAGTGATCGCAGCAGCCGCTGGGCCCGAAACCACAGGCCTTGGGCGTGTTCCACCGGATCGGCCCACTCCAGGGTCTGATCGAACTGCTCAGGCAAGGTCAGCCAGGGGAAGGTGGGATGGGTCTGTCCGTAGGCGGCATCCAGGGCCTGGAGGACGTCGGGCGGCAGACGGCGGCGCAGGCCATCGCGCGGGATTCGGCACACATCACCCAAGGTGGCGCAGCCCCACAGCCGCAGCCGGGTGGCTTGTGCCCGCGTGGCCGCGAGGCAAGTCAAGGGCAAGCGGTCCAACACGGTGGGCCAGGCGCCAGGATGGGCCTGGTTGGGGGCATGGGCCAGGGCGATGGCTCCCCAGGCCGTGGGGGCGGTGGCCATGCCTAGGGTTGGCCAGTCTTTGGCTTCTTGCTGGATTTGCTGCAGCAAACGCTGGCGTCCGCCGAACAAGCGCAGGCTGGCTTGCACTTCCAGCGCCAGCGCGCCGTCCAACCAAGCCACCCGTGGCGTGTAGCCCAAGGCCCAGCAGCTCAGGGCCAAAGGGGCTTCACTGGGGCGGTGTGGGTCATCCCAGGCGTGCAGGGGCAGGGCGATCCAGAGCATGGCGAACGACAGGACGGGGGAATGGCACCACTTGGGCCGAGGCGGCCCGGGCGGGTGGGCGCAGCAGCGCCAGCCTGGGCAGGGGCGCTGACAGTTGCAACGGAGCCCGCAGGGGTGGGCCCCGCCGCTTCAGCACAGATACGCTCAACCCCCGAGTTCCTTGGCTGTGCACTTGCAAGCGCAAAGGCGCAGGTGATGCCACGGCCGCGCAAGCCTGGGGCCGGCAGACGAACAACAAAGGACCGCCCGGGTGCGCTTGAGCTGCCAGGTGCAGCCGCCGCAGGGGTTCCGGTGGACCAGCGGGCAACCACAGCAACACGGCCGCCACCTGAGGACAGCGCAGCGCCTGTTCGCTGGCCCAGCCCCGGGCCTGGGGTGTGGGGGTCACAATCTGGCACAGCGCCTGCGGGGGCAGCCCGAGGGCTGTCAGGGCTTGGAGGTTGGGCAGAGCGGGCGGCCCCACCAGCACGATCTGGCCACTTTGGGCGACAGTGCGCAAGGCGGGCAGCCACAGGCGCCATTCCGGCCATTGGCCGGCGGGCAGCAACAGTTCCGTCAAAGCGCCGGGGGGCCAGCCACCACCGGGCAGGGCTGCGTCCAGGGCTGCATGCCCGGTGGCAATACCAGGCACCACATCGCGGATCAGTTGGTCGGCTGGCCACACTCCGGCGGGTGTGCCGTCGGGCCAAGGGTGGGCGGTGGATCGCAAAGCATGGGACATACCAATACTGTACAAAAAAACAGTATTGCAGTCACTACACTTCGGGTTTTGTTTTTCACGCAATGGTGCAGTGGCGATGGATGTCTGGACGTGGGCCTTGGTGGTGGGTGTGGGGTGGTGGGCGCTGAAGCGGTACGAGGAACGCCGCCGCATGGCGTTGCTGGGCAGCCACCTGCAACCCTACCGCATCGAAAAGCTGATGGAACAGCTCACCCAGGGCTACGCGCGGGCGCTGGGTGAAGACGATGCCGAGCGCCGCCAGGCCATCTGGACGGTGCTGGACGGCCCCGCACAGGAGTTGGCCCAGCAGTTTGAGCGCTTTACCGCCGACATGGCACGGCTCCCAGCCGAGCAGGTGCGGGTGTGCCGCTGGGCCTGGCCCTGGATCGATCGCTGGTGGCCGGCCAGCACGATCGATTTGCGGGCGCTGTTCCAGGTGCACGCCCAGGGTCTGCAAGCCATGGTTGCCAATGGCGAGCAGCGCAGCCCCAAAGCCCGGGCCCACATGCTGCTGGCCGAAATGCTGCTGATGCAGCACACCTGCCACTGGTTTTGCAAGTCCCGCACGGTGGCGTCGGCCCGCTTGCTGGCGCGCCACAAAACCGCCTACCACCAGGTGCTGGAGGCGGTGTCGCCTGCCACCCGACAGGCTTACGAACGCCTGCTGCAAAGTTGAAGTCGCCCTGCGGGGTGCGGCTGAAACCGTGGACAATACGGGGCAGCCCCGATGGTGAAATCGGTAGACACAGCGGACTTAAAATCCGCCGCTTGCTTCATAGGCAGCGTGCCGGTTCGACCCCGGCTCGGGGCACCACATCGGCCTTCTGCGGCGGCAAGACTTACAATCGCATCCTGTCAGGAAGGGCAGGTCCGCGCCTTCAGGCGCTGCAACGCGAGCAAGATCATGAGCCACCAACACCCGCCTTTTGAGATCCATGTCCATGGCGACATCCGCTTGCGCGACGATGTGGACTACAACCAGATCCAGGAAGCGCTCAAGCCGCTGTGGAAATATGCCGGTGCCCGTTCTCTGATCGATGCTGCCGCCAGCCACTACGAAGACGAGCCGGGCATCCGCTTCGACCCCAAGGAACACCTGCTGCAACTGTGCTGGACCGTCGAGGGCGATGAGGATTTCCGCCTGGCGGTGGAAGAGGCCTGCATGGGGCTGAACGACATTGCGGCCACCGGCGCCCCCATCGAGGTGTCGTTCTACGACCTGGAGTTTGACGAGGAAGAAGAGGGCGACCCGGACGAGGAAGCCCGCGACGACTTCCTGATGTGCTTCGTGGGCCCGACGCCGGCGGCCATCATGCAAGTGCAGCGCGACATGTTGGTGCAAGACGTGGTGCACCTGATGGAGCGCCACTTTGATGCGTCCGAACTGGGCGAAGTGGTGGCGGCGGTGGACAAGTTGTTCACCGACCGTTTCGATGCGCTGGTGAACTCCATGCAACTGGGCAAGCCACCGCGCGGGGCGGGGCCCACCGGTGGTCATGGCGGGCCGCGCAAGCCGCGCCATTTGCATTGAGTCTTTCACTGCTGGCCCACAAAAAACCCCGGCCAAGCCGGGGTTTTGCATTTCAACGCGGGGCTGTGCAGGCGGTCAAGCCACCGACACGGCAATGCCCTTGAATTCGCCGCTGGCAATGCGCTTGCTCCACTCGGCCGGGCCGCTTTCGTGGGCGTTGTCGCCACTGGAATCCACCGCCACGGTCACCGGCATGTCTTGCACGTCAAACTCGTAGATGGCTTCCATGCCCAGGTCGGCAAAGCCCACCACTTTGGCGGCCTTGATGGCTTTGGCCACCAGGTAGGCGGAACCGCCCACGGCCATCAGGTAAGCCGATTGGTTGTCCTTGATGGCTTCAATCGCCACCGGGCCACGCTCGGACTTGCCGATCATCGAGATCAGGCCGGTCTTCTCCAGCATCATGCGGGTGAACTTGTCCATGCGGGTGGCGGTGGTCGGGCCGGCCGGGCCGACCACTTCGTCGCGCACCGGGTCCACCGGGCCCACGTAGTAAATCACGCGGTTGGTGAAGTCCACCGGCAGCTTTTCGCCCTTGGCCAACATGTCGGCAATGCGCTTGTGCGCGGCGTCGCGGCCGGTCAGCATCTTGCCGTTGAGAAGCAGCTTCTGCCCCACTTTCCACGAGGCCACTTCTTCCTTGGTCAGCGTGTCCAGGTTGACGCGGGTGGCGCTTTGGGTGTCCGGGGTCCAGGTCACGGCCGGCCAGTCTTCCAGCTTGGGCGGCTCCAGCGTGGCCGGACCCGTGCCGTCCAAGTGGAAGTGCACGTGGCGGGTGGCCGCGCAGTTGGGGATCATGGCCACGGGCAGCGACGCCGCGTGGGTCGGGTAGTCCATGATCTTCACGTCCACCACGGTGGTCAGGCCGCCCAGGCCCTGCGCGCCAATGCCCAGCGCGTTGACCTTCTCGTACAGCTCCAGGCGCAGGGCTTCCACCCGGGTCAGTTCAGCGCCCGATTTTTTCTTGTCGATCAGTTCGTGGATGTCCACCGGTGCCATCAGCGATTCCTTGGCCAGCAGCAGCGCCTTTTCCGGCGTGCCGCCAATGCCGATGCCCAGGATGCCGGGCGGGCACCAGCCGGCGCCCATGGTGGGCACGGTTTTCAGCACCCAGTCCACCACCGAGTCGGACGGGTTGAGCGCGTAGAACTTGGACTTGTTTTCCGAGCCACCGCCCTTGGCCGCGCAGATCACCTCCACGTGGTCGCCCGGCACGATTTCGTAGTGCACCACCGCAGGTGTGTTGTCCTTGGTGTTTTTGCGCGCGCCGGCCGGGTCGGCCAGCACCGAGGCGCGCAGCGGGTTGTCCGGGTTCAGGTAGGCGCGGCGCACGCCTTCGTTGATCATGTCCTGCACGCTCATGGTGGCGTCGGGCCAGGTCACGTTCATGCCCACTTTCAGGAACACCACGGCAATGCCGGTGTCCTGGCAGATCGGGCGGTGGCCTTCGGCGCTCAGGCGCGAGTTGGTCAGGATTTGCGCGATCGCGTCCTTGGCGGCGGGGCTTTGCTCGCGTTCGTAGGCCTCGCCCAGGGCCTTGATGTAGTCCAGCGGGTGGTAAAAGCTGATGTATTGGAAGGCGTCTGCGACGGACTGGATCAGGTCTTCCTGCTTGATGGCGGTCATGGCGGTCTTTCGGGTGCGTTGGCGGGAAATCGGGGGGCGCGCGCTGTGGGTCAGTGCGCTTCGTCGTCGGCCGTCGGATGGTGCAGCAAACGATCGGTGTAGGCAATCGCCATGGCGCTGAGCAGGAACACCACGTGGATGATGGTCTGCCACATCAGCACCTTTTCGGAATAGTTGGCGGCGTTGATGAACGTCTTGAGCAGGTGGATCGAGCTGATGCCGATGATGGCTGTGGCCAGCTTCACCTTCAGCACCGACGCGTTGACGTGGCTCAGCCACTCGGGCTGGTCCGGGTGGCCTTCGAGGTTCATCCGGCTGACGAAGGTTTCATAGCCACCCACGATCACCATGATCAGCAGGTTCGAGATCATCACCACGTCGATCAGCGCCAGCACCACCAGCATGATGATGGTTTCGTTCAAACCGTTGATCTGGGTGGTGGTCACGTAGCCGATGCTGGTGATCAGCTTTTGCAATGCCACTTCGCTGCCGAACGCGGCTTCGATCAGGTGCACCAATTCCACCCAGAAGTGGAACACATAAATGCCTTGCGCGGCAATCAGGCCGATGTACAGCGGCAACTGCAGCCAACGGCTGGCAAAAATCAACTTGGGCAACGGGGCAATGGGTTTGTTGATGGGGGAGCTCATGCGATGTGTAAGGGTTCGAGGGCGAACCAATTGTAGATGGGGTGCTTTACAGTCGCTGAAGTCTTGTGTAAGAGCCTCGTCAGAGACATTGCGCACATTCGCCTTGTTCAATTTGTTGTTCGTCCAAGAGGAGACCCTTCCATGTCCGAGAATTCGTCCGCCATCCAGTCCACCCTGGTGGAAAACCGCGTGTTCGAACCCAGCGCTGCCATCCAGGCGGCCGCACGCATTGCCGGCATGGACGCCTACAACGCCCTGTGCGCCGAAGCCGACGCCGATTTCGAAGGCTTCTGGGGCAAGCGCGCCAAGGAACTGCTCACCTGGCACAAGCCCTTCACCCAGGTGCTGGACGAATCCGACAAGCCCTTCTACAAGTGGTTCCAGGACGGCGAACTGAACGCCTCCTACAACTGCCTGGACCGCCACATGGGCACCCCGCGCGAGAACAAGACCGCCATCATTTTCGAGGCGGATGGTGGCGAGGTCACCAAGGTCACCTACAAGGAACTGCTGGCCAAGGTCAGCCAGTTCGCCAACGTGCTCAAGGCCAAGGGCGTGAAGAAGGGTGACCGCGTCGTCATCTACATGCCCATGACGGTGGAAGGCGTGATCGCGATGCAGGCGTGCGCCCGCATTGGCGCCACCCACAGCGTGGTGTTTGGTGGCTTCTCGGCCGGCGCGCTGAAAGACCGCGTGCAGGACGCGGGTGCGGTCGCCGTCATCACCGCCAACTACCAAATGCGCGGCGGCAAGGAACTGCCCCTCAAAGCCATCGTCGATGAAGCCTTGGCCATGGGTGGTTGCGAAACCGTCACCAGCGTGATCGTGTTCCAACGCACCCAGACCGCCGTGAACATGGTGGCGGGGCGTGACAGCTTCATGCACGAAGACATGGCGGCCCAGTCCACCGAGTGCCCGGCCGAAATGGTGGGTGCCGAGCACCCACTGTTCGTGCTCTACACCTCGGGCTCCACCGGCAAGCCCAAGGGCGTGCAGCACGCCACCGGCGGCTACCTGCTGTGGGCCAACCTGACCATGAACTGGACCTTCGACCTGAAGGACAACGACGTGTTCTGGTGCACCGCCGACATCGGCTGGATCACCGGCCACAGCTATGTGGCCTACGGCCCGCTGGCCGCCGGCGCCACCCAGATCGTGTTTGAAGGCGTGCCCACTTACCCGAACGCCGGCCGCTTCTGGCAGATGATCGAGAAGCACAAGTGCACCATCTTCTACACCGCGCCCACCGCCATCCGCTCGCTGATCAAGGCCGCGGACACCGACGAAAAGGTGCACCCGAAGAACTGGGACCTGTCCAGCGTGCGCCTGCTGGGCTCGGTCGGTGAGCCGATCAACCCCGAAGCCTGGATGTGGTACTACAAGCACATCGGCGGTGAGCGTTGCCCGATCGTGGACACCTTCTGGCAGACCGAAACCGGCGGCCACATGATCACCCCGCTGCCGGGTGCCACGCCGCTGGTGCCGGGCTCCTGCACGCTGCCGCTGCCGGGCATCACCGCCGCCATCGTGGACGAGCAGGGCAACGACATGCCCAACGGCCAGGGCGGCATCCTGGTGGTCAAGAAGCCGTGGCCGTCCATGATCCGCACCATCTGGGGTGACCCGGAGCGCTTCAAGAAGAGCTACTTCCCCGAAGAACTCAAGGGCTACTACCTGGCCGGCGACGGCGCGGTGCGCAGCGCCGACCGCGGCTACTTCCGCATCACCGGCCGCATCGACGACGTGCTGAACGTGTCGGGCCACCGCATGGGCACGATGGAGATCGAATCCGCGCTGGTGGGCAAGACCGACCTGGTGGCCGAAGCCGCCGTGGTGGGCCGCCCCGACGACCTCACCGGCGAAGCCATCGTGGCCTTTGTGGTGCTCAAGCGCCCCATCCCCACCGGCGATGAAGCCAAGGCGCTGGCCAACGAACTGCGCAACTGGGTGGCCAAGGAAATTGGCCCCATCGCCAAGCCCAAGGAAATCCGTTTCGGCGAAAACCTGCCCAAGACCCGTTCCGGCAAGATCATGCGCCGTCTGTTGCGCTCGTTGGCCAAGGGTGAGGCCGTGACCCAGGACACCTCCACCCTGGAGAACCCGCACATCCTGGAGCAGTTGGCCAAGTCCAACTGACCGGCTGGTTCGCGCATGAAAAAACCCGCTCTTGAGCGGGTTTTTCTTTGTCTTTAGCCGTCGATCACTTGCGGCTCAGCACCCAGGCGACCAGCTTTTTGGCTTCCGCATCGTTCACCTGCGGGTTGGCCGGCATCGGGATGGCACCCCACACGCCAGAGCCGCCCTTTTGAATCTTGGCCGCCAGCTTGTCAGCAGCGGTTTTGTCGCTGGCGTACTTGGCCGCAATGTCTTTGTAGGCCGGGCCCACCAGCTTCTTGTCCACGGCATGACAAGCCATGCAGTTCTTGGACTTCGCCAGGGCTTCGTCGGCCAGGGCCGGCAGGGCCACCACAGTACTGGCGGCAAGAATCAGCAGCGCACGTTTCATTTGGGCTTCCTTCGGTGAGAATAGAGAGGGTCTGACGCTGCAATTTTACCGGTCTCGGCGCGGCGCGGTGCCGGTGCTTACGAGTTGTTGCATCCGAAACGCGGCCGGTAACACAGGAGTGCGATTGTGTATTTGCTCATGCTGGGTGTGGTGCTGATGGTGCTGAAGTACCTGGACGTGTCGCCCGTGGCCGAATGGTCCTGGTGGTGGGTGCTGTCGCCGTTTCCATTGGCCTCGTTGTGGTGGTGGTATGCCGACAAGACGGGGTACACCCGGCGCAAAGCCACCGAACGTGACGAACAGCGCAAGGCCGATCGTCACAACGAAAACCGCAAACGCCTGGGGCTCCCGCCCAAAACCAACAAGCGTTGACGCGTCTGGCCCAGCGGGCACCCCTTCAGCGTCCAGGCATATTTGGGGTGCCCAGCCCCTGCTGCCGCATAATTCCAGCTGGTTTTTGCCAGCTTCTGGCTGTTTCTCCGAAAGCTTTTCATGCCTGCATACCGTTCCAAAACCTCCACCGCCGGCCGCAACATGGCGGGCGCCCGTGCCTTGTGGCGTGCCACGGGCATGAAGGACGATGATTTTTCCAAGCCCATCATCGCCATTGCCAACTCCTTCACCCAGTTCGTGCCCGGCCACGTGCACCTGAAGGACCTGGGCCAATTGGTCGCGCGCGAAATCGAAGCCGCCGGCGGCGTGGCCAAGGAGTTCAACACCATCGCCGTGGACGACGGCATCGCCATGGGCCACGACGGCATGCTGTATTCGCTGCCCAGCCGCGACATCATCGCCGACAGCGTGGAGTACATGGTCAACGCCCACTGCGCCGACGCGCTGGTGTGCATCTCCAACTGCGACAAGATCACCCCCGGCATGCTGATGGCCGCCATGCGACTGAACATCCCGGTGGTGTTCGTCTCTGGTGGCCCGATGGAAGCCGGCAAGGTGCGCCTGGCGGTGCCCGGCACCCAAACCATCCAGATCAAGAAGCTGGACCTGGTGGATGCGATGGTGATGGCGGCCGACGACAAGGTGAGCGATGCCGAAATTGCCGAAGTGGAGCGCTCGGCCTGCCCGACCTGCGGTTCTTGCTCCGGCATGTTCACCGCCAACTCCATGAACTGCCTGACCGAGGCGCTGGGCCTGAGCCTGCCCGGCAACGGCACCGTGCTGGCCACCCACGCCGACCGCGAAGCGCTGTTCAAGCGCGCCGGTCGCCTGGCGGTGGAGCTGTGCCGGCGTTATTACGAGCAGGACGACGCCACCGTGTTGCCGCGCGCCGTCGGCTTCAAGGCGTTCGAGAACGCCATGACGCTGGACATCGCCATGGGGGGCTCGACCAACACCATCCTGCACCTGCTCGCCATTGCGCAAGAGGCCGAGATCGACTTCACCATGAAGGACATCGACCGCCTGTCGCGCGTGGTGCCGCAGCTGTGCAAGGTGGCGCCCAACACCAACAAGTACCACATCGAAGACGTGCACCGCGCCGGCGGCATCATGGCCATCCTGGGCGAACTGGACCGTGCTGGCAAGCTGCATACCGACGTGCCCACCATCCACAGCAAGACGATGAAGGAGGCGCTGGACGAGTGGGACATCGCCCGCCAGCCGTCCGAGGCGGTGAAAACCTTCTACCTGGCCGGCCCCGCTGGCATTCCCACGCAGGTGGCGTTCAGCCAGGCCACCCGCTGGCCCAGCCTGGACGACGACCGCGCCGAAGGCTGCATCCGCTCCTACGACCACGCTTATTCGAAAGAGGGCGGCTTGGCGGTGTTGCACGGCAACATTGCGCTCAACGGCTGCGTGGTCAAAACCGCTGGTGTGGACGACAGCCTGCTGGTCTTTGAAGGCCGGGCCCGCGTGTTCGAGTCGCAGGACGAGGCTGTGGAAAACATCCTGGCCGACCAACTGGTGGCCGGCGATGTGGTGGTGATTCGCTACGAAGGCCCCAAGGGCGGGCCGGGCATGCAGGAAATGCTGTACCCCACCAGCTACATCAAGTCCAAAGGGTTGGGCAAGGCCTGCGCGCTGCTCACCGACGGGCGTTTCTCTGGTGGTACCTCTGGCCTGTCGATCGGCCACGTGTCGCCCGAAGCGGCTGCGGGTGGTGCGATTGGTCTGGTCCAAGAGGGTGACCGCATCCGCATCGACATTCCCAACCGTACCATCGACGTGCTCCTGAGCGACGACGAGTTGGCCGCCCGTCGCGTGGCGCAAGACGCCCGGGGCTGGAAGCCGGTGAAGCCACGCCCGCGCAAGGTGTCGGCGGCACTCAAGGCGTACGCCAAGCTGGCCATGTCGGCTGACAAAGGCGCGGTGCGCGACCTCTCCCTGCTGGAAGACTGACACCCCGCATGCTGCAACACCCTCAGATCGACCCGGTCGCCTTGCAGATCGGGCCGCTGGCCATCCATTGGTATGGCCTGACCTACTTGGCGGCCTTTGGCCTCTTCCTGTGGCTGGGGCGCCAGCGGCTGTCGCATCCGCCGTACCACAGCCTGGGCTGGGAAAAACGCGATGTCGAGGACATTCTGTTCCTGGGAGTGATGGGTGTCATCCTGGGCGGGCGTCTGGGGTATGTGCTGTTCTACAAGCCACTCGATTACCTGGCCAACCCACTGGGCGTTTTCGCGGTGTGGGAAGGTGGCATGAGCTTTCACGGTGGGCTGGTAGGGGTGTTGCTGGCCATGGTCTGGTTTGCGCGCACGCGCCGGCGTTCCTGGCTGCAGGTGATGGACTTCGTGGCCCCCTGTGTGCCCACCGGCTTGGCGGCCGGGCGCATGGGTAACTTCATCAACGGCGAGCTGTGGGGTCGGGTGGCCGACCCGTCGCTGCCCTGGGGCATGGTGTTTCGGGGTGCGGGCGAGCTGCCGCGTCATCCGTCGCAGCTCTACCAGTTCCTGCTCGAAGGTTTGCTGCTGTTTGTATTGTTGTGGCTGTTCGCCCGTCGTCCACGCCGCGTGGGTGAAGTGTCGGCGGCGTTCCTGGTGGGGTATGGCAGCCTGCGCTTCACCGCAGAGTTCTTCCGCGAGCCCGATGCGCACCTGGGGCTGCTGGGGTTGGGTTTGAGCATGGGGCAGTGGCTGAGTCTCCCCATGTTCCTGGCCGGCGTGGGGTTGTGGGCTTGGTCGGTGCGCCGCGCGGTCTGAGCACTGCGCCTGCCTTTTCGGTGAAGTCAATATGAACCACAACGTGTACAGCGCCCTGCGCGCCGCTTTCCCTCAAGACCTGGATGCCTGGGCCATCGAGACCGACCAGGGGCTCGTCTATTCCTGGCGTGACCTGGACCGCGCCAGTGCCATGGTGGCCAACTTGCTGGCATCGTTGGGCTTGCCCGAAGGTTCGCGCGTGGCCGTGCAGGTGGACAAGTCGGTCGAAGCACTGGCCTTGTACCTGGCGACGCTGCGTGCTGGTTTCGTGTTTTTGCCACTGAACACCGCTTATCAGAAGGCCGAAATCGAATACTTCATTGGTGATGCCGAGCCGGCGGTGGTGGTTTGTACCAGGGCCAACTTTGGCTGGGTCAGCAAGATTGCTTTCAAGGCCGGCACCCAGGCCGTGTTCACCTTGAACGACGACCGTACCGGCAGCTTGCTGGAGCGCGCCGCGCACCATGCCGACTTGCACGAACCCGTGGTGCGCCAGGCCGATGACCTGGCCGCCATTCTCTACACCAGCGGCACCACCGGGCGCAGCAAGGGCGCCATGCTCACCCACGGCAACCTGCTGAGCAACGCGCAGATATTGCGCGATTACTGGGGCTGGCAGCCCGATGACGTGCTGATCCACGCGTTGCCCATCTTCCATGTGCATGGCTTGTTCGTGGCCATCCACGGTGCGCTCATCAACGGCAGCCCGATGCTGTGGATGGCGAAGTTCGACCCGGCCACCGCCCTCCGCTGGTTCTCGCGGGCCACCGTGTTCATGGGCGTGCCCACCTTGTACGTGCGCCTGTTGGCCGAGCGGGGTCTCACGCCCGATGCGGTCCGCTCCATGCGGCTGTTCATTTCCGGTTCGGCCCCGTTGTTGATCGAGACTTTCAAGGCTTGGCAAGAGCGCACCGGGCACACCATCCTGGAGCGTTACGGCATGAGCGAAACCTTGATGCTCACCTCCAACCCCTACCGCGCCGACGCGCGTTACGGGCAGCAGGCGAAGCGCCGGGGGGCGACCGTGGGCTTTCCGCTGCCGGGTGTGGAGGTCCGTGTGGTGGGTGACGATGGTCAGCCCTTGGCGGCCGGCGACATTGGTGGCCTGCAGGTGCGCGGCCCCAACGTGTTCAAGGG
>CAZSZN010000027.1:0-21427 GCA_964610405.1 uncultured Macromonas sp. | reverse complement strand
CTCCAGTGCCAGTGCGCGTGCGTTGTCGCCCACGATGAGGGGTTGAATGGGCGTGAAGGACGCTGGCAGCGACAGGCCCGGGTAGCGCTCTGCCAAGGCAGCCAGACCGGTGCGCAGCTGGGCAACCAACTCGCTCAACCGTTCACGCCGTTGACCGCCCTCGGCGCCCTCGATCAGCGCAAGAGCATGCCCCAGCGCATGCGCCAGCGCGGGCGGCATGGCCGTGGTGTAGATGTAGGGCCGAGCGCGCTGCACCAACCATTCGACGATGACGGGGTGCGCGGCCACGAAGGCGCCCGACACCCCGGCGGCCTTGCCCAGCGTGCCCATGCAGATCAGGCGTTCGCTGCAAAGGCCGAAATGTTCCAGGCTGCCATGGCCGTGCGCGCCCAGCACACCAAAGCCATGTGCATCGTCAATGACCAGCCAGGCGTCGTATTGCTCGGCCAAGCGCAGCAATGCGGGCAGGTCGGCCACGTCGCCATCCATGCTGAAGACGGCGTCGGTGACGATGAGCTTGACCGGGGTGGTGCAGGCGCGCAACTGGCGTTCCAGTGCGTCAAGCTGCCCATGGGGGTAGCGCTGCAGCTTGGCGCGGGCCAGCAAGGCACCGTCGATGAGCGAGGCGTGGTTGAGCTTGTCGGACAGGATGGTGGCCTGTTCGTCGCCCAGGGCGGTCATCAACGCCACGTTGGCCATGTAGCCGCTGCAGAACAGCAGCGCACGAGCACCGGGAATGTGCGGCGCCAGCCATTGCGCCAGCGTGGATTCCAACGCGGCATGCGCCTGGCTGTGGCCGCTCACGAGGTGCGACGCGCCGCAGCCCGCGCCCCACAGGCGGGCGCCTTCGGCCAGCTCTGCGATCAGGGCCGGATGGTTGGCCAGGCCGAGGTAGTCGTTGCTGCAGAAGGCGAGCATGCTGCCACCGCCTTGCCATTGCTGGTGCGGTCCGCACGGCGACGCCCCCACCCTGCGGCGCCTGCGCAGGGCGGCAGCGTCGATGTCAAGCAGTTGACGGTTGATGTGTTCGATCAGCATCGGACTGTTGCAGCGTGTCGTGCAGGGTGGCCTGCAGGCGCTCGGACAACCAGCGGGAAAGGTCGCCGTCGAGCACGTAGGGAGGCATCAGGTACACGGTGCGCCCGATGGGGCGAACCAGCAGTTCGTGGCGGCGGCCCGCCAGGTGAAACGCCTCGGCAAAGCGGCCCTGGGCAAGCTCGGCCTTGACGTCAAAGGCCCAGATCATGCCACGGCGGCGCGGGTGCTCCACCCCGGGGTATGCCATCAGCGGGGCCAGCGCCTGGTCGAGCAAAGCCGCTTGTTGGGCGTTGCGGCCCAGCACGTCGTGGTTGTCGAAACGGTCGAGCACGGCCAGCGCGGCGCGGCAGGCCAGCGCGTTGCCGGTGTAGGAATGCGAGTGCAGGAAGCCGCGCGCCACGTCGTCTGACAGGAAGGCGCGGTAGATGGCATCGCGGCACAACACCAACGACAGCGGCAGAAAACCGCCAGTGATGCCCTTGGACAGGCACACGAAATCGGGCCAGATGCCCGCCTGTTCGCAAGCGAAGAAGGTGCCCGTGCGGCCACAACCCACGGCAATTTCGTCGGCAATGAGGTGCACGCCGTACTGGTCGCACAGCGCGCGCACCCGTTGCAGGTAGGACGCATGGTGCATGGCCATGCCTGCGGCGCATTGCACCAGCGGCTCCACGATGACGGCGGCGATGTGCGCATGGCGTTCGGCCAGCAGCGCTTCCAGATCGGCAGCGGCGCGTTGGGCCACGGCTGCGGCGTCCTCGCCTTCAGCCGCCTGGCGGTCGTCGGGCGAAGCCACCTGGTGCGAGCGCATCAGCAGCGGGTCGTAGGCGTCGCGGAAGACGGGCACATCCGTCACGGCCAGGGCGCCCAGCGTTTCGCCGTGGTAACCCTGGCGCACGCAGACGAATTCGCGCTTGCCGCCCTGCCCCACGTTGCGCCAGTGGTGGAAGCTCATCTTGAGCGCGATTTCCACGGCGGATGCGCCATCGCTGGCGTAGAAGGCATGCCCCAGCACACCGCCCGTGCGGGCCGACAACCGTTCCGCCAGTTCAATGGCGGGCGCATGGGTGCACCCGGCCAGCATCACGTGGGGCAATACGTCCAGTTGCTGCTTGAGCGCGTTGACGATGCCCTCGTCGGCATGACCGAACAGGTTGACCCACCAGCTGCTGTTGGCGTCGAAGTAGCGGTTGCCTTCCTGGTCGTACAACCAGGGGCCATGGGCGCGGGCGATGGGCAGCGGCGGCACCACGGCCGCGCGCTGCATCTGCGTGCAGGGGTGCCACACGCTGGCTAGGCTGCGGGTCTGCCAGTCATAATTATTAATCATATCTAACAAAAAGTCCCGAACGACGTCGTGAGGTCGCAGTGTACAGGGGTAATCTCGCTGCCGCCGCTCAAGACTTTGCAAGCCTTAGAGCAGGCGCAGGAGTCGGATCGACACCTTGGACTATCGCTGCGCTTTGCTCAATCCGAAGCGCTCGCAAAAAGGCAGGGCGTTCGCGCAACCTCTGCCAATAGGCTTGCAACGGTGCAGAAAAGTTTGAATCCAGTTCCAAGTGTTTAGCCAGCATGAACGCATACCCGACCGCCACATCGGCAGCGGTGAACCGGTTCTCGCACAGGTAATCCTGTTCCAGCACCCGCGCCTCCACGGCCCTGAGTCGGGACAGAAACCATTTGCTGTAATCCGCCACGACCTGTGGTTGACAGCGCAATTCAGGTTCAAAATGGGTGTACCGCAACACCAGTGTCTGGGGAAACGTCAGTGTTGCATCACTCATGTGAAGCCAGTTGAGGTAGGCGCCATAGGCGGGCTGGTCAGCCCTGATGGCAAGTTTCCCAAGCGCGTGGCGGTCGGCCAGGTACTGGCACATTGCTGCCGATTCGGTCAGGCGGGTATCGCCATCCACCAGCAACGGCACGGTACCAAGGGGGTTCTGCGCCAAGTACTGCTTTGCCAGCACCCTGGGTGGAAACGGCAGCATGTGCAATTCATAGGGCACACCCAGCTCTTCCAGCATCCACAAGGGACGGAAAGAGCGGGCGCTGACGCAATGGTAGAGGTGCAACATGGTTACATTGTTTCGGCAAACAGCTCCCGTCCAATCAACATGCGTCGAATTTCGCTGGTTCCGGCGCCGATTTCGTACAGCTTGGCATCGCGCCATAGCCGGGGCGTCGGGTACTCGTTGATGTAACCGTTGCCACCCAACAGTTGGATCGCCTCCCCGGCCATCCAGGTGGCTTTTTCGGCGGCGTAGAGAATGGCGCCCGCAGCGTCTTTGCGCAGGGTGCGTGCGTGGTCGGCTTTGTCACACGCCTTGCCCACTGAGTACACGTAGGCGCGGCAGGCCTGCCAGGTGGTGTACATGTCAGCCAGCTTGCCTTGAATCAGTTGGAACTCACCAATGCTTTGCCCAAACTGCTTTCGGTCGTGCACATAGGGCAAGACCACGTCCATGCAAGCCGCCATGATGCCCAGGGGCCCGCCTGAGAGCACGGCACGCTCGTAGTCCAAGCCCGACATGAGCACCTTGACTCCGCCGCCGAGCGTGCCCAGCACGTTCTCCACCGGCACTTCACAGTCCTCAAAGAACACCGGGTAGGTGTTGCTGCCGCGCATGCCCAGTTTGTCGAGTTTGGTGCCAAAGGTCAGGCCCGGCGTACCTTTTTCGACGATGAACGCCGTGATGCCTTGGGGGCCGGCATCGGGGTCGGTTTTGGCGTAGATGATCAACACGTCGGCGTCGCCGCCATTGGTGATCCACATCTTGGCGCCGTTGAGAACGTAGCGGTCACCTTTGCGTTCAGCGCGCAGCTTCATGCTCACCACATCGGAGCCGGCATTGGGTTCGCTCATGGCCAGCGCACCCACGTGTTCGCCCGACACCAGCTTGGGCAGGTAGCGGGATTTTTGCTCGGGCGAACCGTTGCGGTGCAATTGGTTCACGCACAGGTTGGAGTGGGCGCCGTAGGACAAGCCGACCGAGGCCGACGCGCGCGACACCTCCTCCATGGCCACCATGTGGGCCAGGTAGCCCATGGTCGTGCCGCCGTAGGCTTCGTCCACGGTCATGCCGTGCAAGCCGAGATCCCCCAGCTTGCGCCAGAGGTCGGCGGGAAACAGGTTGTCGTGGTCGATCGCGGCGGCGCGGGGGGCGATTTCGGCGGCGGCGAAGTCGCGCACGGTGTCGCGCAGCATTTCGATGGTTTCGCCGAGTTCAAAGTCCAGGCCGGGCAGGTGCATCATGGTCATCTCCTTCAAGGTGGGGGTCAGGCGCGAAGGGTTGCGCGCGGGTTGTGGGTGGAATCAGCGGAGCCAAAGTAGGCGTTCAGCAATTCGGTCTGTTTGGCCAGAGCCGCTTGGTGGTTGCGTTCTTTCACATGCCCGAAGCCGCGCACGCTTTGTGGCAGCCTGGCCAAGGCCAGTGCCTGGGCGGTGTTGTCCGGAGCCAGGTGCTGTGCCACACGCGCCATCAGGGCTTGGTAGTCCGCAATGGCCTTGCGCTCCTGCCGCCGCTCTGCGGTGTAACCAAACACGTCAAAAGGCGTACCGCGCAGTCGCTTGGCTCGGGCCAGCAGACGAAATGCGGTGGCCATCCAGGGGCCAAAGGGTCGCTTCACAAGTCGGCCCTGCCCGTCTTTGCGGGCCAGCAGCGGCGGCGCCAGGTGGAAGCGCACTGTGTATGGCCCGTCCATCTGATTCGCCAGTTGTTCAAAGAAACCGGTTTCGGTGTAGAGCCGGGCGACTTCGTATTCGTCCTTGTAAGCCATGAGCTTGTAAAGGCTCACGCCCACTTCGCGGGCGAACTTGTCGCCCCCGGTGCGGGCCGCTTCCATGGCCGCCAGCGTGCGCACAAAGGTCGCATACCGGTCGGCGTAGGCGGCGCTTTGGTAAGCGGTCAAACGCGGGATGCGGTCGGCCAGCAAACCCTCCAGTGAGGGCGTGCGCTGGGGCAACTGAACCACCACCGCCTTGGGCTGCAAGCCGGCCGCTTGCCGCACGGCGTCCGGGTCGATCGCAGCCTGGCGCCCCCAGGCGAAGGCAGCCTGGTTCATGGTCACCGCTGCACCATTGAGCTCGATGGCGCGCAGCAGCGCCGCCTCGCTCAATGGCACCCAGCCTTTTTGCCAGGCAAAGCCCAGCATGAACATGTTGCTGGCCACGGCGTCGCCCATCAAGGCGGTGGCCAAAGTGGTGGCGGCGACGGCATCGCTTTCCTGCACGGCACCTTCCACTCGGTCCAGCATGTTCCGAGGGGAGGTGGCCCAATCCGGGTTCTGGGTGAATGCGCCGGTGGGCGCCACATCGGTGTTCATCACCGCCCGCGTGCGCTGGGTGTGCATGGTGCTGAGCGCATCTTTGCCCGCCCCCACCATCAGGTCGCAACCCAGCACCAGATCGGCCTGCCCTGCCGGCACGCGGGCGGCGTGCAAGCCCTGTGGCGTCGCGGCCAGCCGCACATGCGACATCACCGCGCCCCCCTTTTGGGCCAGGCCCGCCATGTCCAGCACCAGCACGCCTTTGCCCTCGATGTGGGCGGCCATGCCGAGCAACGCGCCGATGGTGACCACCCCCGTGCCACCCACCCCGGTGATCACGATGTTCCAAGGCTGCGCCAAAGTGGGTAGTACAGGGGACGGCAAATGGGAAGGGGCGGCCGCGCTGGACCTGGTGGGCTTGCGCAAGCTGCCGCCCTCCACCGTCACAAAACTGGGGCAAAACCCTTTGACGCAGGAAAAGTCCTTGTTGCAGGCGCTCTGGTCGATCTGGCGCTTGCGACCCAGCGGCGTTTCCAGAGGCAAAATGGAAACGCAGTTGCTTTGCACACCACAGTCCCCACACCCTTCGCACACCTCGGGGTGGATGAAGGCCCGCTTCGGGGGATCGACCAGCTCCTTGCGTTTGCGGCGACGGCGCTTTTCGGCCGCGCAGGTTTGGGCGTACACGATCACCGACACCCCCGAAACCTCCCGCAGGGTGGTTTGCAAGGCCTCCATGCCATCGCGGTGGTGCACCTTCACCCCAGCAGGCAACCCAGCGGTTTGGCGGTACAGCTCAGGCTCGTCACTCACCAGGTGCAGCTCCCGCACCCCTTCGGCAGCAAGCTGCCCCAAGATCTGCGGTACGGTGGGCGAGCCCTCGACCGGCTGCCCACCGGTCATCGCCACAGCGTCGTTGACCAGGATCTTGTAGGTGATGTTGACGCCAGCCGCCACAGCCGCGCGGATGGCCAGCGACCCGGAGTGCATGTAAGTGCCATCGCCCAGGTTGGCAAAGATGTGGGGCGTGTCGGTGAAATGGGCCTGACCAATCCAGGACACGCCCTCGCCGCCCATTTGGGTGAAGGTTTCGGTGCGGCGGTCCATCCACTGCGCCATGTAATGGCAGCCAATGCCTGCCACCGCGCGTGACCCTTGCGGCACACGGGTGCTGGTGTTGTGGGGGCAGCCCGAACAGAAGTAAGGCAAACGGCGCTCCGATCCCGGCTCGGCCCGCACAAACCCTTCTGCCGCCCCGCAAGGCAGCGTGAATGGTCGCGCTTCGGCAGGCAAGCGGTCTGCGCCCAACAGCTTGTGCAAGCGCCGTGCAATCACCCCGGCAATCGCAGCGGGCGTCAGTTCGCCGTTGGGCGACAGCAAAATGCCATCGTGCGGCACCTGCACCCACTCCCCGGTTTCGTCGTACTTGCCCACCACGCGGGGGCGGGACGACACCGGTGCGTTGTAGAGCTGCTCCTTGAGCTGGTATTCGATGATCTGGCGCTTCTCCTCGACCACCAGGATTTCGTCCAGCCCATCGGCAAATTCGCGGATGCACTGCGGCTCCAGCGGCCACGACACGCCGATCTTCAGCAAACGGACCCCCAAGGCCTGCGCCTCCTGCTCGTCAATGCCCAAGGTCGCCAGCGCCTCTCGCACGTCCAGGTAGCTTTTGCCGGTGGTGACGATGCCCAGTTTGGCCTCGGGCGCCGCCCAGTCCTGCCGGTTCAGCTTGTTGAGGCGCACGTACTCCAGCAGGGCATACAGGCGCTCCCGCTGCAGGCGGTTTTCCTGTTCCAGCGGCGGATCGGGCCAGCGGATGTGAAAGCCGTCCTCCGGGATGGGGTAGGTGTCGGGGATGAGGATGTCCACCGCCATCGGGTCGATCTCGAACGAGGACGACGACTCGATGGTGTCGCTGATGGACTTGAAGCCCACCCAGCAGCCGGAATAGCGAGACATGGCATAGCCGTGCAAGCCGAATTCGATGAACTCGCGCACCCCGGACGGGTTCATCACCGGGATCATGGCGGCTATGAAGGCGTGTTCGCTCTGGTGCGGCAGGCTGGACGACTTGCAGGAGTGGTCGTCCCCCGCCACCAGCAGCACGCCACCGTGCTGGGCGCAACCTGCGATGTTGCCGTGCTTGAACACGTCGCCGCTGCGGTCCACGCCAGGGCCCTTGCCGTACCACAGGGCAAACACACCATCGACCTTGGCGTTGGGGTCCAGCGCCACCATTTGCGAGCCCCACACAGCGGTGGCGGCCAATTCCTCGTTCAAACCCGGCACGAACTGGATGTTGTGCGCCTTTAGGTGCTTTTGGGCCTTCCACAGCTCCTGGTCCACCGCTCCCAGCGGCGAGCCTCGATAGCCCGACACAAAGCCCCCGGTGTTGAGACCAGCTGCAGCGTCTCGGGCCTTCTGCGCCATCAACAAACGCACCAGGGCCTGTGTGCCGGTCATGTAAACCCGGCCTTTGGGCAGGGTGTACTTGTCAGACAGCGACACCGTTTCAAGGGCAGCGGCTGGGGGCTGAGCGGTCAACGACTGAGGTGGAGTCTCCGGCTGGGTGGTGGGTGTTGTCATCGCTGTAAAGGTGGTTATCAAAGCCAATGGCGGCGAGTTTGAGGCTTGGGCCGAGCCATGTAAAACATATATAGTTGCTATCTAACATCAGATTAATCGATACAAAGCATGAGCACACGGACCCGTTTCACCCTTCGGCAGTTGGAGTACTTCCAGGCAGTGGCACGCACGGGCCAGATTTCGCTGGCGGCGGCCGAAGAAAGCGTGACCCAGTCGGCCATGACAGCCGCCATCGCGCAGCTGGAAAAGGGCTTGGGCACGCTGTTGTTCGAGCGCAGCCGCCAGGGCGTGACCTTGACCCACGCCGGCCATGTGTTCCTGCAGCACGCGACTCGGGTGCTGGAGGCGGCACAGGAAGCGTCACAAAACCCGTTCAAGGTTCACCGCCAGTTGGCGGGCGCGGTGTCATTGCCCGCCAGCTATACGGTGTTGGGCTATTTCATCCTGCCCTACCTGGCCAAGTTCGGCAAAGAGCATCCGGGCATCACCGTCACCCCACGCGAAATGGACCGTCAGCAAATCGAAGCCGCGCTGGCCGCCAACGAGGTGGAAGTGGCCTTGGCCCTCACCTCCAACATCACCGACTTGCGGCGTTACCACAAGCTGGTGCTGGCCCGTTCCCGGCGGCAGTTGTGGGTCAGCGCCCAAAGTCCCTTGGCAGACCTGCCCCAGGCCAGCCTGGAGGACGCAGCCCCCTACCCTTACATCGTCCCCACGGTGGACGAGGGCGACATCTCCAGCACCCGCTATTGGCAAGAAGCCCAGTTGCAGCCCGCCTCGTTCATCCACACGTCATCGATGGAGGCAGTGCGGGAAATGGTGGCGCTGGGATTTGGCACCACCATCTTGTCTGACATGGTGTACCGCCCCTGGTCGCTGGACGGCCGCCGCATCAAAGCGGTGCCGCTGAAAGGCGTGGCACCGCCAATGGAGGTCGGCTTGATCTGGAACAAAGGCACACGGCTGAGCCCAGCCGCCGAGGCGTTGGTGAAGTACCTGGGGGCAGCGGTGGGGTGATATTTATGCCTCCACCAAACCATTCGCGTAACGCTGGGCGTTGCGCTGGTAGTTCCGAGCACTGTCAAGCAACCCCTGGATTTGTTCTGGACTCAATGCCCGCTTCACAACTGCCGGACTCCCCACGATCAGACTGCCGTCAGGGAACGACTTGCCCTCGGTCACAAGGGCGCCTGCAGCCACCAGACAATGTTTGCCAATGCACGCGCCGTTGAGCACCACCGCACCGATGCCGATCAACGAACCGTCGCCCACGCTGCAACCGTGCAGCATGGCCTGGTGACCGACCGTCACGTTGTCGCCAATGTCGAGTGGCGAACCAGGGTCCGAATGCAACACAGCACCGTCCTGCACATTGCTGCCAACGCCAATGCGCATGGGTTCGTTGTCGGCCCGAATCACCGCCCCAAACCACACGCTGCTGCCGGCAGCCAGATGCACGTTCCCCAGCACTTGGGCGGAAGGTGCGATCCAGACGCCATCTCCCACCGTGGGAGCCACACCATCAAGAGCGTACTGCGTCATTGCGCGACCACACCAGCTTTCTTCACCAATGCCGCGTAGCGAGCCATCTCGGACTTGAAGTGGGCGGCAGCGACCTCTGGGGTCGATAGCACAACCGTGTTGCCTTGCTTGGCCATGGCGTCTTTGACTTCAGCGCTCGAAAACGCCTTGACGAAGCCGGCATGGGTGCGGTTGACGAGGTCTGCGTTCATGCCTTTGGGACCAACCGCAGCCACCCATCCCTCAACCACATACTTGTCAAAACCCTGCTCCACTGCGGTAGGTAAGTGGCCGAATCCATCAATCCGCTTTGCAGATCCCACGGCCAGCGCTTTGAGTTTGCCGGTCTCGATCAAACCACGTATCGCGGGTAACGCCACGACAGCCCAATCGACCTGACCGCCCATCAAGTCGCTCACCAACGGCCCCGTACCACGGTAGGGAATGTGGGTGGAAAACACCCCTGCAACATCCTTGAATAGCTCGGCAGCCAAGTGGAGAATGGTGCCGTTGCCAGACGAACCAAAATTGAATTTTCCGGGATTGGCTTTGAGTTGATCCCGAAATTCAGCCAGATTCTTCGCCGGAAAATTTGGTCGAGTCACGATGACCAGCGGCGTGACCGCGAGGATACTGATCGGCGTGATATCCCCGATCGGATCGAACGGCACGGACTTCAAGACCGAGGGATAGATGACGTGGTTGTTGGACACCATGCTCAGGGTTGATCCGTCTGGCGCGGCCTTGACCATGGCTTGCGTGCCCACGACTCCGCCTGCACCCGGCTGATTTTCAATGACCACTGGTGCACCTAAAGCCGACGACAGCTGGCCGCCAGCAGCGCGGGCAATAGCGTCCACTCCAGACCCTGCGCTCACCGGCAAAATCAGTTTGACGGGTCCGCTGGCATGCGCTACCCCTAGCCAGGTGCTGGCCGCCATGGCCAACATCGACAGCCCAGCCTGACGACGGGTGAAACCTTGTGAAAATCGCATCGTTGTCTCCGGTTGATATTTTGGAAAAATTTCGATCATTTGATCGCATGGATACTTCGCAACTGCAGAACCTCAGCATCGGTTAAGCCTAGGTTTTGCAGAATTTCATCCGTGTGTTGCCCCCGAACCGGCGGGTTGAGGCGCACCCCCAAACGCTGCCCCCCCATCGTGAAGGGAAATAGGGTCGTCTTGCTCGCTGTCCCTGCCCGGTCGCCATCGGGTAGCGTGATGTCCGCCAGCCCCCCCGTGGCGAGCAGATGGGGGTCTTGGTACAACTCTTCGGGTTTGCGAATGGGCGCAAATGGCAGCCCAACCTGCTCGAACCGTTGTGCGAGCTCTGCTGCCGAGAAGGCCTCCAAACGTGAGCGAAGCTCCGGTAGCAAGACCGGGCGCAGCTCGACACGCGCATTGTTGTTGGCATAGCGTGGATCGACCTTCAGGTCAGTAAAACCCAGGATGTCGCAGAAGGTACTCCACTGCGCGTCGCTAACGGCGGCCAGGAAAATCTGCTCACCGTTCTTGACCGTGAACACGTCGTACACCGCCCAGGCCGAAATCCGTTCAGGCATGGGGGCAGCGGGTTGCCCGGTGATGGCGTACTGCAGCATGTGCTGCCCCACCAAGAAGACGTTGTTTTCAAAGAGCGCGCTTTGCACTTCCTGCCCCCGCCCGGTGATCGCACGCTGCATCAGGGCACCCAGCGCACCGATGGCACCAAACAGCCCACCCATAATGTCGTTGACGCTGGTGCCGGCTCGCAGCGGATCGCCTGGACGCCCCGTCATGTAGGCCAAGCCGCCCATCATCTGAACCACCTCGTCCAAAGCGGTTCGGTGCTCGTAGGGGCCAGGCAAGAAGCCCTTGTGGCTCACGTAGATACAACGCGGGTTGACTTGGCTCAGGCTGTCGTAATCCAACCCGTACTTCTTCATGGTACCGGGCTTGAAGTTCTCCGCCACCACGTCCGCACTTTCGGCCAGCCGGCGGGCCAAGGCGGCCCCTTCTGGGTGGTGCAGGTCTATGGCGATGCTCTTCTTGTTCCGATTGAACATCGGAAAAAATCCGGCACCCGCCCCCAGCAGGGTCCGCGTGCGATCACCGTCGATGGGTTCGACCTTGATGACCTCGGCCCCCATGTCTGCCAGCACCATGCCGCAGGTCGGCCCCATCACCATGTGGGTGAACTCCACCACCCGCACCCCTTCAAGTGGCAACCGCTGTCCTGTTGACTGGCCCTTGCTCATGCCAAGGCCTCCTCGCGCAGTGTCTTGGGCAAGCCAGCCCTTGCGATCGACCCGCCCAATAACTCCCCGTCCAGCCAATGTGCGACACGCCCACGCAGCGCCAGTAGGCGGCTGAAATCCAAACCTGTGGAAACACCCATGCTTTGAAACAAATAGGCCACATCTTCGGTCGCCACGTTGCCCGTGGCGCCCGGCGCATGCGGGCAGCCGCCAATGCCAGCCAAGCAGGCATCGAACCGCCGGATTCCCATTTCGTACGCGGCAAACACGTTGGCCATGCCCAACCCACGGGTGTCGTGGAAGTGGGCACAACACAAGCGATCGCCCACGGCACGCAGTGCCTTTTCAAACAGCCGCTTGACCATTTGTGGGTCCGCGTAGCCGACGGTGTCGGCCAGGCTGACTCGATCGGCCCCCGCGTCCAGCAAAGCCTGCATCAATCTCAGCACCTCGTCTTCACTGACTTGCCCCTGCAGGGTGCAGCCAAACGCCGTTCCCACACCGCCTTCGATCAAGGTTTTGACACCCGATGCATCGCGCGCCGCGCGGATACGACCCAACTCAACGACCACCTCATCCGGGGTTTTGCGCAAATTTGCAAGGCTGTGAGAGAGGCTGGCAGAGAGAGGCAACACCATGACATCGGCACCCGCATGCAGGGCATACTCAGCCCCTTTGAGGTTGGGCACCAGCACCGATGCGACCATACCTGGCAAGGTCTTGGCAAAAGTCACCAGCTCACCGGTATCGGCCAACTGTGGTAGGTACTTCGCGGGCACGAAAGAGCCGACCTCAATCTCACACTGGCCAGCCTCATGGGCCTCGCGCAACCACTGCTGTTTTTGCTCGGTGTTCAGCCGAACGGTCGGAATGCTTTGCAGGCCATCTCTCAAGCCCACTTCACGCACCACCACGGTGGGAATTTCGCTCATCTCTGTCTCCTGTGGCCCCCCTTTGGGGCTGGGTTGCACTGAGTTTAGATATTCCCAAAGTTTTCCTGAAGCGATAATATTTCGCTCAGACATTCCAACTTAGAATTTCTTAATCCACCCACATGGCTCAACTGCAACTCGACCTGACCACGCTGCGGCTGTTTGTGGCCGTCTGTGAATCGCGCAACTTTGCGCACGCGGGCGTGCGGCAGCATCTGGTGGGCTCCGCCGTGAGCAAGCGGATGGCAACATTGGAAGCGCAAGTGGGTGCGTCACTGTTTGTCCGTCAGCGGCACGGCGTGATCACCACACCGGCTGGCGACACCTTTTTGGAATACGCACGCGCCATGTTGGCAGAAGCACACAAAGCCGAACAAGCCATGACGGCCTACGCCAGCGGCGTGCGCGGGCATGTGCGGTTGCTGGCCACCGCCTCAGTCATGTCCGAATCACTGGCTGACGACTTGGTGGAGTTCATGCGGGAGCCGACATACGCTGGCATCAAAGTGGACATCGAAGAACGCTACAGCCCGGAAGTGGTTCGGGGTGTCCTCGAAGGGCATGCTTCGTTGGGCATCACCTGGGACCGAACGGACTTGGGGGGACTACAGACGACACCCTACCGCACCGATCTGCTCGGGGTGGCGGTCCCCAACGGACATCCCTTGACAGATCGGGATACCGTGGATTTTGTGGATACCTTGGGCTGGGAACAAGTCAGTCTGCCTGCCACCAGCGCGGTACAGCAGCTGTTGGAACGTTCTGCGGCTCAATCCGGGCTGAGGTTCCAAAGCCGGGCCATGGTGTCAAACTTCGAGGCAGGTTTGCGCATGGCACGGGCAGGTTTGGCCATCTGTGTGATGCCCCGTGAAATTTTTTCATCCGCGCAAAAAACCGACGATCTTCGGTGGGTCGGCCTCCAAGATTCTTGGGCTCAGCGTCGCTTCCTTTTGTGTTACCGCCGGCTTGAAGCCTTGCCCGTTTCTGCCAGACTGCTACTGGATTACCTGGGCAAGACACCCGACGTTCGCTTGCAATCCACAGCGACTGCCAGACCTCTTACCGGACGTGGAGTACCTTGACCACCGCATCCCCCATCACCTGAGTGCCCAAGGCCGGTAGAGCGCCCCGCATGTCTTGCGTTCGTCCACCTTGCTCCAACACGGTGACGACGGCCCGTTCCACTCGATCGGCCAGATCCGGCCGGTCCAGAGCGTGTCTGAGCATCAAGCCCGCTGCGCGAATGCACGCCAGCGGGCAGGCCAAGTCTTGGCCGGCAATGTCCCACGCCGTGCCATGGCCTGCCTCGAACATCCCACCCGCACCCTGCCCCAGCAGCGCCGACGCTGGCAATCCAATGGAGCCCGTGAGCACCGAAGCCGCGTCGGACAGGATGTCGCCAAACAGGTTGCTGGTCAGGATCACATCAAACGCCGTGGGCCGCGAAATGAGCTGCATCGCCGCATTGTCGGCGTACATGTGAGTGAGCGTCACTGCCGGGTACTGAACCGATACGCGGCTGACCACTTCTCGCCACAGGCGCGAGGTGGCCAGCACGTTGGCTTTGTCCACACTGCACACCCGGCGCGAACGGCCCAACGCCGCCCGGAACGCCACGTGGGCGATGCGCTCCACCTCGCCTTCGGCGTAGCGCATGGTGTCGTAGCCCTCCCTTTGGCCCGCGAACGCCCCGTTGGGTGACACACGTTCACCCTTGGGCTGCCCGGTGTACACATCGCCATCCAGCTCCCGCACCACCAGGAGGTCGGTGCCAGCCACCACCTCGGCCTTCAATGGCGAAAGGTGTGCCAAGGCGGCCGGTATGGCGATGTGCTTGAGCCCCGCAAACAGCCCCAATTCACGCCGTAAACCCAAAATCGCGCGCTCGGGGCGTTTGCTCGCTTCCAAGTGGTCAAAAGCGGGGTTGCCCACCGTGCCGAACAAGACCGCATCGCAGGACTTCGCCAGATCGAGCGTCGCGGGCGGCAACGGCTCGCCACACGCGTCAATCGCTGGCCCACCGACCGGCGCATGGAACAGATCGAACCGCAAGCCGTGCCCGCGCAATGCCTCCAGGACTTTGATGGCCTGCGCGATGATCTCCGGCCCGATGCCCTCGCCCGCCAACACGGCGATGCGATGCACCCGCGATGCGTCCGCTACCATCGGTCAGTCCAGCGAGGCGCCGGACTTCTTCACCAGCACCGCGTGCTTGTCCAGCTCGGTCTTGAAGAAGGCGGTGGCCTGCTCTGGCGTGTTCAGCACCGTGGCAACGCCCTGCGCGGCAAACGCAGACTGAACGTCCGGGTGTTTGACCACCGCTTTGAAATCGTTGTAATACTTTTGCACTTGGGCCGGCGCCATCCCGGCCGGGCCAATCGCCGCGATCCACGCGTCAAAGCTGTAGTTGGGCAAGCCGGATTCGGCCAGGGTGGGCACATCGGGCAAGATGGCAGAGCGTTGCTTCGTGGAAACACCGATTGCGCGCAACTTGCCCGCTTTGATCTGAGACACCGCCGCCGTGACGGACAAAAATCCCAGTTGCACCTGACCACCCAACAGGTCGTTCATCATCGGCCCGGTGCCTTTGTAGGGAATGTGCTGAATGTCCACCCCCGCTTCGCTGCCAAACAGCTCGGCGGCCAAATGGAGCACGCTGCCATTGCCGGCGGAGCCCACATTCAGTTCGCCTTTTTTGACTTTCATCAGCGCAACCAGTTCTGCGGTCGTCTTGGCCGCCACCGAGGGATTGACCACCAGCACCAAGGGCACGGTGCCAATGACGGTGATCGGCGTGATGTCCTTGAGCGAGTCAAACGGCACCGACTTGTAAATGCTTGGGTTGATGACGTGGTTCGAGGAGATCAAACCGACCGTCATCCCATCTTTCGGGGCCTTGACCAACTGCGCGGTCCCGGTCACGCCGCCCGCACCGGCCAGGTTTTCCACAACCACCGGGTGGCCGAAGACCTTGGCCATCTCGTTGCTCATGGCACGACCCATGGTGTCCACCGTGGAGCCGGGTGACAGCGGAATGATGACCCTCAGGGGCCGGTCGGGCGCACTTTGTGCCAGCGCAGGCAGTCCGACGGCACACAGCGCGCCGGCCATGGCTACAATGACCGCGCGTCGAGAGGTGGATGAAATGGTCATGGTTGTCTCCTTGGTTTGACGTGATGGCTGGAACTCAAGCGACCCGGGCTTGCAATTCCTCGAAAGAAACAAGTTCGCCGGCGATGGCGCTGGCGGCCACGGTGGCAGGGCTGGCCAGCCACACCTGCCCAGGCCCCGAACGGCCGGGAAAGTTGCGGTTGATGGCGCTCACCGTGATTTGGGCAGCGTCGGTGGACGAACCCGGGCCACAGTTGGCGCAAGCGCCACAGGACGGCTGCAGAATCTGTGCGCCCACTTGGTCAAACACCTGCATGTAGCCCTGTTGCAGGCAGTAGTCGCGCACCGCCGTGGTGCCGAATTGCAGATACAGCGTCACGTCCGCAGGTACCCTCAGACCCCGCTGTGCCGCCCAAGACAGCACGTCGTGGTAATGGTCGAAATCCTCGCGCTTGCCCGCCGTGCACGAACCGCCGTAGGCGATGTCCACCTGAGGGCGGGTGTCGATCTGTGCCAGGGGCAGCGCATTGCCGGGGTCGCCTGGGCGGGCCACCATGGGAGTCAAGCTGGAGCAATCCAGTGCGATCGTCTGAGCGTAATGGGCGTCAGCGTCGCTGCGCATCCAGTCTTCCAGCACAAAATCGATGCCACGGCGCTCTTTCAGAAAACGCACGGTTTGTTCATCCGGCGCGACGATGCCCGTCAGGCCGCCAAGTTCGGCCGTCATGTTGGTCAGGGTGGCCCGCTCGTCGATGGTGAGTTGACTCACGACCTCGCCCGCAAACTCAAACACTTTGCCAACGCCAGCACCGGCGCGGATGGTGGGCAATGCCAGCAGGTGCAACACCACGTCCTTGGCGGCCACACCGGACTGCAACCGGCCTGAGAGCTCCACCCGCAAAACTTGCGGAACGGTCATGCGGACCGCGCCGGTCACAAAGGCATTGGCCATGTCGGTGGTGCCTACCCCAAAGGCCACCGCACCCAAGGCGCCGCTGTGTGGAGTGTGTGAATCGGTGCCCACCACCAATTGGCCCGGCAACACATAGCGCTCGGTCATCATGGCGTGCGAAATGCCGGCCACGTTGCTGCCGTCGTCTTGTCGTGCCTCTTCGTCGGTCAAGGTCCGGTGGCTGCGCAGACCGTATTGCGCCACAAAATCCCGGTGGGCCCGGCACATGGCCATCACGTTGCTCACCAAACCGCCCTGGAGGTGCGCAGGACTGGCCCCCACGTAAGATGTGTGGTCTTCAAAAGCCACGACCGATTCCGGCTGGTGCAATGCCAGCGGCTGACCAAAGGTGGCATGCAGCATGTGCGCGCACATGCCGGTGTAGTACTCGTGGATGAAGCGCCAGTCCGCCTGCACAAACGCACCGTCACCGGGCTGGGGTGCCTCGGGCGTCAACTCGGTTTTCAGGGCGTGGAGCTCCACGATTTTTTCAAACAGCGTGCGCGGCCGGCCCTGTGCCGACACGGTCACCCGCTGCACCTGGGTCATGCACTGTTGGCCATATCGCAGCAAGCCACCGGCGCGCAGAATCGACACCGCCAGTTCGTCCCGGTCCTTCACCAGCGCTTCAATGTCGATCGGCTCGCCCGCCTCAATCTTTGCCAGCAAGCTGAAGTCGGTCGAAGTGAAGAGGCCAATGTTGTCGGCGTTCTGTCGGTAGATCCGCTCAAAGCTCTCGGCGATCACCAGCCGGATGCCAGCGAGCTTTTCAGCGGTGGGGCTGTGCTCCCGCGATGAGCCTTTGCCGTAGCGTTTGCCCGCCACCGTGACCGAAAAGCCGCCTTGGCGCACATCACCCACGCCGATCGGCACCTCGTCGCCGGTTTTGAAGCCGGTGTACGGAAAGCGACCGAGCGCATCGTCGTAATGCGACAGGATGTGCACTGGCGTGATTTCGTCGGTTGACACGTCGTCGCGCAACGCGCCTGCTTGGTCGCGGCTCAAGCGCGCGCCGGCGATTTGCGCCTTGACCAGCGCCGCATCGCGACACAAATACAAAACCCGACCTGGAAGTTTCAATGCTGACATGGATTCGCCACCTTGGTTGAAGGCGAATGTATCGGTGCGGGTTCGGGCTGTCTTGCGCCATCTCGGCGCAGGGGGTGTCGCGGATGACGATGTCCGGGATTACCCGGAGTTGGGGTGTTCCTGCAGAAAAGCGAGCAGGGCCTGCACCGCCGCCGAGCGCGGCTCTTTGCGCAGAGCCATCATCTTGAGTTCCCGCCGAGCCCAACGTTCCTGCAGCGGGCGCAGTTCAAACAGGCTGGAGCCCGCATAAGCACGGGCCGCACTCAGCGGGACCATCGCAATGCCCAAGCCAGCTTGCACCATACGGCAAACGCCATCAAAACTGTTGACGGTGACCACCACCCGCAGTGGCAACCGAGTCTGCGCGGAACGTTCGCGCAACAGTCGATCCAGCGCCCCGCCATGCTGCACCGACACCACCGGAAACGCGGCAAACCGCTCGAAAGTCACGGCATCCAATTTGGTCAATTCGTGCCCACGCGGCACAATGACCTGCAGCGGATCGTCGGCAAACTTCCAGTTGTCCAAGCCACTGGGCACCTGGTCCATGGCGGCAATGCCAATGTCTGAAACATCGTCCAGGCAAGCCCGCACCACTTCGCTGCTGAGTCGCTCCTCCAACTCCACCGCCACCTGCGGGTAGGTGGCGCAAAACCGGCTCAGCCGCTCGGGCAAAAAGCCGATCACGGCCGATGCGTTGGCGTACAACCGTACCCGGCCAGTGACCACACCTTGCAACTCGTGGACGTCGCGCACCAGCGCTTCCAGGCCCAACTCGATCTGCTGGGCGCGCTCCATGACCAGGCGGCCCGCATCCGTCACCACCACCCCCAGCGGCGAGCGGCTGAGCAATGCCACCCCCAGCGCGTGCTCCAGGTCTGCCACACGCCGACTCAGCGCCGAGGTGGCGATGTGCTCCTTGAGCGCCGCGCGGGAAATCGAGCCCTCGCGGGCCACGCTCACAAAGAGTTGCAGGGTGTACGGATCGACACGGAGGGGCATGACCCAGAGCGTACCACCTCAACCCAAGGCCTGAACCACCTCCGGCGGGGCCTGCACCAGTTCGATCAACACCCCCTCGCCGGCGATGGGAAATTCGTCGTTGGACTTGGGGTGCAAAAAGGTGATGTCGTAACCGGCCGCACCCTTGCGAATACCACCCGGCGCAAAGCGCACGCCCTGCGCTGTCAGCCATTCGACGGCCTTGGGCAGGTCGTCGATCCACAGGCCCACGTGGTTCAGGGGCGTGGTGTGCACGGCGGGCTTCTTATCGGGGTCGAGCGGCTGCATCAGGTCCACCTCCACCTTGTAGGGGCCCTGCCCCATGGCGCAGATGTCCTCGTCCACGTTCTCGCGCTCGCTCTTGAAGGTACCGGTCACGGCCAGGCCAAGCATGTCCACCCAGAGCTTTCGCAGGCGGGTCTTGTCGGGCCCGCCGATGGCGATCTGCTGGATACCCAGCACCTTGAAAGGACGCTGACTCATTTCTCGAACTCCACGATGGGCTGGTCGACCACCAGGCTTTCGCCCTTGCTGGCCAGCACCTTGGCCACCACGCCGTCGGCAGCGGCGAAGAGCACGTTCTCCATCTTCATGGCTTCAATCACCGCCACGCGCTCGCCGGCCTGCACCTTCTGGCCTGGTTGCACCGCCACGTCCACCAGCAAGCCCGGCATGGGCGACAGCACGAACTGGCTCATGTCCGGCGGTGCCTTGAAGGGCATCAGCCGGTGCAGTTCGGCCATGCGCGGTGACACCACCATGGCTTCCAGCTTGGTGCCGTTGTGCTGCACCACCAGGGCCAATGGGTTCTTGGCCGAGCCACGCTCCACCTGCGCCACAAAGGGCTCGCCGTTGACCTCGCCCGCTATCACCACATCGTTCAAACGCGACGACGAGGTGATCTTGTAACGTTTTTCCCCCACGGTGACCGAGGCGTAGCCGGTTTCGCCGGCAAACTCATCCACATGCACGGCGTGGTAGCGGTGCTGGCCATCGGCCGCCAGGGCAATCACCGTGTAGTCCTTGCCCACCTTCACGCCGTAGCCCGGCAGCTGGCCGCTGATGCCGGTGGCGCGCTCGCGGCTCTTGCGGCGCACGAACGCGGCCAGCGCGACAAGAAAATCTTCATCGTCGTGCGGCACATCTTCGGCGCGGAAGCCGCCTGCGTAATGTTGCGCAATGAAGCCAGTGTTGAAGTTGCCCGACACAAAGTCCGGGTGCGCCAACAGCGCCGCCTGGAACGGGATGTTGCTGCTGATGCCGCGAATGACGAAGGCGTTGAGGGCTTCGCGCATTTTAGCGATCGCGTCGTTGCGGTCCTTGCCGTGCACGATGAGCTTGGCGATCATCGAGTCGTAGAACATCGGGATCTCGCCGCCTTCGAACACGCCGGTGTCCACCCGCACACCGTACTTGTGGCCAATGTCCGCCTGCCACATCGATTCCGCCGGCGGGGTGAAGCGCACCAGCCGGCCGGTCGAGGGCAGGAAGTTGCGGAACGGGTCTTCGGCGTTGATCCGGCATTCCATCGCCCAGCCATCGCGCTTGACGTCGGCCTGGGTGAAGGCCAGCTTTTCGCCAGCCGCCACGCGGATCATCTGCTCCACCAGGTCCAGGCCGGTGATGCACTCGGTCACCGGGTGCTCCACCTGCAGGCGGGTGTTCATTTCCAGGAAGTAGAAGTCCTGGTTCTTGCCCACCACGAACTCCACCGTGCCGGCGGACTGGTACTTCACCGCCTTGGCCAGGGCCACGGCCTGCTCACCCATGGCCTTGCGGGTTTCTTCGCTGATGAAAGGCGACGGCGCCTCTTCGATCACCTTCTGGTGGCGGCGCTGGATCGAGCACTCGCGCTCGTTGAGGTAGACCACGTTGCCGTGGCTGTCACCGAGGATCTGGATTTCGATGTGGCGCGGCTGCTCCACAAACTTCTCGATGAAGATGCGGTCGTCACCGAAGCTGTTGCGGGCCTCGTTCTGGCAGGCGGTGAAGCCTTCGAAGGCTTCTTTGTCGTTGAAGGCCACGCGCAGGCCCTTGCCGCCGCCGCCGGCGGAGGCCTTGATCATCACCGGATAGCCGATGCCCTTGGCAATTTCCACCGCGGCTTCGGCGTTGGCGATCGGGTCGTTGTAGCCCGGAATGGTGTTGACCTGGGCCTCGTTGGCCAGCTTCTTGGACGCGATCTTGTCGCCCATGGCCGCAATGCTGTATGCCTTGGGGCCGATGAAGGCGATGCCTTCGTCTTCGCAGCGCTGGGCAAAGGCTTCGTTTTCGCTCAGGAAGCCGTAGCCGGGGTGGATGGCTTCGGCGCCGGTCTGCTTGGCGGCGGCGATGATTTTTTCGGCTACCAGATACGACTCGCGCGAAGGCGCCGGGCCCAGCAGAACGGCCTCGTCGGCCAGACGCACGTGGCGCGCTTCCTTGTCGGCCTCGGAATACACCGCCACGGTGGCGATGCCCATCTTGCGGGCGGTGGCGATGACGCGGCAGGCGATCTCGCCCCGGTTGGCAATCAGAATTTTCTTGAACATGGTGGAACTCCTGGGGCGCGGATTACAGGGGGATGTTGCCGTGCTTGCGCCACGGGTTTTCCACCTTCTTGTCCTTGAGCATGACGAGCGAGCGGCAGATGCGCTTGCGCGTTTCGTGCGGCAGGATCACATCGTCGATGAAACCGCGCGCGCCTGC
>CAZSZN010000026.1:16416-21502 GCA_964610405.1 uncultured Macromonas sp. | reverse complement strand
GGCTTCCTGGGCCTGCTGCACATGGAGATCGTGCAGGAACGCCTGGAGCGCGAGTTCGACCAGGATCTCATCACTACCGCGCCCAGCGTGGTGTACGAGGTGGTCAAGGGCGACGGTGAGGTCATCATGGTCGAGAACCCGTCCAAGATGCCCGAGGTCGGCCGCATCCAGGAAATCCGCGAGCCCATCGTCACGGTGCACCTCTACATGCCGCAGGAGTACGTGGGCGCGGTGATGACGTTGGCCAACCAGAAGCGTGGCGTGCAGCTGAACATGGCCTACCACGGCAAGCAGGTCATGCTGACCTACGAACTGCCGCTGGGCGAGATCGTGCTGGACTTCTTCGACAAGCTCAAGTCGGTCAGCCGCGGCTACGCGTCCATGGACTACGAGTTCAAGGAATACCGCGCCTCCGACGTGGTGAAGGTGGACATCCTGCTGAACGGTGACAAGGTCGATGCTCTGTCCATCATCGTGCACCGCAGCCAGTCGGCCTACCGCGCCCGCGCGGTGGTGGCCAAAATGCGCGAGATCATCAGCCGCCAGCAGTTCGACGTGGCCATCCAGGCCGCCATCGGCGCCAACATCATCGCCCGCGAAACGGTGAAGGCGCTGCGCAAGAACGTGCTGGCCAAGTGCTACGGCGGCGACATCAGCCGCAAGCGCAAGCTGCTGGAAAAGCAGAAGGCCGGTAAGAAGCGCATGAAGCAGATCGGCTCGGTGGAAGTGCCGCAAGAAGCCTTCCTGGCCATTCTGCAGGTGGAGGAATGATGAACAACTCGAACATGGGGGCCCTGACCGGGCTGGTGCTGACCGCGTTTGTGGGCTATGGCCTCGCGTGGTACCTGGGGTTGGTGGAGGGCAACTTTGCGCTGCTGCTGTTCCTGGCGGTGGTGGTCACCGGGGTGTACTGGGTGGCCGAGCGGTTCTATTTTTTGCCGCAACGCCAGAAAGCCGCGCAGGCTTTGGTGGACGCCCAGCGTCGGCGTGAAGCCGATTGGGCGCGCCAGGGCATCCGGGGTGACGAAGTCAACCTGGAAGACGCACAGCAAAAACTGCTGATGCAACCCTGGTGGCTGGACTGGACGGCCGGTCTGTTCCCGGTCATTCTGGTGGTCTTCATCCTGCGCTCTTTCCTGTTCGAGCCGTTCAAGATTCCCTCGGGTTCGATGATTCCCACGCTGCGAATCGGTGACCTGATCCTGGTCAACAAATTCCACTACGGTGTGCGTTTGCCGGTGCTGAACACCAAGATCATCAGCAACAACGAACCCGAGCGCGGTGACGTGATGGTGTTCCGTTACCCGCCGCAACCCAGCCTGGACTACATCAAGCGTGTGGTTGGCGTGCCGGGCGACGAAGTGGCTTACTTGAACAAGCAACTGTTCGTCAATGGCCAGCCTGTGGTCAAAGAGCCCCAACCCGAATTCCGTGACACGGGTTCGATGCGTTATTCGCTGCAGTTCGGCGAAACCCTGGGCGATAAGCGTTACAGCACCCTCAACGACGACGATCGTCCGGCTTTCATTCCCGGTGTGACCGAGTTCCCGGGCAAAGACCAATGCCGTTATTCCGTCGAAGGGGTGGTGTGCAAAGTGCCCGAAGGGCATTACTTCATGATGGGCGACAACCGCGACAATTCGCTCGATTCTCGCTACTGGGGTTTCGTGCCCGAGGCGAACATCGTGGGCAAGGCCTTCTTCGTCTGGATGAATTTCGGCGATCTGGGCCGTATTGGTTCGTTCGAGTGAGTCATTCCGTGCTCAAAGTTGCTGCAATTGATTAAGATGTGCACATCGTTACGCATGGAGCAGGACACATGAAATCTCGTCAGCGCGGCATCACCTTCTTGGGCATTGTGTTTGTCGGGATCGTGGTGGGTGTGGTCGGTGTGGTGGCCGCGCAAGTGGCACCCACGGTGATCGAGTACCAGGCCATTCTGAAAGCGGCCCAGCGCGCTGCCGAATCCGCCAACACGGTGGGCGAGATCCGGGCTTCGTTTGACCGCTCCAAGGCGGTGGATTACTTCGAGGCCATCAGCGGCAAAGATCTCGACATCAGCAAAGTGAACGACAAGATTGTGGTGGAGTTCGCCTACAACAAGGAAATCCACCTGGCGGGTCCGGCGTATCTGGTGATGAAATACCAGGGCCGCACCCAATGACGGAAAACGCCTGATTTGAATTCGGATTTATCTGTGCTGCAACGGCGGCTGGGGTACACGTTTGCCCAACCCGCGTTGCTGGAACGCGCACTGACCCACCGCAGCTTTTCGTCTGAACATTACGAGCGCCTGGAATTTCTGGGCGACTCGGTGCTGTCGCTCGCCGTTTCTGGTTTGCTCTACGAGCGCCTGAGCCGCCAGCCCGAAGGTGATTTGTCGCGCATCCGCGCCAACCTGGTGAAGCAGGACACGCTGCACGCGCTGGCCGTGGATTTGGGCTTGCCCGACTTGATGCACCTGGGGGAGGGTGAGGTCCGCTCGGGTGGTCGCCAACGGCCCTCCATCCTGGCGGACGCGTTGGAGGCGATCATCGGCGCGGTTTACCTGGACGCCGGTTTTGACGCCGCCAACGCCTTGGTGCGCCGCCTGTACCAGTCGGTGGACCTGAGCCCTGGGCAAAGCGTGCAGAGCAAGGACGCGAAAACGGCCTTGCAGGAGTGGCTGCAGGGTCGCAAAATGAAACTGCCCACCTACCGGGTGGCGGCCACCACCGGCGAGGCGCACCGCCAAACGTTTGAGGTGGTCTGCCAGATTGAAACCGGCCAGGAAGCCCGTGGCAGCGGCGCGTCGCGCCGCGCGGCCGAACAAGCCGCCGCGACGACCCTGTTGCAACAACTAAAGAACACCAAGCCATGAACGCCCAGCCCACCGCGCCCCAGCCCGACGATGAATTGGAGGCCATGCTCGCGCGGGCCTTGAGCAAACCGGCGGCTGCGCCGACCGCCGAAGAGGCCGCTGCGGAGGTGCCGCCGCAAGGCCCCCAGCGTTGTGGCTATGTGGCCATCGTCGGCAAGCCGAACGTTGGCAAGTCCACTTTGCTCAACGCGTTGGTGGGGCAGAAGGTCAGCATCACCTCGCGCAAGGCGCAAACCACCCGTCACCGCATCACCGGCCTGCGCACGGTGGGCGCGACCCAGTTCGTGTTCGTGGACACGCCGGGTTTCCAGACCCGCCACGGCAACGCATTGAACCGTTCGCTCAACAAGACGGTGTTGGGTGCGGTGGCCGATGTGGATGTGATCGTGTTCGTGGTGGAGGCGGGCAACTTCAACCTGGCCGACGCCAAGGTGCTGGATTTGCTGCCCAAGAACGTGCCGGTGGTGTTGGTGGCCAACAAGCTGGACATGGTGCATCGCCGCGCCGAACTGGCCCCGTGGCTGCGCAGCATGCAGGAACGCCATCCGTTCACCGAATTCGTGCCCATGTCGGCCAAGAACGCGAAGGATATCCAGCGTTTTTACGGCATCGTGGAAAAGTACCTGCCCGAGCAGCCTTGGATGTACGACGCCGATGAGCTGACCGACCGCAGCGAACGCTTCATGGCCGCCGAGATGGTGCGCGAGAAGCTGTTCCGCCTGACCGGCGACGAACTGCCCTACACCTCCACCGTGGTGATCGACAAGTTCGAGGAAGAAGGGCAGCTCAAGCGGATTGCGGCCACCATTGTGGTGGAGCGCGAAGGGCACAAGGGCATGGTGATTGGCGAGAAGGGCGAGAAGCTCAAGCGCATCGGCACCGAAGCCCGCCAGGAGCTGGAGAAGCTTTGGGATTGCAAGGTGTTTCTGGAGCTGTGGGTCAAGGTGCGTTCCGGCTGGGCCGACGACGAGGCCCGCGTGCGCTCCTTCGGTTACGAGTAAGCGCACACTCACTTGCCATGCCCTCGGCCAAGCAGCCGCGCGTGCACGATGAGCCTGCCTACGTGCTGCACCACCACGATTGGAGCGAGTCCAGCCTGATCCTGGAGGTGTTCAGCCGCCAGCATGGCCGGGTGGCGTTGGTGGCCAAAGGAGTGAAACGCCCCACCTCACAGTTTCGCCCGGTGTTGCTGCCTTTGCAGCCGCTGCGCCTGTCGTGGGGCGGCGATGCCGAAGTACGCACCCTCAAGGCCGCTCACTGGCAGGGTGGGCATGTGATGCCGGTGGGCGACGCCCTGCTGTCGGGTTACTACCTGAACGAGTTGGTGATGCGCCTGCTGGCGCGGGACGACCCCCACCCGGACTTGTTCGAGCACTACGCGCATGCGGTGGCCGCGCTGGCGCAGGGTGAGGTGGCCCAGGCTGCGGTGTTGCGGGCGTTCGAATTGCTGTTGCTGCGTGACACCGGTTTTTTGCCCGCCTTGAACGAAGAGGGCACGAGCCTGGGACCGTTGCGGCAGGACGTTCGTTATGAACTGGTGCCCGAGGCCGGCCTGCGCGCGGCGTCGCATCCACAGACCTTGGCATGCGAATGTGCCCAGTGGCTGAACCTGCAAGCGGCACTGGACGGCACGGGGCCGTTCGACGCTTTGCTCGCCTGCTGCGCCGATGACCGGGGCGGCGCGCTGCGCCAGCAGTTGCGCACCTTGCTGCACTACCATAGCGGTGTGCGGGCGTTCAAGACGCGGCAATTGCTGGCCGACATTCAGCGTTTGTGCCAAGCCGTCCCCGTCCATGCCCCCGCCACCGAATCCACGCCCGATCGCCCATGACCGTTCCTGCCCCCCACCACACCGCGCTGTCCGTCAACGTCAACAAGGTGGCCTTGGTGCGCAACACGCGCCACCTGGGCATACCCAGCGTCACCCGCGCGGCCACGTTGTGTCTGCAAGCTGGGGCGCACGGCATCACGGTGCATCCCCGGCCCGATGAGCGGCACATCCGCCATCACGACGTGTTCGACCTGGCCGAACTGCTGCAGGCTTGGCCGGGCCGGGAATACAACATCGAGGGCAACCCCTTTCACAACCTGATGGAGGTGGCGCGTGAGGTGCGAGCGCGTGGCTTGCCCTTGCACCAGCTCACCCTGGTGCCCGACAGCGTGGGCCAGTTCACCAGCGACCACGGCTGGCGCTTCCCCGAAGATGCGGAGCGCCTGCGGCCGGTG
>CAZSZN010000026.1:0-16406 GCA_964610405.1 uncultured Macromonas sp. | reverse complement strand
CAGCCTGTTCATGGACGCCGAGCCTGTCCAAATGGCCGCTGCCCGGTCGGTGGGCGCCGACCGGGTGGAGCTGTACACCGAACCTTACGCCGCTGCGCACGCGCAGGGTGGCGCGGCCCGCCAGGAACAATTGGCACGCTTTGCCGCCGCTGCCCAGGCCGCGTTGGACGCCGGCTTGGGCGTCAATGCCGGGCACGACCTCAACCGCGACAACGTGACCGATTTTCTGCGCGCGGTGCCGGGCGTGAGCGAGGTGTCGATCGGCCATGCGCTGGTGGCCGATGCCTTGGAGCTGGGTTACGCGGCCACGGTGCAAGACTACCTGCGCTGCATTGAGGCAGCACAAGCCTGAGCCGTGGCATGATCTACGGCATTGGCACCGACGTTTGCGATGTGCGCCGCATCCGCGCCAGCCTGGAACGGCACGGTGACCGGTTCGCTGAAAAGGTGCTGGGCGAACGTGAGTTGGCCACTTGGCGCCAGCGCAGCGCCCGCTGGCCCGAACGCGGTTTGCGCTACCTGGCCACCCGTTTTTCGGCCAAGGAAGCCTTCAGCAAAGCGATCGGACTGGGCATGCGCATGCCCATGACCTGGCGCGATTGTGAAATCGACAAACTCCCCAGCGGGCAGCCCGTCATCGTGCTGCACCGGGGCTTGAAGACGTGGTTTGAGGCCCAAGGGCTGACGGCCCACGTCAGCGTCACCGATGAAACCGATTACGCCGCCAGTTTTGTGGTGGTGGAGAAACCATGACCTTGCACGCACCTTTGATCATCGACGTGGCGGGCACCCGCCTGACCAAAACCGACAAACAGCGCCTGGCCCACCCGCTGGTGGGGGGTGTCATCCTGTTTGCCCGCAACTGGGAGAGTCGGGAGCAACTCACGAAGCTGTGCCGCCAGATCAAGAAGGTGCGTGCCGATCTGTTGATTTGTGTGGACCACGAAGGCGGGCGGGTGCAGCGCTTTCGCACCGATGGTTTCACCCACCTGCCACCGATGCGGGCCTTGGGCGAACGCTGGGCTGGTGGCAAGGCCGGACAGGAAGCGGAAGCCGCGCTGGAGGCCTGCAATGCCGCCACGGCCGCCGGCTATGTGCTGGGCGCCGAGTTGCGGGCGTGCGGGGTGGACTTCAGCTTCACGCCGGTGCTTGACCTGGACTACGGCGGCAGCGCGGTGATCGGTGACCGTGCTTTTGCCCGCGACGCACGGGTGACCGCGTTGCTGGCGCAGGCCTTGATGCACGGCCTGCTGCAAAGCGGCATGCGCAACTGCGGCAAGCATTTCCCGGGTCATGGTTTCGTCAAAGCCGACTCACACGTGGACATTCCCGTGGACAGCCGCAGCCTCAAGGCCATCCTGGCCGAAGACGCGGCCCCTTACGGTTGGTTGAATGCCAGCCTGAACAGCGTCATGCCTGCGCACGTGATCTACCCCAAGGTGGACGGGCGACCGGCGGGCTTTTCGGCCCGCTGGCTGGGCGACATTTTGCGCGGGCAACTCGGTTTCACCGGGGCCATCTTCAGCGATGACCTGAGCATGGCCGGTGCCCGCCAGATCGATGGCCGCGAAGTGAGCTACACCGAAGCGGCCACGGTGGCGCTGGACGCCGGTTGCGACCTGGTGCTGCTGTGCAACCAGTGTGTGGTGGACGACGGCGCGCCGATCGACGAACTGATCGACGGCTTGAGCGAAGCGCAGATCAAAGGCCGGTGGCAGCCGCGCGAGGCCAGCGAGCAGCGGCGCCTGGCCTTGTTGCCGTTGGGCCAGGCGCAGCCGTGGGACGAGTTGATGGTGGACGCGCGCTACATGCACGCGCTCAGCTTGCTGCCCTGATCGGCTCCATCGGTGCCAGGCCCAGGGTGGGGCGGGCGTGCTGGGCGCTGACCACGTTGGCCAGCAGGTCGGCGGTGGCAGCGCTCAAGGTCCAGCCCAGGTGCCCGTGGCCGGTGTTGTAAAACACGTTGGCTTGCTGGCCCCGACCCACGCGCGGCATCATGTCGGGCATCATTGGCCGCAGGCCGGCCCAGGGCACCACCTGGCGCGTGTTCACGCCGGGGAAGCACTGGTTCACCCAGTCCACCAGCGGCTTGATGCGGTCCGCCCGGATGTCCTTGTTCACCCCGTTGAACTCGGCCGTCCCCGCGACGCGGAAACGGTCCACGCCCAGGCGGCTGGTCACCAGTTTGGTCTCGTCGTCCAGCAGGCTGACCCACGGTGCCGACTGCTGGCTTTGCGCATCCGACAAGTTCACGGTGATGGAATAGCCCTTGACCGGGTAAATGTTGACGCGGTCGCCCAGTTGGGCCGCGAAGTCGCGGCTGGCCACCCCGGCGCACACCACCACACCGTCAAAGCGGTGGATTTCGGCGGCGTCGCCGTCTTGCAGCGTGACCCAGGCGCTCGTGCCATCGGCCCGCAGTTTGCGCACCGATTGCCCGTAGCGGATGTGCACGCCCAGGCGTTCGGCTGCGGCGGCCAGGCCCACGGTGTACTTGTGGATGTCGCCGGTGGCATCGCTCTCGGTGTAAAACCCGCCGTAGTAGCGGCCTGCCAGCGTCGGCTCGATGGCACGCATTTCGTCGGGTGTCACGGCGCGGCGCTCCAGACCGCCTGCGGCCAGCAGCTTGCTGACCCGGGCGGCGTGTTCAAAGCCTTTTTGGTCGCGGTAAATGTGCAGGATGCCACGCTTTTCGACGTTGAAGTCCAGCCCCTCGGCGTCGGCCCAGGCGAAGAAATGTTCGCGCGCCGCAATGGCCAGGCGAGCCGTGGCGGTGGTGTTGCGCTCGTAGTGCGGGATGTTGGCCATGAACTCCAGAAACCACGACAGCTTGTGCCAGCTTGGTTTCGGGTTCACCAACAGCGGCGCATCGCTTTTCAGCATCCACTTCAGGCCCTTGAGGATGGTGGACCAGTGGGTCCAGACCTCGGCGTTGGAGGCGGACAGTTGCCCGCCGTTGGCGAACGAGGTTTCCATGGCCGCGTAGCGGTTCTGCTCGAACAGGGTGACGGCGTGGCCGCGTTTGGCCAGGGCGTAGGCCGTGGTGACACCAGTGATGCCACCGCCGATGACAGCGATCGATTGCATGAAGAGGCTCCAAAAACGTCAGACGGGAAAGCGCGCTGCTCGCACCATGCGTGCGGCGTGCGCCCCCTCTGTTTGGAACCTGAGAGATTCATGGCGGGCCGTTGGCCGCCACTTGCTCCTGCGGTGGGCCGGGGGACGAATCCCGGCCACTCTTCAGAGATGAAAACACCGATCGGTCCTTTGGCCTGAGAGTTTCCGGGGCGGTTGCTCCTTCGGCGCCGGCCTTTCCCTTGGGGGCAGGCCAGTCTCTCCCGATCGACGGGTTGAGTGCCTTATTGTGCCTGCAATTGGATCGATTTGGCGATCGAGCGGAACTGTTGGATGCCATCACCGTAGGCTTTGCCCACCGCCGCCAGTGACTGCGGTTTGGCCAGCATCTGGTTGTTCGCCTCCAGCGCGCTGCGAACGCCGGCATCGCCCAGGGTGTCGGAGATGGCTTTGTGCAGCGCATTCACCACGGGCTCCGGCGTGTCGTTCTTGACGAAGTAACCGGTCCAGATGTTGAAGGTGAAGTCCTTCAAGCGCTTGCTTTCGGTGATGGCGGGGTAGTCCTTGCTGCTCTCCAGGCGCTCGCTGTTGAGCATGGCAAGGATTTTGAGGCGGCCCTGCTTGTGCAGATCGTCGTGCTTTTTGCCGTAAGGCGCCAGGAAGATGTCCACCTGGTTGGCCATCAGGTCTTGCTCGGCCGGCGCGGCGCCTTTGTAGGGCACGTGCATCATGGGGATGCCGGTGACCTTGGACAGGTGCTCGCCCAGCAGGTGGTAGAAAGAGCCCGGGCCCACGCTGGCGTAGGTCAAGGGGCGGCCCTGGCTGGCGGATTTGCGGGCGAGGTCCAGCAGTTCGTCGGCGCTGTTGGCGGGCAGGTCTTTGCGCGCCAGGACCGCGATCTGCGCGGTGGCAATCATCTGCACCAGGCGGAAATCTTCGCTTTTGAATTTGACGGACGCGATCGCCAGCGGCGCCAGGATCAGCTCGTTGGGCGAACCCTGGAACAGTTGGTAGCCGTCGTTGGGGCTGTTGAGCACTTTTTGTGCAGCGATGGAACCACTGGCGCCACCGAGGTTTTCCACGATCACCGGCTGGCCCAGGTGTTTGCTGAGCGTGTGGTTCACCGAGCGCGCAATCACGTCAGACAAGCCCCCGGCCGGGTAGGGCACCATCAGCGTCACGGGCTTGTTGGGGTAGGTTTGCGCTTGTGCGCTGCTGGCGAGGGTGGCCAGCGCGATGGCGGCCCCGGTCATCCAGGTTTTCAAACGGTGGTTCATGGTTGGTCTCCGGTGTGGTTGTGGTGAGGGGAAAGCAGCTCCTGCACCAAGGCCACCCAGTAGGCGGCGCCGGGCGCGATGTTCAGGTCGTTGAAGTCGTAGGCCGGGTTGTGCACCATGCAGGCGCCGGGCTCGCCGTCGGCGCCATTGCCGATGAACAGGTAGCTGCCGGGCACGCGTTCCAGCATGAAGGCAAAGTCTTCGCTGCCCGTCAGCATGGGGCCATGGGGGTTCACGCGGTCGTCGCCAAAATGGCGGCGTGCCACGTCGATGGCGCGTTGGGTTTCGCGCGGGTTGTTGACCAGCACCGCATAACCCCGGCGCCAATCCACTTCGGCGCGCACGTTGAAACTCTCGGCTTGGGCCTGCACCAGGGCCTTGAGGCGGCGTTCGGTCGCCTGGCGCACCTGCGGGTCCAGCGCCCGCACGCCGATTTCCAGCTTCGCGGTGTCGGGAATCACGTTGTTCGCGTGGCCGGCGTTGAGTGCGCCCACGGTGATGACCACGGGCTGCATCGGGTCGGTGTTGCGCGAGACGATCGTCTGCAACGCCATGACGATGGAGGCGGCCGCCACCAGCGGATCGTCGGCTCGGTGTGGCATGCCGCCGTGTCCACCGCGGCCATGCAGCGTCACCGTCACGTAGTCGGACGAGGCCATGGTGGGGCCGCTGCGGAACACCAGTTGCCCTTGCGGATAACCCGGCATGTTGTGCATCGCGAAAATCGCGTCGCACGGGAAGCGCTCGAACAAGCCGTCTTCCATCATCTTCAGGGCGCCGCCGGCGCCTTCTTCCGCCGGCTGGAAAATGAGGTTGAGCGTGCCGCTGAACTGCCCCAGTTCGGCCAGGTGTTGGGCGGCGGCCAGCAGCATGGCGGTGTGGCCATCGTGGCCACAGGCGTGCATCACGCCATGGTGGCAACTGCCCCAGGGCAGACCGCTGTTTTCCACAATCGGCAGGGCATCCATGTCGGCGCGCAGGCCAATGCGTTGGGTGCCCTGACCACGCACCAGTTGCCCCACCACCCCGGTGCCGCCCACGCCGGTGGTCACGGCGTAGCCCCAACTGCGCAGGCGTTCGGCCACCAGCGCGGCGGTGCGGTGTTCCTCGAACGCCATTTCCGGGTGGCGGTGGATGTCACGCCGCAGTTCGATGAACCGTTCAACGAGGGTGGGGGACAGTGGGGGCAACCTTGACATGCATCAATCCTGCGAGCAAGTGGTTTACATGAACTTTGCTGCATGTTATGGAGGGGATCGAAGAAAGTCCAATGCATTGTTGTACATTAATCAATGACTTGAATTTATGGATGGCCATGACACTGGTTCAACTCCGGCACTTCATCGCCTTGACCGAATTGGGCTCTTACGCCAAGGCCTCCAAGGCCTTGTTCCTGACCCAGCCGGCGTTGTCGCGCAGCATCCAGTCGCTGGAACAGGACTTGGGCCAGCCCTTGTTCGATCGGGTGGGGCGCCGCATTGAGCTGACCGTGTTGGGCCAGCAGTTGTTGCCCAGGGCGCAGCAATTGGTGCAAGAGGCCGAATCGCTGAAAACCCTGGGCCGGCAAATGCAGGCCGGGTTGACGGGCACGGTGCGGATCGGTTTGAGTTCAGGGCCGGGCGCCTTGCTGTCCAGCGCCCTGCTGCTGCACATGGCACAGCACCATCCCCGCTTGCACCTGGAAGTGGCCCGGGGCCACACCGACCTCCTCATCCACGCTCTGCGCGCCCGGCGTCTGGATGCCGTGGTGGTCGATATCCGAGCGCTGCGCCCAGCGTCCGATCTGCGGGTGAGTCACCCGTCAGAGCTGTCGGCCGGTTTTTTGTGTCGCCCGGATCATCCGTTGGCGTTGCAAGGGGAGCCGGTGCCGTTCGCCGACTTGCTGGCCTACCCGATCGCCTCCACGCCGCTCAGCGACGAGGTGGCCCGCATCCTGACCGAACGCTACGGCCCCGCCGCCAACCCCGACGATCTGGTGACGTTGCGCTGTGACGATACCCAGACCTTGGTGGACGTGGCGCGCCACAGCGACGCGATCGTGTTGACCATCCATGCGGCAGGCCACGGTCTGGTGCGGTTGAACACGGTGCCCCCGCTGAATGCCACCGCTCGGTTCGGGTTGGTCACGCTGGACCAGCGGGTGGAGGTGCCAGGGCTGCCGATCGTGCGCGACGTGGTTCAGCGGCTCATGGTGGAGTGAGCCGCCAGTGCCTCAATAACCGACGCCCAATTGTTCCAGCGCGTCGCCCACCAGTTCGAGCCGCAGCAACGGGCTGTCCAGCGTCAGCAGCCTTTGTTTGACCTGGGGTGGCAAAGGCAGCAGCTCGGCCCAGCGGTTGGCCACCCAGCCGGCATCGTTCCACACGCCTGCGCCGGGCGTGAAGGCGGGCAGCGGGCCGACCACGCCAGGTTGTTCGGCCTGCAGGCGGTTGTGCAGTGGCGGCAAAGCGGCAGCGATGCCACTCAACTCGGCCGGCAAGGGCAGGGTCTGGTCAGCGGGCAGCAGGTGCACATCGGCCACCCACAAGCCGTGCTTCAACTTTTCGCTGTGGTCGATCAGGAACCGCGCTTCGCCTTCGCATTGGATGACCAGCAAACCCGGCTGAGGCTGGTCCAACTCGGTGATGCGCGCCAGCGTGCCCACCGGGTGGAAGGCTTCCTGCACAAAACCGCCGTGCGCGGGATCGGGTTGCTGCACTTCGTGGCCTAGCGTCAGGCACACGACCCCGAACGGTGTCCCATCCCGGTGGCAGCGCTGCACCATGTCCAGGTACCGCACCTCGAAAATCTGCAACGGCAATTGGCCGCCAGGGAACAGCACCGTGCCCAGTGGGAACAGGGGGATGTTCACGGCGGATCGCCAGGCAGATCAGTCGGCCGCGACCGCGTCCGCGCTCTGGCGCTGCAGCATGGCCAGCACGTTGGCCACCGTGTTGCGCAGCTCGCGCCGGTCGCTGATGAAGTCCACGGCGCCTTTGGTCTGCAAAAACTCGGCGCGCTGGAAACCTTCCGGCAATTTCACGCGCACCGTGTTTTCGATCACGCGGGGGCCGGCAAAGCCAATCAGCGCCTTGGGTTCGGCGATCACCACGTCACCCACAAAGGCAAAGCCCGCGCTCACGCCGCCCATGGTGGGGTCGGTCAACACGCTGATGTAGGGCAGGCCCTTCTTGGCCAGCCGGGTCAGCGCGGCGTTGGTCTTGGCCATCTGCATGAGGCTCAGCAGGCCTTCCTGCATGCGCGCGCCGCCGGTGGCGGTGAAGCACACAAACGGCACTTTTTGTTCAATCGCGGTTTCCACGCCACGCACAAAGCGCTCGCCCACCACCGAACCCATGGAGCCGCCCATGAAATCGAACTCGAAGCATGCGGCCACCAGCTCGATGCTCATGACGGAGCCACCCATGACGATCAGCGAATCGGTTTCGCCGGTGGTTTCCAGGGCTTCTTTCAGGCGTTCGGGGTACTTGCGGCTGTCCTTGAACTTCAGCGCATCGACCGGGATGACCTCTTGCCCCACTTCGTAGCGGCCTTCGGCGTCCAGGAAAGCGTTCAGCCGGGCGCGCGCACCAATGCGGTGGTGGTGCGAGCAGTGTGGGCAGACGTTCTGGTTCTTTTCCAGATCGGTCTTGTAGAGCACGGCCTCACAGCTGGGGCATTTGATCCACAGGCCTTCCGGGATGCTGCGGCGTTCGGTCGGGTCTGTGGGGGTGATCTTCGGGGGGAGCAGTTTTTCGAGCCAGGACATGCGTTCTCCTTGCTGGTCAATGGGGACGGCTGCAAAGCAGGTCGCACACAGCGTTGCTGGCAGGCCGTCCTTGAATGGGCGACATTATGCGCGCAAGCTGTCAAGCGCGTGGCGGATGCCACTCAGGAAGCCGGCCGCCGTAGGCGCCACGCCGTCGCGGCTTTCGTTTTCAATCAGCTGAATCAGCTTGGTGCCGATCACCACCGCATCGGCCGTTTTGCCCACCGCGCAGGCGGTGGCCGCGTCGCGGATGCCAAAGCCCACGCCCACCGGGGTGTTCACGTGCCGGCGGATGCGCGGCAGCATGGCTTCCACCGCGTCGGTGTCCAGGTGGCCTGCGCCGGTCACGCCCTTGAGCGACACGTAGTACACATAGCCGCTGGCGATGCGTCCGACCTGCGCCATGCGTTCGTCCGTGCTGGTGGGCGCCAGCAGGAAGATCAGGTCCAGACCGTGGGCTTTGAGTGTGGTGGCGAAGGCCTCGCATTCTTCCGGCGGGTAGTCCACGATCAGCACGCCGTCCACGCCCGCCGCAGCGGCGTCGCGCGCAAAGGCGTTGGCGCCGTGCTTGAGTTCGTAGCGTTCCACCGGGTTGGCGTAGCCCATCAGCACCACCGGGGTGGTGGCATCCGTCTGCCGGAAGGCGCGCACCATGTCCAGCACCTGGGTCATGCCGATGCCGAAGGTCAGGGCCTTCTCGCCCGCCTTCTGGATCACCGGGCCGTCGGCCATGGGGTCGGAAAACGGCACACCCAGCTCGATGATGTCGGCCCCGCCCTGCACCATGGCGTGCATGAGTTCGGGGGTGATGTCGTCGTAGGGGAAACCGGCCGTCACGTAGGGAATCAGGGCCTTGCGGCCTAGCTGGCTCAGGTTCTTCAGGGTGTTTTCAATGCGGCTCATGGCTCGGTTCCGGCTCAGGCTTTGATCAGGTTCACTGGCTGCTCGCCGCCCTTGACGGACTGGCCACGGCAACTGGGGCGGCAGTAGAAGTCGGCTTGCGACAGGTCGGCCACGGTTCCGATGTCCTTGTCGCCCCGGCCCGACAGGTTCACCAGGATCGACTGGTCTGGGCGCATCGTCTTGGCCAGCTTCAGGGCGTAAGCCAGGGCATGGCTGGACTCCAGCGCCGGAATGATGCCTTCGGTGCGGCACAGGTGGTGGAAGGCCGCCAGTGCCTCGGTGTCGGTGATTCCCACGTACTCCGCGCGGCCGATGTCTTTCAGCCAGGCGTGCTCGGGGCCCACGCCTGGGTAGTCCAGGCCGGCGCTGATGCTGTGCGTCTCGGTGATCTGGCCGTTGTCGTCTTGCAGGATGTAGGTCCGGTTGCCATGCAGCACGCCCGGTTGCCCCAGTTGCAGCGAGGCAGAGTGTTTGCCCGAGTCCAGCCCTTCACCCGCCGCTTCCACGCCGATCAGGCGGGTTTTTTCGTGCGCGATGTAGGGGTAGAAGATGCCCATCGCGTTGCTGCCGCCACCGACACACGCGATCACCGCGTCGGGCTGCAGTTCGGCGCCGTTGCCGGGCAACTTCAGGTCGGTCATCATCGCGGGCATCTGCGTCAGGCATTCCTCCCCGATCACGCTCTGGAAGTCGCGCACCATCATGGGGTAAGGGTGCGGACCCGCCACGGTGCCGATGATGTAGAAGGTGTTTTCCACGTTCGTCACCCAGTCGCGCATCGCCTCGTTCAGCGCATCCTTCAGCGTCTTGCTGCCGCTTTCCACCGGCACCACGGTGGCGCCCAGCAGCTTCATGCGGTAGACGTTGGGGCTTTGGCGCTTCACGTCCTCCGCGCCCATGTAGACGATGCACTCCAGCCCGTAGCGGGCACAGATGGTGGCGGTGGCCACGCCGTGCTGGCCGGCGCCGGTTTCGGCAATGATGCGCGGCTTGCCCATGCGCTTGGCCAACATGGCCTGGCCGATCACGTTGTTGATCTTGTGGGCGCCGGTGTGGTTGAGGTCTTCGCGTTTCAGGAAGATTTGCGCTCCGCCCAGTTCGCGGCTGGTGCGCGCCGCGTGGTAGATGGGCGAGGGGCGGCCCACGAAGTGCGCCAGCTCGTAGCGGAATTCGCGCAGGAACTCGGGGTTGTGCTGGTACTTGGCGTACGCTTGGCGCAGCTCGTTGATGGCGTGGGTCAGCGTTTCGCTGATGAAGCTGCCGCCGTAGGGGCCGAAGTGGCCGCGGGCGTCGGGTTGCTGGTAGTCGTACATGGTGATGGGGTCTTTCTTCCGGGTGTCAGGCCGCTGCGGTGGCGGGCCACGCGATCAGATCGCGTCGGCCTGGCGCACCGCCTCGATGAAGCGGTTGATCAGCTCGGGGCTCTTGATGCCTTTGGCGCTTTCCACGCCCGAACTCACGTCAACCGCCCAGGGGCGTACAAGACGAATGCCATCGGTCACATTTGCAGGTGTGAGTCCACCAGACAAAACGAGGCGAGCGCTGGCGTTTAGTTGCGGGTGTGACCAATTGAAGGCTGTCCAGTCGAAAGTAACGCCGCCGCCGCCGTAGCCCTGAACGTGGGCGTCAAGCAAAATGGCCTGGGCAGCGGCATGTTGAGCAGCGTATTTTAGAAGATCAAAGCTTGCGGCGCCATCACCGGTGGGCACCCGCGCGGCGCGAATGTGAGGGCGGCCGTGGGCCAGGCATTCCTGCGGTGATTCGTCGCCATGGAACTGCAGCAGGGCATGGGGCACCGCTGCGAGGCCAGCCTGCACGTCCTGGGCCGTGGCGTTGACGAACAGCAGCACCGGCGTCACGAACGGGGGCAGCAGGCGGGCCAGTTCCCCGGCCCGCTTGGGCGAGACGGCGCGGGGGCTGGGCGGGTACAGCACGAAGCCGATGGCGTCGGCCCCGGCGTGGACGGCGTGGCGCACGTCGTCTTCGCGCGTGAGGCCACAGATCTTGATTCGGGTGCGGTGCATCCCGCGATTATGGCAACCAGTCGGTGCCGGGCACGGATGTCGGCAGGCCCCAGTGGGGCTCGTACACCGGCCCCAGGAAGTACAGTCCATCGGGGGCGAAGGTGGGGGCGGCCACTTCGCGGCTGCGAGCGTCGCGCACCTGGGCCATCCATTCGGGTGGGCGCAGGCCTTGGCCCACCACCACCAGGCAACCCATGAGGTTGCGGATCATGTGGTGCAAAAAGGCGTTGGCCTCGAAGTCGAAGCGCCAGTAGGCGCCGCGGCGGCTGATGTCGATGCGGCGCAGGTGCTTGACGGGCGACAGCGCCTGGCACTGCGCGGCTCGAAACGAGGTGAAATCGTGCTCGCCGATGAGGTGGGCAGCTGCGGCTTCCATGGCCGCCTGGTTCAGCGGGCGAAACACCCAGCCCGCACGTCCTGTTTCCAGGCTGGGCCGCACCGCAGATTCGAGCAGCACGTAGGCGTAACGCCGACCCGTGGCGCTGGCGCGGGCGTGGAACGCATCGGGCACCGCGTGGGCCCACTGCACCGCCACGTCCTGGGGCAGGTAGCGGTTGGTGCCGCGCACCCACGAACTCATGGTGCGCTGTACCTCGGTGTCGAAGTGCACCACCTGGCCCAGGCCATGCACACCCGCGTCGGTGCGGCCCGCGCACAAGGTGTGGATCGCCGGCACGTCGGCGAATTGCGCCAGGGCGCGCTCCAGGTGGTCTTGCACCGTCTGGCCGCTGGGTTGGCTTTGCCAGCCCTGGTAAGCACTGCCCAGGTAGCTGATGCCGAGCGCGATCCTCAAAGCGGTCCTGTCAGGCGGCGGCCAAGGCGGTCAGGAGAGCTGAGCCAGGAAGGCCCGAGCACGGTCCTTCAACGCACCGCTGGCTTCAGCTTCCACTTCTTCGGCCAGCGAGCGCGCGCCATCGGTGTCACCGATCGCCTCAAACTCGCGTGCCAGCGACAGTTTGGTTTCCAATGGGTCGGCGGCGCCACCATCGTCCACTTCCAGGCTGGACAGATCGTCCAGGCCGTCCAGGGTGTCGTCGCGCGTGGGCTCGTTGGCGGCAGCCTGGGTGGCGGTGGGGTCGGCCGTTGGTGCGTCCAGGTCCAGATCGAGAGACAGTTCCTGCACTTCTTCGGGCAGTTGTCTGGGTGGGTTGTCCGTTGTCGCGCTGGTGGTGTCGCCCAGGTCGAAGTCGAACGCCATGTCGTCGAGCTTGGGCGCTTCCTCTTCGGCCACCGGGGGAGGTTGTGTGGTGGTCAGGTCGAGGTCGAAATCCAGGTCCGACTTGGTGGCCGGTGCTTCTTCCGGCTGGGTCAGGTCGAAATCGAAATCCACGCTCTGGTCGGCGGTCGTCAACTCGGCTGCCTGCGGCGCAGGCTCCGGTGCGGCGGCTTCGGGCAGGTCGAAACTCAGGTCGATGTCAGGGGGCGCAGCGGATGTGGGCGATGCGATGGGGGCTTCGTCGATCGCTGCTGCCTGCACTGGGGCAGGTGCTGAGGTTGGCGCTCCGCCGAGGTACAACGCGTTGTCGGGATCCAGGGTCAGGCCGGTGTCTCGTGCCTGTGCCCATTCGGGGCCTTCGCCCAGAGTCAGATCGTAGAGTTCCTGGGCTGCAGCGTTGTACGCAGGCACATCGGCCCGTTGCGCGTACACCTCCAGCAGCTTGGCACGCACCGCCAGGCGGTCGGGGTGCAGGCGCAGGGCTTCGAGCAAAATTTCTTCGGCTTGTTTGTCGCGGCCATAGGCCAGGTACACATCGGCCTCGGCCACCGGGTCCACGTCGCCGCCCGCGTCCAGTTGGCTGGGCGAGTACATCATGGAAGACACGGGGCCTTCCTCGCTGGTGTCCACAGATTGACCTTCGGCATCGGCAAACCGGGATTCCTCCGCCTCGTCGGGGGATTCCTGTGCCTTGCGGCGTTGGCGCAGGCGCAGCAAGGCCAGCAGGCCCACCAAAGCAGCCAGACCGCCCGCAGCGGGGGCCACATACGGCGATGCCAGCAGGTCATCCACCAGGCTGGTGGCAGGGGCTGCCGCGGGTACGGGCGGCGGCGGGGTGGCAGGGGCCGGCGGTGGCGTGGGTTCGGGGGCGGGTGCTGCGGGCGGTTCAGCCGGCGGGGTGGGGGGCGTTGCTTCCACCGCAGGTGTGGCAGGAGCCGCCTCTGCAGCGGCGCTGGGGCTGACTGGCGGTGCGCCAGCAGGCTGGGTGGCTGCGCGCAACTGTTCCAACTCCTGCAGGTTGCGCGACAACTCGGTGGTGCGGGCGGCGCTGTCCTGCTGCTGGCGCGCTTGTGCAATCTGGGTCTCTGCCGCGCCGGAGGCTCCCTTGGACAGGGTCAGCCGATCGGGCGTGGTTTCACTCGCCTGGCCATCGCGTACCTCGGTTTGGACGGTGCCCGTTGCGCTGCGGCTGGGGGCCTGGGTGTCCTGCCCTGGAGCCGTCGCGGCCAGGCGTCGGCGGTAATCGTTGAAATCGCGGCTTTGCGCTGCAACCAGTTGTCGAGCCTCGCCAGGGTTGATGGATGTCACCGCGTCAGGCGCCGGCAAATCCAGCACCACGCCGGCTTTCAGACGGTTCACGTTGTCGCCGACGAAGGCCTGCGGGTTCTTGCGCAGCAGGCCGATCAGCATTTGCTCCAAGGTGGCATTGGCGGGGCGGTACGTCGCTGCGATCCGGCCAGCGGTGTCACCTCGGCTGACGGTCACCTGGTCGGGCGCGCTGTCGGCGGGCGTTGGGGCGGTCGCAGCAACCGGACGGCTGCTGGGCGCAGGCACCGCAGGTGCAACGGGCGCTGTGGGGGCGCGAGCGGTTGTTGGTGCGGGTGTCGGGGCCACGGCGGCCGGTGTCGCTGGCAGCAACGGCGTGGGCGCCGGGCGCAAGTTCGGCGGGTCCAGCAACAGGGTGTAGCCACGCAGCAGTTGTCCGTTGGCCCAACTCGCCTGCACCACCAAATCGAGGAACGGCTCGTTGACCACGCGACTGCTGCGCAAACGCACCACGCTGCGCCCGTCGGGGCGTTTGACGAGTTCAAAGGTGATATCGCCCAGCAGCGGGTTGTATTCCATGCTGGCAGCACGGAAACGCTCCATCGGAGCCACCGTCACTTGCAAAGAGGCAGCTTCGTCGTTGGAGATGCTGGGCACATCGATTTCGGCCCGCAAAGGCTCACCCAGCAAGGACTGGACCGAGACCCGGCCCAGCGCCAAGGCCCACGCATTGCTCGCGGTCAACACGCTGACCAGTGCCACCGCGCCGGCCACCGTGCTCAAGCTCCAACGCCGCTCGCCCGCTGGGCTGGCCAATGACTTTGACGGGTCAGAGGAATGGCGTGGGGGGTATTGCACAGGTGTCCTTACCATGGTTTGCGAGAAATCACCATAACATCAATGGCTTATGGTGACAAGCTCAGAAGCCGCATGAGCGCTGACGGCGGCCGGTCAAACATTCGCATGCCGCTCTGGTTGTCGCGAAATCGCCACAACCAGGGCGGGCATCACTCAGGGTCAGACTATACCCTCAAGCGTCCAGCAAAATGCGCAGCATGCGACGCAGCGGTTCGGCCGCGCCCCAGAGCAGCTGGTCGCCGATCACGAAGGCGGACACGTACTCGGGGCCCATGTTGAGCTTGCGCACGCGGCCCACGCCCACTTCCAGCCCGCCGGTGATGGCGGCCGGGGTGAGTTCCTTGACGGTGATGGCACGGTCGTTCGGCACCCACTTCACCCAGGGGTTGCCGCTCTTGATGATGGACTCGATCTGCTCTAGCGGCAGGTCTTTCTTCAGCTTGAGCGTCAGCGCCAGGCTGTGGCAGCGCATGGCGCCGATGCGCACGCACAGGCCGTCCACCGGAATGGTGGCTTCGGTGCCCAGGATCTTATTGACCTCAGCTTGGCCCTTCCATTCTTCCTTGGACTGGCCGTTGGGCAGTTGCACGTCGATCCAGGGGATCAGGCCACCGGCCAGCGGGGCACCGAAGAACTCGGTCGGCACATCCTCACGGATGGTCTTGGCGACCTTGCGGTCGATCTCCAGGATGGCGGAAGCCGGGGTGGCCAGTTCATCGGCCACGGCACCGTGTACCACGCCCATGCCCTTGAGCAGTTCGCGCATGTGGTTGGCACCACCGCCCGACGCAGCCTGGTAGGTCATGGAGCTGACCCACTCCACCAGCCCTTCGCGGAACAGGCCGCCCAGGCCCATCAGCAGGATGGAGTTGGTGCAGTTGCCACCGATCCAGTTCTTGCCGCCAGCCGCCAGCGATTGGCGGATCAGGCCTTCGTTGACCGGGTCCAGGATGATGACGGCGTCGGACTCCATGCGCAGCGACGAGGCCGCATCGATCCAATGGCCCTGCCAGCCGCTGGCGCGCAGCTTGGGGAACACCTCTTTGGTGTAGTCGCCGCCCTGGCAGGTGATCACGATGTCGCATTTGGCCAGCGCCGCGATGTCGTTCGCGTCCTGCAGCGTCTGGTACGCCTTGGCCATCGCCGGGGCGGGGCCGCCGGTGTTGGACGTGGAAAAGAAAATGGGTTCGATGTGCTCGAAATCGCCCTCGGCGACCATGCGATCCATCAACACCGAGCCGACCATGCCGCGCCAGCCGACCAAACCTACCAACTTGCTCATTTCAACGCCCTTTCAGTTTAAAAAACAGTACAGACCTGACTGTTTGCCCCGGCTCGTCTGGCCAGGGAGGGCGCACGACGATACGGAGCTGGATCAGCCCTTAATGGTCGTGGTGGTGGTGATTGCGCGCGGGCCCAAACCTGCCGTGGCGGCGGGTGTTTTGTTCAGGTCGAACGGGCGGGCGGCAAACATGGTTTCGGATTGTAGCGGATGCTTGCTTGGCCGTGCCTTACAAACACCCGCCACGTGCCGCGTGCTCAGCCCAGCGCTTTCACGACAGCGGCACCCATCTCGGCCGTGCCCACCCGGGTGGTGCCGGCACTGTGGATGTCGGGCGTGCGCAGACCTTGCGCCAGCACCTTTTGCACAGCGACTTCGATGCGCTCGGCGGCTTCGGGCTGGTTCAGGCTGAAGCGCAGCATCATGGCCGCGCTCAGGATGGTGGCCAGCGGGTTGGCCACGCCTTTGCCCGCGATGTCGGGCGCGCTGCCATGGCTGGGCTCGTACAGCCCCTGGCCTTTGGCGTTCAGGCTGGCCGACGGCAGCATGCCGATGGAGCCTGTCAGCATGGAGGCTTCGTCGCTCAGGATGTCGCCAAACATGTTGCCGGTCACCAACACGTCGAACGCCTTGGGCGCCTTCACCAACTGCATGGCCGCGTTGTCCACGTACATGTGCTGCAGTTCCACGTCGGGGTACTGCGCGTGCACTTCGGTGACCACGTCCTTCCAGAACTGGAAGGTTTCCAGCACGTTGG
>CAZSZN010000025.1:0-21595 GCA_964610405.1 uncultured Macromonas sp. | reverse complement strand
CACGGAAGAACATCTCCTCGGGGTAGAGGTTCATGAACACCGGATCGACGCCGTCTATCAATACCCGACCATCTAGCAGCGCGCGGGTGCGATCATAGTCGCCCATAGCGACAGAGAGTTGAAGTTTGGACATAGGTTGTAGCTCAGGCCTTTACTGAGTAAGAAGTATCGAGTTCAGGAGAGTCTTCCTCTGCGGTCCACACGTACTTGGCTTCGTATTGCCGCCAGTCCATGGTTTTTGGAATCAACCCTTGGAAAGAGCACACGCTCTCCGAAACTGACAGATCACCCGCGCCGATCGCCGTACCGCTTTGTTGGAATGCGCGCACCGCCTCAATCATCTGCTTACGAAACTCGACGATGGCCATGTCACTGGCACCTAGACGGTCGTGGCTTCGATCCGCAATCTTGCCCATCGTGATCCACATCGCCATGTCCTGATTCGGAATGCCCTTGATACCAGTGAAGTTGCCGGTCTTCATGGCCTGGCGGTCCTGCCAGAAGCGGTTGTCGTAATTTCGCAGCGGTCGGTACTGACTGTCCAAATCCACACCGACTGTCTGGCCAAGGAACTTACGCCAAGTCTCAGTTTCAGGCGTCTGAGCCGGATCGCCCCAGCCAATGAAGTAGAAACAGGTATTGGTGTCGTCAATTGGGACATTGACGTTGGCCACGTTGTAGAGGTTGTTGGGCGGAATCAACACGGTCCATGGCGCAACGAATACCGTGGTGCGCACGTAGTCATGCGTCTGCGCGTTGAATATGGGACGACGGATAGCGGCATAGCGGAAACCATAGTCGCCCCGCTGAACTTGCATGCGCGGCGCCTTGTCGGTCGACGGGCGCAGCCAGTTTTTCTCAGTTGCTTCCGCGCCATGTACTCGTGCCGGAACCATATCCGAACTGTGGAGGCTTGAACTGTGGGCGGAGTCAATCGCGCCTTCCAGAATCTGAGCCCAGTTGCAGGGAAGAACCACCTTAGCGATGCTTACTCGGGCGTCGGCTGTAGGAGCCCAGCGCGGCGGAACGAACTCAGGCATCTGGTCTTGCGGACCCATCCAGGCCCACACGAAGCCTCCCCACTCCTTGGTCGGATAAGCCTTGTGCTTGACTTTGTCAGCAAAGCCGCTGGAGGCGGGCTCGGACACCATCTCCAGCACGTTACCGGCGACATCCATCTTCCAGCCATGGTATAGGCAGCGCAGTCCACCTTCCTCGTTGCGACCGAAGACCAGCGAGGCGCGGCGGTGAGGGCAATACTCATCGAGTACGCCAACACGGCCATCAGTATCTCGGAATACGACCAGATCCTCTCCAAGAATGCGAGCCTTGACCGGTGTGCCGTCAGCTTCAGGCACCTCCTCCTGGAGGCAGATGGGAACCCAGTGCTGACGCATGAGTTGACCCATGGGGGCTCCGTTTTCTACGCGACACAAAAGATCGTTCTCTTCGTTGGTGATCATGGGTGGTCTCCAGAAATGAATCTCAACAAGTTATGAAAGTCACTAAGTATTCTTAGTGCTCTAATTATATTCCTGGAGTCACGACAAGTGCAAGTACTGGTGGTAGACAAGCCTCTCCGTCCAAACGTTAGCTGCCACCCTACTGCGGGGCACCCACAAAATAGTGCAGGAAAATCATGAAAGACGCCCGGAAAAGCTTGCGTGCTGACGTTCAGATGGCCAGTGAGGTCGGCACGCGGTTGCCGACTTTGCGCTAGTTGACGTCGCCAGTGTCCGGGCTCACTACACAACGCCCAAGGTGGTCGGCATGACCCCATGCCTCAGACGCAGTTACGTCTTTGCACCCACGGCCACCGTGGTCGGGGGCCCGCGCTGAGTGAAACGGTTTATCAAAGCCTTGCGCACATGCAATTTCCCACCTTCCGCTCAAAGGTGTGTTCTATAACCCGTTCATCCGTTCGCTTGAGGCAACGCATCTACGTTTCCACCAGACTCCTGCGGTGATGGCCGCTCCGGCTTTCCAGATGCGCCTGCCCAACTGCGCAGCACTTCGTTGCGCTTGAGCACTCCGGTAATGGTGACTTACCACGGTCGGGTGATCTTGAGCGACGTTATCGACGCCAGCGTCTGTCTGGGGGGACGTCGCCGGCACTTCTCGATCACCGCTGCTCTGAACTCATCGCTGTGACGACGGCGGCGTCGCCCCTCCCACTCAATGGCATTTGTGACCATGTGTCCGCTCTCCTCAAGCGGACACTAGGCTCCTACAGACCAGCCCGAACAGCAATATGTGTTGGCTGGCCGCTTACATCGGGCCTAAGGTCTGGCTGCATATGAACCGTAAGGGCATCTTGGTGGCGCGCTGCACGGTCGAGCGACTGATGCGTCCGATGGGGTTGTAAGCAGCGCGCAGTGAGCCGAGAATTTTTGGGCTTATGAATCAACTGCTTACGCAGCATGGGTAAGCATAAGTTGAGAAATCGGACGCATAAGCTGAGAAATTCCTACCAACGCTGTTTTTGCAGGCATCTTTGAGCCGACCGCGATGTGGCGTCTCCCATCAAAAACAGCGTGGGGCATCAATGAAAAAGCGTCTTATGCGTCCGAAAAAGCACTATACGCTTGATTTTGCTACCGCCACTCTGGCGGTCCCTGCGTCTCCATCGAAAAACGACGGGTCCTTGGCGTCCAAGCGGTCCGAATCGTGTGTCCGCACGCATCAGTGACGCAGCCTGACTGCTCACCCCAGCTTTTGGGTGATTTCTCTGGTAGCTCTCTGAAGCGAGGCCGTGTGGTCTTTTACGGCTTCCTCATCGATTCGAGCACTCGGACCATAGACCGCTAGTGACCCCAACACCTGGCCGCGCGAATTTAGAACAGGGACAGCGATTGCAACGGCCCCTTTTATGAGTTCATCACGACTGATTGCGTAGCCTGCCTTGCGAATGCGTGCCAGCTCTTCGATGTAAGCCACCTTGCGTTCAAGCGGCACAGAATCGTCAAGATAACTCTCTGGTGACGTCAAGAAAGCGAGGATGGCGCGTCCGCTAGCCCCGACCACGACACCTTCACTGTGTCCGATGCCTCGTCGAAAGCTAAGGGGTTGTCTACTGGGAAGCTCTGCCACACACACACGCTCTTGACCCCGATGAAGCAGCAGAGCTACCGTCTCGCCTGTTTGCTCCCAGACTGCATGCATTGCAGGCTGAGCAATAGCAACAAGATTTAGGTCGGTATTCCATGCATGAGCCAGCTGCCCCACGGCGGGCCCCAGTTGATACCGACGCGGCTCGCCCGACGAGGCAAGGAATCCGCGTTGCTCCAATGTGCGAAGCAAGCGGTAAAGGGTCGGGCGACTCAAGTCCACACGCTTAAGCAACTCGCTGGCGGCCAAGCTACCGTCCCCGGGACGAAAAGCCAAGAGGATGTCTAGCGCTCGGTCAACCGCTCTGACGCCCTCAGACAGCTTGTCAGATTGAACTTCTTTCACAGTCATCCCAAGACTTTACGCTGAAACGTGTCCACCTGATGGATAGGTGTTCAAATGTTGACACAAATCAGAAATTGCTCATAAAATGGACTCACGTATCACTCTGCGGACATGTGGAGTGTGACTCTTTTCACAACCAGGAGATAGACATGAAAAAAGAACAGTCCGAACTACTCACGCGCGTTGGCCCAGGCACCCCAATGGGTAGCTTGCTTCGCCGCTACTGGGTGCCAGCCCTCATGTCGAGCGAGATTGCTGAGCCAGATAGTCCTCAGGTCCGAGTCGGTCTACTGGGTGAGAAATTGCTGGCATTTCGCGATACCGACGGTCAGGCCAGATTGATTAGCGAGTTCTGCTCGCACCGTGGTGTGTCGCTCTACTTCGGTCGCAATGAAGAGAACGGTATTCGCTGTGCCTATCACGGGGTCAAATTTGACGGTATGGGTCGTTGCGTCGACGTGCCGTCGTCGCCCGAATCCTGCGCTCGCATGCACATCAAGGGCTACCCTTGTATCGAACGTGGTGGCATCGTCTGGACCTACATGGGGCCAACCGACCAACAACCGCCCGCACCGGAGCTTGAGTGGTGCACCTTGCCCCCAGAACATGTGTTCGTCTCTAAAAGGCTGCAGTACAGCAATTGGCTTCAAGCCATGGAAGGTGGCATCGATACAGCTCACGTCTCCTACGTTCACCGCTACGAGGTGGACAGTGACCCGATGCACAAAGACGTTAAAGCGCTCGACTACATCAAAGCGGACGGCAACGTCGTTTTCGAAATAGAGAAGCAGCCCTTCGGGCTTAGCCTTTTTGGACGCCGCCTTGGCGAGCCGGATTCGTATTACTGGCGCGTTACCCAGTGGCTGTTTCCGTGGTTCACGCTGATTGCTCCCTTCGGTGACCACGCACTTGCCGGTCACGTCTGGGTGCCCATTGATGACCATAACTGCTGGGCCTGGAGCATCAACTGGCAACCTAGCCGCCCTCTGAGCGAAGAAGAAATCAACGCCATGAAAGAAGGCAAAGGTATCCACGTCGAGTACGAGGCACCTGACAGCTTCATTCCCCGAGCGAACCGAGACAACGACTATCTGATGGACCGTCAAGCTCAAAAAGAAAAACGCTCGTACAGCGGCATCTTTGGCTTCTCAGCGCAGGACTACTCACTGCAAGAGAGCATGGGCCCCATTCAAGACCATGAGGCAGAACAACTGCTACCGACAGACAAGGCGATTGTCATGGCCCGACGCATGTTGATTGAAGCAGCGCAAGGTTTGGAGCAAGGTGAGACCCCACCTGCACTGGATGCGAAAGACCAGCACGTTCGACCTGCAGGCGTGCTGCTTCCGCGTGACCAAAGCCCTGTCGAATGGGCACGAGAGCATCTGGCCAACAGTACGGAAAAACCGGTTTTTAGCCTCTGAGATGCAAATAGAAACCGAGCCTAACTCTAAGGAGACAAATATGAAGCACCGACGAAATTTCTTGCTCGCGGTAGCGCTGGCGTCAACGACCATCGGAAGCAGTTGGGCACAGGCCCCGTGGGCACCATCCAAGCCAGTTCGAATCGTCGTCCCCATCGTTGGCAGCACCAACGATGTACTTGCGAGGCTTGTGGCTCCAAAGCTGCAGGAAGCCTTCGGTCAACCTTTTGTGGTTGAGAACAAAGGTGGCGCAGGCGGCACTATCGGTGCGACAGAAGTAGTGCGGTCGGCACCTGATGGTCACACGCTTCTGGTCGGATTCAACGGTCCACTGGCTATCAACGTGACGTTGTTTGATAAGTTGCCGTATGACCCCACCACGGACCTGGTTCCTCTTACCCTTGCCGTCAAATCTCCACAGTACCTGGTGGTCAATCCTGCGACTGGCATCACGTCAGTACGCGACTTCATCGCCAAGGCAAAGGCTAACCCGACCAAGTTTTCGTACGGTTCCGTCTCACTGGGAAGTGCATCCCACCTGACGATGGAGATGATGAAGGCTGATGCAAAGTTCTTTATGACCCACGTTCCTTATCGAGGTGCGGGACCAGCTGTGAGCGACCTGCTGGCAGGTAACGTTCAGGCAGGCTTCTTTGTTCCTGGAAACGTACAAGGCTTTGTGAAGGATGGCCGTCTGAGACTGCTGGCTACAACAGGACAAAAACGCTTTCCCAGCACCCCTGACATCCCGACACTTCAGGAGGCGGGGTTGAAGAATTTTGAAGCCACCTCTTGGATTGGCTTTCTTGCTCCGAAGGGAACCCCGGCGAATATCGTCCAACGTTACAACCAAGAACTCACTCGCATCCTGAACTCGCCCGAAGTCAGCAAGCGACTCCAGGAAATGGAGTTTGAGGTGGTTGCAAGCACGCCTGAGCAATTTAGTGAATGGATTCGTCTCGAAATCGACCGTTGGGGCAAAGTCATCAAGTCAAACAACATTAAGGCGGAATAAAGCATGACCCACAGCAGAATGGCCGAACGTTGCGCCATCATTACCGGCGCAGGTGCAGGAATCGGGGCGGCTACAACGCTCGCCTTCTGCCGTGAGGGCGCATTCGTCCTCATGTTTGATAGAGATGAAGCGGCACTGACTCGAACACTTGAGCTAATCAGAGAGGCGGTACCTGGCGCAGAAGTGGACAAGATGTGCGCAGACGTTGCGGAAGAAAGTGCAGCCGGAATGGCTGTCGAAAAGTGCGTGAAAAACTGGGGCCACGTTGACACACTAGTAAATAACGCAGCGATGCGTAACTACAGCGCTGCGAGCTCAGTAACACCTGAAGAGTGGTATGAAATTGTTGATGTCAACCTTGTTGGAATGTCCAACTTCTGCAAGGCGGCGATGCCTCGGTTGCGGGAATCTGGCAAGGGTAGCGTTGTCAACGTCTCCTCCTGCTACGCCGTCACTGGTCGAAAAGGGATGGCACTTTATGACGCCACCAAAGCGGCCCAGCTCGCTTACACCCGGACTCTTGCATTTGAGGAATCTGCTCACGGCGTGAGAGTGAATGCAGTGTGTCCTGGTTCAACACTCACTGACTTTCACGTCGGTAGAGCTGTGCAAAGTGGCAAGTCAGTTGACCAACTGCGAACCGAGCGCAAAGACACGTCTCTGATAGGGCGTTGGGCTTGCCCTGAGGAAATCGCACTCCCCATCCTCTGGCTTGCGAGTAGTGAGGCGTCCTTCATCACCGGCACGACATTGATGGTCGATGGCGGATTGCACATCATGTAATGGTCACTATGGCAACGACACAAAGGGCAATAGTTAGTTGCATGCGTCGAGAAGCTCCGAACGTCTTGAGCATCGAACTGCAACCGGCAGATGAGTCTGTCCAGTTTTCTGAAGTAGAACCTGGCGCTCACATTGACTTGCATCTGAGCAACGACCAGGTGCGCAGCTACTCGCTAATCAACCCTGGGGAAAAAGGGCGATACGTGGTGGCTGTCTTGAACGATGCCAATAGCCGAGGAGGTTCCCGGTATGTTCACGAGAAGCTCCGCGTGGGGCAAGTCATCGACGTCGGTGTCCAGCGAAACCACTTTCAGCTTCATGAGGACGCGGGGCACAGTGTTTTGCTGGCTGGTGGTATTGGAATTACGCCGCTGTTAGCTATGTTCAAAAGGCTGACTGCGCTCAAAAAATCCGTACACCTCATCTATTGCGGCCGTACGCGTGCTGATGCTGCGTTTCTGGATGAAATTCAAACGATTCAGGAGGCTGCAGAGGTTGGCAAATCCTCAGTGACCCTCCACTTTGATGATGAGGCTTCGCTGCCTCCCAACCTAGAGAAACTGCTAGGTGGCCAGTCCAGCGACACACATTTCTACTGCTGTGGTCCAGGACCTATGCTGGATGCCTTCGAGGCTGCGACTCAGAAGCTGGGATACCCTCACGCCCACATTGAGCGGTTTAAGGTTGTCTCGAGAGATATCGCAGCGCTCAGCAACGCTTATACGGTGGAATTGCGGCGTTCTCGAAAAAGGTTTGAAGTGGCAGCGGGCGTGCCACTGCTGGACGCGCTTCAAAGTCAAGGCGTTTTTCCAGAGCTTAGCTGTCGGGAAGGTGTTTGCGGCACTTGCGAAACGCGCGTAATTTCTGGAGAGGTTGAGCACCGGGACTCGATACTGACGGCTTCAGAGCGTAAGGCTAACAAGTCAATGATGGTTTGTGTTTCTGCTGGTCGCTGTGGTACGTTGGTGCTAGACCTGTAACCCATCGACGATGGGCGTTGTCAGGCCTCTCTAATTGCCTCAAGCGTCGAGGCGTGCCGCTGACGTTGGCCTGGCAGTTGAATGCGCTGTAGACCACGTCTGTTGATTCACCGTACAAACTGAGCCAGTGTTCACGCCGAATATTGAGCCACTGGTTTTAAGGATGTTTTGTCAGTTGGTTGTGGATAAGTCTAACGGCTGGGTCGTTTGATCGGCTCCTTTCTGGGCTTTGGCCCGTGCGGTTTTGGTGATCCCCGCAGCGGCACTGGAATGCTTGAAGCGCCAGCTCTCGTTGCCGCTCTCCACGATGTGGCAGTGGTGGGTCAGCCGGTCCAGCAACGCCGTTGTCATCTTGGCGTCGCCAAAGACGGTGCTCCACTCCGAGAAGTTCAGGTTGGTGGTGATGACCACGCTGGTTCGCTCGTAGAGTTTGGACAGCAGGTGGAACAGCAAGGCGCCACCCGACTGCGTGAAGGGCAGATAGCCCATCTCGTCCAGGATCACCAGATCCACGTACATCAGCCGGTGGGCCAACTGCCCAGCCTTGTTCTGGGCCTTCTCCAACTCCAGCGCGTTGACCAGCTCCACCGTCGAGAAGAAGCGCACCCGCTTGCCATGGACCCGAATCGCCTCGATGCCCAGGCTGGTGGCCAGGTGCGTCTTGCCCGTTCCGGGACCTCCGACGAAGACCACGTTGTGCGCGGATTCGGTAAAGCGCAGGGTGTGCAGCTCTCGCACCTGTGCCTCCTGCACATGCGCCTGGGCAAAGTCAAACCCCGCCAGGTCCCGGTGCGAGGGGAAGCGGGCCACGCGCATCTGGTAGGCCATGGAGCGCACCTCGCGCTGCGCCATCTCGGCCTTGATGAGCTGGCGCAGCACCGCCTCGTGGTCCATCGCCTTGATGCGTGCCGTGCCCAGCACCTCCGGCCAGGCACTGGCCATGCCGTGCAGACCGAGTGCCTTGAAGTCGGTGACCAGTTCAAGCATGGCGCACCTCCTTGGGCTGGCGCAGCCGGTCGTAGCGCTTCAGATCGGCCTGTGAGGGTGTCTTCAGGTCAACGGACGTGGTCGCCGGCCCCACCCGCAGCTCGGGTTCTTTCAAGCGCGACAGCACATTGAGTACGTGCTCGGCGCTGACCCGCCCGGACTGCAGGGCCAGTTCCACCGCCACCAACACCGCCTCCAGCCCGTGGGCGGTCACCGCGCTGAGCACCTGGGCCATCACCCGATCACCGCCCGCATGACGCAGCAACTGGTCTTGCAGCAGTCGCAGCGGCTCGGGCATGGTCTTGAACGGCGCGCCATTACGCAGCGCCCCAGGCTTGCGCTCGATCAGGGCAATGTAGTGGGTCCAGTCGTAGATCGTCTGGTCACGATCGAAGCAGCGCTGCAGCGTCACGCTATGGCCCTTGGGGCCCACCACCAGCAGCCGGTCGTGGTACGCCCGCACGCTGACCACCGCATGCACCCATTCGCACGGTACGCTGTAGCGGTTGCGCTGGAAGTGGATCAGCGAGGTGGACGTCACCCGCACTGGGTCCTCCACATAGCCATCGAAGGGACGCGGGTTCGGCGTCAGGCGCAGCCTCTCGTCCTGCCACACCTCGGCCACCGTGAGCTCGTGCCACTCGGGGTGGCGCAACTCGCTCCAGGCGTCCACGCACGCCTGCTGCAACCAGGCGTTGAGCTCGCTCAGGCTGGCCCAGCGTCGCTCGCTGGCTTCACGCCAGATGCCACGGCGGCGGTCCTGTACGTTCTTCTCCACGATGCCCTTCTCCCAGCCCGCTGCGCGGTTGCAGAACTCGGGATCAAAGAGGTAGTGACCGGTCATCGCCTCGAAGCGGGCGTTGACGCTGCGCTGCTTGCCCGCGCCCACCTTGTCCACTGCCGTCTTCATGTTGTCGTAGATACCCCGCTTGGTCACCCCGCCCAGCACCGCAAAGGCCCGGGCATGGGCCTCAAACAGCATCTCGTGCGCCTGGCTGTGGAACGCCGACAGCACAAACGCCCGGCTAGCCGCCAGCTTGGTGTGCGCCACCTCCAGGCGCCGGCGCAGTCCGCCAATGAACGCGTACTCGGTGCTCCAGTCAAACTGGAACGCCTCGCCCAATTCAAAGGACAGGGGCACAAAGCCTGCCCCTCGGGCACTGTGGTCCTGCGCCATGCGCCACTGCTTGGCAAAGCGGTACACCGGTCCACGGCTGCCGCCATAGCCCATGGCGCGCAAGGCCTCAAACATCGCCTTGATGCCACGGCGCTCTCGCTTGTTGCGGTGTTGGTCGGCCTTGAGCCAGCGGGCCAAGGTGTCCTCATAAGGCGTCAGTACGCCCTGCGCCTTCACCCGCACGGGGTACTTCGGCTCCCGCATTTCGGGCTCAGACAGCCACTTGCTGGCCGTGTTGCGCGAGATCCCCAGCCGCCGGCTGGCCTCCCGCACCGATACGCCATCCCTCAGCACGAGGCGGCGCAATTTACTCAATGTGCTCACGTTGATCACTCCTGACCACCTTGCTGAAAAATTCAGCAGCGTAGCCGTCAACGTGGCTCAATTTTCAGTGTGATCCACCCCAAAAATGGCCCAGTTTTCGTTGTGATTCAACAGGGGCTTACTTAAAAGTATCCTGAAGTCACAGGTGCGGTTTATATGACCTTCGACGGTCCTGTCGCAGACCTGATTGATGGTTGTTTTGATGGTTGAAACAAAAAAAGCGCCTAAGCGCTTGATTTGTAATGCCTTGTGGCGGAAGAGGAGGGATTCGAACCCTCGATACAGTGAAACTGTATACGGGATTTCGAGTCCCGCGCATTCGACCACTCTGCCACCCTTCCGCGTGTCGAAGCTCGCATTCTAACAGCACTGCGCAGCGTGTTTCTGCGCGCTTGGGTTTATTCGGCGTCGCGCAGCGCTTGCAACGCGGTTTCCACCTCGGCCGCGCTGGCGCCGTCCGCCACCGGCGCCAATGCGTGCAGGTCGGGGCAGGCGGCATAGCCCTGGGCTTTCAGTCGGGCGATGGACTGGCCAGCGTCTTTCGGCGAAGCACAGCCCACGCTTTGCAGCAGCACCCGGCCTTTGCCGTCGGCCAGCTTGAAGTAGAACAGCGCGTCTTTCTCGCGGTATTGCTTGAAGGTGGGCAGTGCGGCCTTGTCGGCTTTGACAGTGGCCGGCGCGGCGTTGGCCTGCAACGGGCGCAGCCCCACCGCGTGCCGCACCCGCGCCGTGAAGGGCGTGGCCACCGCGCGGGCTTTCACCGCACCAGCTTGCAACATCGCTTCCACCTTTTCCGGATGGGCCATCAGCTCGTTGTAGGTGGCGCGCATGGGCGCGATTTCGCGGTCAATGCGTTCAAACAGCAACTGCTTCGCGTCGCCCCAGGCAATGCCGTCGGCGTAGGCCTGGGCCAGCGCAGCGGTCTCTTCGGGCGTGGCAAAGGCCTGGTAAATCTGGAACAGGGCCGAGCCCTCGGTCTGCTTGGGCTCGCCCGGCGCTTTCGAGTCGGTGACGATGCCCATGATCTGCTTGCGCAACTGCTCCGGCGGCGCGAACAGCGGGATCACGTTGTCGTAGCTCTTGCTCATCTTGTGGCCGTCCAGGCCGGGCAGGGTGGCCACGCTTTCTTCGATCACCGCTTCGGGCAGGGTGAAGTGCTCGCCGTACAGGTGGTTGAAGCTGCTGCCCATGTCGCGCGCCATTTCGATGTGCTGCACCTGGTCGCGCCCCACGGGCACCTGGTGGGCGTTGAACATCAAAATGTCGGCCGCCATCAGCACCGGGTACATGAACAGGCCGGCGCTCACGCCGTCGTCGGGCTCGGTGCCGGCGGCGGCGTTCTTGTCCAGCATCGCCTTGTAGGCGTGGGCACGGTTCAGCAGCCCTTTGCCGCAGACGCAGGTCAAAAACCAGGTCAATTCCGGAATTTCAGGTACGTCCGACTGGCGGTAGAACGTCACGTCGGCCGGGTTCAGGCCGCAGGCGATCCAGGTGGCCGCAATCTCCAGCGTGGAGTGTTGCAGCCGCCCCGGGTCCTGGGTGGAGATCATGGCGTGGTAGTCGGCCAGGAACAGGAAGCTGTCCACCCCCGGCTGGCGGCTGGCGCGCACCGTGGGACGGATGGCACCGACGTAGTTGCCCAGGTGGGGGGTGCCGGTGGGTTTGATGCCGGTGAGGACGCGCACTTGGCTCATGGTAAGAAGCAGCAGACGAAAACGTGAAAGAGGGGGCGGGTCAGAACAGCAGCCAGCGCAGCGGCGTCAGCAGGGTTTCGAGCAAGCCGGCGGTCAGGCCCATCAGCGGGCCCAGCCAGTAGGTGCCCAGCAGGCCGGTCAGCACCAGCCCGAGCACGATGAAAAAGCCGAACGGTTCCACGCGCGACACCGCCAGCGCGGGCCGCATGGGCAGCAGGCCCACCAGAATGCGCCCGCCATCCAGCGGCGGCAGCGGGAACATGTTGAGGGCAAACAGCACCAGGTTGACGCTCAGGCCCGCCTGCGCCATTTTCAGGAAGAACACTTCGTCCACCCCGGTGGCGCGCATCAGGTAGTACAGCACCAGCCAGACCACCGCCTGCACCAGGTTGGCGGCCGGGCCGGCCAGGGCCACCCACACCATGTCGCGCTTGGGCCGGCGCAGCCGCCCAAAATTCACCGGCACCGGCTTGGCGTAGCCGAACAGGAAGGTGCCGCCGGTGGCGAACAGCAGCAACAGCGGCATGGCCACCGTGCCCACAGGGTCGATGTGCTTGATCGGGTTGAGCGTGATGCGCCCAAGCATGTAGGCGGTGTTGTCGCCGAAGTGGCGTGCCGCATAGCCATGGGCGGCTTCGTGCACGGTGATGGCGAGCAGCACCGGAATGGCGTAAATGGCCACCGTCTGGATGATCTGGGCAAAGTCCATGCGCCGATTGTCCCTTACAACCGTTTCACAGGCCCAGCGCACTCAGCGGGCCGGCGCCTTCGCGCAGCACTTCGGGGTCGTCACCGCTGCCCATGGGTGTGAGGTCGATCACCGTGGTCGGGGCCAGGGCGCAGGCGCCGGCGTCCACCACACCCGCCAGGTCGTGCTCGAAGCGTCCGCGGATTTCGTGTGCATCGTTCAGCGGCTCGGCCTCGTCCGGAGGAATCAGCGTGGTGGCCAGCAGCGGCGCGCCGTGCAGGGCCAGCAGCTCTTGCAGCGCCTTGTGTTGCGGCACCCGCAAACCAATGGTTTTGCGTGAAGGGTGGCTGACGCGGCGCGGCACTTCCTTGCTGGCTTCCAGAATGAAGGTGTAGGCGCCCGGGGTGCCCAGCTTGAGCAGGCGGTATTGTCGGTTGTCCACCCGGGCGTAGTTGGCCAGCTCGCTCAGGTCGCGGCACAACAGCGTCAGGTGGTGCTTGTCGTCCACCCCGCGGATGCGGCGCAGCCGGTCTGCGGCGGCCTTGTCGTCCAGGTGGCAGACCAGCGCGTAGCTGGAATCGGTGGGCACCGCCAGCACGCCGCCTTTGTGCAGCAACTGCACAGCCTGCTTCAGCAGGCGGGGCTGGGGGTTGTCAGGGTGGACTTCAAAAAACTGTGACATGGCCCGATTGTGGCTTACCGGCCCTGCCGAGCGGAAAGCCACGCGATGGTGGCGCCGCACACCACGATCAGGCCAATGCCCCACAATTCCAGGGCACCGGGCACGTGGTCGAAAAACACCCAGCCAGCCAGCAGCGCAAAGCCGATCTGGGTGTAAAGGTAGGGGGCCAAGGTGGCGGCCGGCGCCCGCTTGAAGGCCTGGATCAACAGAAAATGCCCCACCGTGCCAAAGAAGCCGGCCAGGCACAGCAACAGCAAGGTTTTCCAGTCTTCGACGGTGGTCCAGAACCAGGGCAGCAGCAAGCTGATCAGCAGCGCACCCGTCCAGCCCGTGTAGAAATGCATGGTCATGGCGTCTTCAGTGCGGGCCATGCGGCTGGTGAGGATCTGGAAGCAGGCGTAAATCAACACCATCGCCAGGGGCATCGCCACGGGCCAGCCGATGGCTTGGCCGGTGGGCTGAATCACCAGCAGCGCCCCCGCCAAGCCCCCCGTCACCAGCAGCCAGCGCACCAGGTCCACCTGCTCTTTCAAAAACACCGCGGCCAGCAATGTCACCACCAACGGCGTCAGCATGATGATGGCGGTGAATTCGCCCACCGGCATGTAGATCAGGCTGGCGAAGCCCAGGACGCTGGTGAGCAGCAACAGCACACCGCGCACCGCGTGCTGGCCTGGGCGCTGTGTGCGCAGGCTGCGCCAGCCGGTGGTGGACAGCACGAAACCGGCCATCACCACCGCCTGGAAAATGTAGCGAAACCACGCCACCATCAGCACCGACACGGTGACGCTCAGCACTTTGACCGTGGAGTCCAGCAACGCAAAACACGCCACCGCCATGACAAGGAACAAAACGCCCTGCAATGGGCGGGTGTAGACGGCACCCATCGTTTACTGGATGCGGTCGGCCAGCAGTTCCCAGACCGGCGTGAGGCGCCCTTCCAGGAAAGGCAAGGCGCCCAGGTCGCAGTGGCTTTCCTCGGGGCTGTGGAAATCGCTGCCCCGCGAGGCCGCCAGGCCGAACTCGATCGCCATGTCGGCGTACTTGCCGTATTCGCTGGGCGCGTGGCTGCCGGTCACGACTTCCACCGCTTGCCCGCCGTGGGCTTTGAATTCTGAGAACAGCGCGTATTCCCGGGTCGGGCTGTGGTCGTAGCGCGCTGGGTGGGCGATCACGGCCACACCGCCGGCTTCGCGGATCCAGCGCACGGCATCGCCCAGCTTGGCCCAGCGGTGCGGCACAAAACCGGGCTTGCCTTCGGTCAGGTATTTGCGGAACACCTCGTTGGTGTCGCGGCACACGCCACTCTCGACCAGGAAGCGGGCAAAGTGGGTGCGCGAAATCAGCTCCGGGTTGCCCACGTAGCGCAGCGCCCCTTCGTAGGCGTTGGGAATGCCAACGAGTGCCAGTTGTGCGCTCATTTCCTGCGCGCGCTCGCCCCGGCCGCCCCGGGTGGCGGCCAGCCCCTGCACCATGGCAGGATGGTCGGGGTCAAAGCCCAGGCCCACAATGTGCACCGTCACGTCGGCGAAGGTGACAGACACTTCGGTGCCCGTCAGGTACGGCAGGCCCAGCGCCTGGGCCGCCGCCAAGGCGCGGCGTTGGCCGCCAACTTCGTCGTGATCGGTCAGCGACCACAACTCCACCCCGTTGGCTTTGGCGCGGGCGGCCAGGGCCTCGGGCTCCAGCGTGCCGTCGGACACGGTGGAGTGGCAGTGCAGGTCGGCGTTCAAAATGCTCATATCGGTTTCATTGTAGGGCGCCGGCTACACTCCCGCCGTGTCGCTCTTCAAATCCGCATCCCTCGTATCCCTACTGACGTTGGCGTCCCGCATCACCGGTCTGGTTCGGGAGTTGCTCATCGCCGCCACCTTCGGGGCCAGTGCCTTGACCGACGCCTTCAACGTCGCGTTTCGCATCCCCAACCTGCTGCGCCGCCTGTTTGCCGAGGGGGCATTCAGCCAGGCCTTCGTGCCGGTGTTGGCCGCCAGCCGCGAAAAAGACGGCGAGGCGGCCACCAAGGCCTTGATCGACCAGGTCGCCACCGTGCTGGCCTGGGCTTTGACCGCCACCTGTGTGCTCGGCGTGCTGGCCGCGCCGGTGCTGGTTTGGGCCATGGCCGCCGGCTTGCAGCAAAACCCGCAGGGCTTTGACGTGGCGGTGGTGTTGACCCGCTGGATGTTCCCGTACATCGGCTTCATGTCGCTGGTGGCGCTGGCAGCGGGCGTGCTCAATACCTGGATGGGTTTGGCCGTGCCCGCCGCCACGCCGGTGCTGTTGAACGTGTCAATGATCGCGGCCGCCGGTTGGGGCGCACCGTGGTTCGGTTCGTTGGGGGTGGAGCCGATTTACGCGCTGGCGGGGGGCGTCATGGTGGGTGGGTTGCTGCAACTGGGTGTGCAGTTGCCCGCTTTGCACCGGCTCGGCCTGCTGCCCCGCATCGGCTGGCGCTGGAGCGCGGTGCGGGGCGCCTGGCGCCATCCGGGCACGCAACGCATACTCACCCTGATGCTGCCGGCGTTGCTGGGCGTCAGCGTGGCGCAGATTTCGTTGCTCATCAACACCCAGATCGCCTCGCACCTGACCACCGGCAGCGTGAGCTGGCTGACCTATGCCGACCGTTTGATGGAGTTCCCCACTGCGATGCTGGGGGTGGCGCTGGGCGTGGTGCTGCTGCCGCAACTGGCCGCCGCCCAGGCCGCCAACGACAACGACCGCTACAGCGCGCTGCTGGACTGGGGGCTGCGCTGGGTGGTGCTGCTGGCGGTGCCCTGCGCGGTGGCACTCCTCACCTTCGCCCAGCCGTTGGTGGCGGTGCTGTACCACTACGGCGCCTTCACCGCTGCCGACGTGCGCCAGACCTCGCTGGCCCTGATGGGGTACGGCGCCGGTCTGCTGGGGCTGATTGCCATCAAAGTGCTGGCGCCGGGCTTCTACGCCCGGCAAGACATCAAGACGCCGGTGCGCATTGCGGTGGTGGTGTTGGTGTTCACCCAGCTCATGAACGTGGTGCTGGTGCCCTACCTGGCCCATGCCGGCCTGGCGCTGGCGATTGGCCTGGGGGCCTTGCTCAACGCCGGTTGGTTGCTGTTCGGGTTGCGCCGGCGTGGGGGGTACCAGCCCCAGGCCGGCTGGGGCGTGTTTGCCCTGCAGGTGGTCGCCGCCAGCGCGCTGCTGGCGGTGTACCTGCTGTGGACCGGTGGCCGCATCGACTGGGTGCACGCGGTGGACGCCTGGCGGCGCATCGCGATGCTGACGCTGATTGTGCTGGGGGCGGTGGTGGTGTACTTTGGGGTGTTGTTGCTGGCTGGTGTCCAACTGCGCCAGTTTGTGCGAAAGTAAGCCATGCGCCTGCCGATCCAGCCCCCTTCACCGCTCGACTACTTCGCCGCCCTGGTGCAGGACGACGACGGCTTTCCTTTGCTAGAAGCCACCGCTGCGGTGGCCATGGACGAGTACCCCGACCTGGACGTGCAAACCGTGCTGGGTGATATCGACCAACTGCTGGCCCGCGTGCGGCGCCGCCTGCCGAGCGACGCCGGGCCCTTGCAGCGGCTGCGCATGCTCAACCAGTTCTTTTTTCACGATATGGGCTTTGGCGGCAACGTCAACCATTACTACGACGCCGACAACAGCTACCTCAACGTGGTGCTGCGCACCCGGCGTGGCATCCCCATCACGTTGGCGGTGCTGTGGTTGGAGCTGGCGCAGGGCTTGGGCTTGCAGGCGCGGGGCGTCAATTTCCCTGGGCACTTCATGGTCAAGGTCAACCTGCCGCAAGGGCAGGTGGTGATCGATCCGTTCACTGGCCAATCCCTCAGCCGTGAAGACCTGTCGGACCGGCTGGAGCCGTTCAAGCGCCGCAACGGGTTGGTGGACGAGTTCGATGTGCCGGTGGGCTTGTACCTGCAATCGGCGCCTTCGCGCGACATCCTGGCCCGGGTGTTGCGCAATTTGAAGGAAATCCACCGCACGCAGGAAGATTGGACGCGACTGGTCGCGGTGATGGACCGCCTGGTGCTGCTGCTGCCCAGCGACTGGACCGAGTGGCGCGACCGGGGGCTGGCCTGGGCCGAATTGGGACACCCCGACCGGGCACTGCCCGATCTGGAAGCCTACTTGGCCCATGCTGAAGATCCGCTGGACGCCGATGCGATCGCCCAGCGGGTGCGGGAACTCCGGCGTGAACTGAGTTGACCCGCTGAGGCGCTGGTTAAGCGACCACGACCTGAGCGCCGCTGCCTTGCGGCGCGATGGCACCGATGGTGTACACCGTCTCCCCCAGACCGCGCAGGGTGGCTGCGGTGGCTTCGGCATTCGCCGCGTCCACCACCACCACCATGCCGATGCCGTTGTTGAAGGTGCGGTTCATCTCGATGTCGTCGATGCCCGCGACCTTCTGCAGCCAGGCGAACAGCTCGGTTTGCGGCCAGCTGCCTTTCTTCAGATGGGCTGCAGTGCCCTCGGGCAGCACGCGCGGGATGTTTTCCAGCAAACCACCCCCGGTGATGTGGGCCAGCGCCTTGATCGGGTGCTGCGCCAGCGCGGCCAGCACGTTCTTCACGTACAGGCGGGTGGGGCGCATCACCGCTTCCTTGAAGGGCATGCCGTCCAGCGTGGCCGGCAGGTCGGCGCCCGCGCGTTCAATGCACTTGCGCACCAGGCTGAAGCCGTTGGAGTGCACGCCGTGGGAGGCCAGACCCAACACCACGTCACCCGCTTGCACGTTCTGACCGGTCAGGATCTTGGACTTTTCCACCGCCCCGACACAGAAGCCGGCCAGGTCGTATTCCCCCGCCGGGTACATGCCAGGCATCTCGGCAGTTTCGCCACCGATGAGCGCGCAGCCGCTCAGCTCACAGCCCTTGGCAATGCCGCCCACGACGGCGGCGGCGGTGTCCACGTCCAGCTTGCCGCAGGCGAAGTAGTCCAGGAAAAACAGCGGCTCGGCGCCCTGCACCAGCACGTCGTTCACGCTCATGCCCACCAGGTCGATGCCCACGGTGTCGTGCATGTTCCACTCGAACGCCAGCTTGAGCTTGGTGCCCACGCCGTCGGTGCCACTCACCAGCACCGGTTCCTGGTAGCGCTTGGGCACCTCGAACAGCGCGCCAAAACCACCGATGCCGGCGAGCACGCCTTCGCGCATCGTCTTCTTGGCCAGCGGTTTGATGCGTTCAACCAGGGCGTCGCCCGCGTCAATGTCCACGCCAGCGTCTTTGTAGGAAAGGGGAGTCGTCATAAGAAGGTAGGCCGATAGAATGCAGTGATTTTACGGGCCCCGCCATGTCTTCCTGTTTTTTGCCATGTCATTGACCGCCACGCAAGCCCGCGCACTGGCCTGGTTGGCCTTGGCTGTGGCCGCATGGTGGCTGCTCGACCTGCTGGCGCCGGTGCTCATGCCCTTTGTGGTGGCGGCCGTCATGGCCTACGCGTTGCACCCGGTGGTGGAGCGCCTGCACGCCGGCCGCGTGCCCCGTTGGTTGGGTGCGGGTCTGGCCATTGCCTTGCTGATGCTGGTGTTGCTGGCGGTGGCGTTGATGATCGTGCCGGTGGTGACGCGTCAGTTGCCGCTGCTGCGCGAGCAAATCCCGCCCTTGCTGGAGCAGTTCAACCTCTGGCTCACGCCTTGGGCCCAGCGCCTCGGGCTGGACGCCCAGATCGACGTCAACCTGGTGCGGGACGTGTTGCAGCGCATGGTGTCCGGGCACGAAGGCCAGTTGGTCGAGCGGGTGCTGTCTTCGGTGCGCATCGGCGGCAGCGCCATCGCGGCCGTGCTGGGCAATCTGGTGTTGATGCCCATCGTGGCTTACTACCTGTTGCTGGACTGGAATGGTCTGGTGCAGCGCATCAAGCATTTGGTGCCGCCGCGCTGGCAGGCCCGCGTGCAGCGCTTTCTGGACGACACCGACGAGGTGCTGGGCCAGTACCTGCGCGGGCAACTGCTGGTGATGGGGCTGCTGGCCGTGTTCTACACCGTGGCCCTGGCGCTGGTGGGTCTGAAGCTGGCCTTGCCCATCGGGGTGTTCACCGGCTTGGCGGTGTTTGTGCCTTACCTGGGTTTTGGCCTCGGCTTGGTGCTGGGTTTGCTGGCCGCTTTGCTGCAATTCCAGACCCTGTGGGGCGTGGCGCTGGTGGCCGGTGTGTACATGGTGGGGCAGGTGCTGGAAAGCCTCTACCTCACGCCCCGTTTGCTGGGGGAGCGCATCGGCCTGCATCCGATCGTGGTGATTTTTGCCTTGATGGCCTTTGGCCATGTGCTGGGTTTTGTGGGGGTGTTGATCGCGTTGCCGGCCAGTGCCGTGTTGCTGGTGGCGGTGCGCCGTGGGCAGGCGCTGTACATGGGCAGCCCGCTCTACACCGATGGGCGTGTGCCGGATGAGCCCACCCCGCAGGAGGACCGCTGAGCATGCAGCAGCTTGTGTTGGACATGGGGCTGGCGCCGCGCCCCTCGCTGGACAATTTCCTGGCCGATGGCAGCGCCGACGCATTGGCGCACCTGCGCCTGTGGGCCGGTAACCCCTTGCGTTCGCCCGTGCCCACCTTCCTGTGGGGCGCCTCGGGCAGCGGCAAAACCCACCTGCTGCAGGCGGTGCGCGACCAGGTGCTGGGGCAGGGCGGCGGTGTGGGCTGGCTCGACGCCACCACGCTGGCGCCGCCCGAATTCGACGATCGCTGGGCCGTCGTCATCCTGGACGATTGCCAGCTCTACACCGCCGCGCAACAAGCGGCCGCCTTCAACTGGTTCGTCAACGCCCAGACGCCGGTGCATGGGCCCGCACGCTGGGTGCTCGCCGCTGCCGACTGCCCGCCCGCCGATCTGGCCCTGCGCGAAGACCTGCGCACCCGCCTGGGGTGGGGCCATGTGTTCCAATTGCACCTGTTGGGCGAGGCGGAGCGGCGTGCCGTGCTGCGCCGCGCGGCCGACGAACGCGGGGTGCTGCTGGCCGAAGAGGTCATGGATTTCATGCTCAACCGCTTTTCGCGCGACCTCAGCAGCCTCATGACCCTGCTCGACCGGCTCGACGGGTACGCCCTGCGCACCCAGCGTGCCATCACCATTCCCCTCATCAAGGCCATGCTTGAAAGCGAGTGAGCGCCACCCATGAATCTGGCCCTGTTCGACCTCGACCACACCCTGCTGCCGTTGGATTCCGACTACGCCTGGGGTGAATTCACCACCCGCATCGGCTGGACCGACCCGGTGGATTTCGCCCGACGCAACGACGCCTTTTTTGCCCAGTACCAGGCTGGTCAGCTCGATGTGCACGAGTACGTGCGCTTTGCCACTGAGGCGGTGCGCCAGCGCGGTCCGCAGGCCGCCGCCGAGGCCCACGAACGCTTCATGACCGAGGTGATTCGCCCGCACATCCGCCCGCAGGCGCTGGCGTTGTTGCAGCAGCACCGCGACGCCGGTGACCTGTTGGTCATCGTGACCGCCACCAACGAATTCGTCACCCGCCCGATCGCGCAGGCGCTGGGGGTGCAGGAGCTGGTGGCGGTGGAGTTGGCGCGGGGCGCCGACGGCTGGATCACCGGCGACATCCAAGGCACACCGTCGTTCCGCGATGGCAAGGTGACCCGTGTCACCGACTGGTTGCGCGCTCGGGGTCTCGACTGGGCGCGCGTCAACACCACTTTCTATTCGGACTCCACCAACGACCTGCCCCTGCTGGAGGCGGTCAACACGCCCGTGGCCACCAATCCCGGTGCCGGCTTGCGCGCCATCGCTCAAACGCGTGGCTGGCGCATTCTGGACCTTTTCGACGAACACGCATGATCAAGAAATTCATCGACAAGCTGCTGGGCAAGGCGCCCAAGGCCAAGGGCCCCAGCTTTGGCAAGCGCGAGGACGTGCCCGCCACCGTTCACGGCATCGATCCCTCCCTGGTCGATGGACGCGCGCTGGACGTGGTCCACACCCTCAAGCGCGCGGGTTACGAGGCCTACATCGTGGGCGGTGCGGTGCGCGACTTGCTGTTGGGCTTGCGACCCAAGGATTTTGACGTCGCCACCAACGCCACGCCCGAGCAGGTCAAGGCCTTGTTCCGCCGCGCCTTCATCATCGGGCGGCGTTTCCGCATAGTGCACGTGGTGTTCGGGCGCGGGCGTGAGCATGAAGTGATCGAGGTTTCCACCTTTCGCGCCTACATGGACAACACCGCCGCTGAGCAGGTCAGCGGCAACGAGCGCACCTCCAAAGGCGAGCTGGCCGGAATGAAGCACGCGGTCGATGCCAGCGGTCGCGTGTTGCGCGACAACGTCTGGGGCCCGATGGAGCAAGACGCGGTGCGCCGCGACTTCACCATCAATGCCATGTACTACGACCCGGAAACCGAGACCGTGGTCGATTTCCACCATGGCATCCGCGACGCCAAAAAGCGTCTG
>CAZSZN010000024.1:0-23057 GCA_964610405.1 uncultured Macromonas sp. | reverse complement strand
TCGGCATGGCCGTGGTAGCAGCCTTCGAACTTGATGATCTTCTTGCGCCCCGTGGCGCCGCGCGCCAGGCGGATGGTGCTCATGCCCGCCTCGGTGCCGGAGCTGACCAGGCGCACCATGTCGATGCTGGGCACGAGCTTGACGATTTCTTCGGCCAGTTCCACTTCGCGCTCGGTGGGGGCGCCGAAGCTGAAACCGTCGAGGGCGGCCTTTTGCACCGCTTCCAGCACGGCGGGGTGGCCATGGCCCAGGATCATTGGGCCCCAGGAGCCGATGTAGTCGATGTATTTTTGGCCGTTGGCGTCCCAGAAGTGGGCGCCCTGGGCGCGCTGCACAAAGCGCGGGGTGCCTCCCACGGCTTTGAAGGCGCGCACGGGAGAGTTCACACCGCCGGGGATGAGTTGCTTGGCGCGGTCGAACAGGGTTTGGTTGCGGTCGGTCATGTCGTTCAACAAGGCAAGGGCCGGGTGGCCCGGTTCAATGGGAGGTGCCCGAGAGTGGGAAATCGGCCAGGGTGTTGGCGCTGGGGGCTTCGTCGTCGCTGTCGTCGGCTTCTTCGTCGTGGGCCCAGAACAGGCGGTCGGGCACGGCGTGGCCCATGCCCGGCTGGAAGCCCGCGTCCAGGCATTGGTCCAGGTAGGTCAGCGCCTCCGCGCAGGCGGCTTGCAGGTCGTGTCCGCTGGCCAGCAAGGCGCACAGCGCGGCCGACAGGGTGTCGCCCGCGCCGCTGAAGGTGGCCTCAAACCGCTCGTACCGTGCGGTGGCCAACACCGTTTCGGGCGAGGCGAGGTGGCTTTCCAGGTACTGGTCGGGCGCGTTAAAGCCGGTGACGAGGGTGTAGGGCACGCCGTGCTCCGCCGCCGCCCGGGCCACCTCGCGCGGACCGGGGGCGCGGTCTTCGGCCCAGTCGGGCAGCAGCCAGCGGCACAGGGTGTTGTGATTACCCACCAGCACCGTGGTTTGGGGCAGCAACAGTTCGGTCGCGGCGTCCAGGTAGTTTTCGCGTTCCACCTCGTCCCACCAGGCCAGTTCGGGCAGGTAGGTGACGACGGGGATCTCGTGGTAGTCGCTCAGGATTTCGGCGACGGTGCTGGCGTTTTCGGCGCTGCCCACAAAGCCTACCTTGAACGCGCTCACGCCCATATCCTCCAGGGCGCAACGGGCCTGGTCGTCCACCAGGTCCGCGTCGAGCGCGTGGTGGTGCTGCACACCACGGGTGTCGCGGACGTAGGTGCCCGTCACCACCGACAGCACGTGGCACGAGGCGCTGCTCATCGCCGTCAGGTCGGCGGCCAGACCGCCGGCTCCGCTGGGGTCGTTGGCGTTGAAGGCCATCACGCAGGGCAGCGATGGGGGCGGCGCGTCGGTCGCGGGGTCGGAATCGGCAGAGGGCGGGTCGGAGGGCAAGGTCATACGCGGTGCGGGCCGCTCGGGCGCCGATACAATGAACCCATTCTAAGACAAGCGTTTTTCGAACATGAGTGCAAGCAAAACCTGGATGTGCCTGATCTGCGGCTGGATTTACGACGAAGAGGCCGGCGCGCCTGAAGACGGCATCGCCCCCGGCACCAAGTGGGAAGATGTGCCAATGAACTGGGTCTGCCCAGAGTGTGGCGCCCGCAAGGAAGATTTCGAGATGGTCCAGATCTGATCCTTTTCATCCACCCACCGGAGCCCGCCCATGAGCCATCCCGAACCGATGCCGCGCAAGGTGCTGGTGGTGGATGACAGCCAGACGGTGCGGCGCAGTGCCGAGCTGTTTCTGCGCCAGGGTGGGCACGAGGTGCTGTTGGCCGAAGACGGCTACGACGCGCTGGCCAAAATCCACGACTTTGCGCCCGACCTGGTGTTCTGCGACATCCTGATGCCGCGCCTGGACGGCTACCAGACCTGCGCCATCATCAAACGCCACCCGCGCCACGCCCGGTTGCCGGTGGTGATGCTGTCGTCCAAGGATGGGGTGTTCGACGTGGCGCGCGGCCGCCTGGCCGGTTCGCAAGAGCACCTGACCAAGCCGTTCACCCGCGAGCAGTTGCTGCAGGCCGTGGCCCGCCACACGGCTGCGGCCGACGCGGCGGCGCCTTGAGGCCGGAGAACCCAAGATGCCCGGTGTGAAAGACATTCTGGTGGTGGACGACTCCCGCACGGAACTGGTGTTCCTGCGCAGCTTGTTGACGCGCAACGGCTACCTCGTGCGCACCGCTGAAAACGCCGAGCAGGCGTTGCTGGAGTTGGGCGAGCAGTTGCCCGACCTGATCCTGATGGACGTGGTGATGCCGGGGACCAACGGTTTCCAGCTCACGCGCACCATCGTCCGGCACCCGCAGTACGGCAAGGTGCCGGTGTTCATTTGCACCAGCAAAAGCCAGGAGACCGACCGCGTCTGGGGCTTGCGGCAAGGCGCGCGCGACTACATCACCAAGCCGGTGAACCCGCAGGAATTGCTGGCCAAGATCGAGGCGGTATGCCCCTGACCCCCGCCCCACGCATCTCGTTGCAGGCCTACCAGGCCGAGCTGGCCCGCAAGTTGGCCGAATCGGCCGAGCGGCCAGTGGCGGCGGGCTGGCTGGGCGTGTCGTGGCGCGGCGTGCGTGCCTTGGTGCCCTTGACGCAGGCGGCCGAAATATTCAACCCCAGCGCCTTGCAGCGGCTGCCCCACACCCGGCCTTGGGTGATGGGTGTGGCGAGTTTGCGCGGCGGCTTGTCGGTGGTGGTGGATTGGGTGCGCCTGCTCCAGTTGCCGGCCCAGGCCCCTGCGCTGGGTACCGACGACACGCTGTACTGGCTGCACCTGCATCCCGCGCTGGGCGTGCAGGCCGCCTTGTGCGTGGACCAGTTGCTGGGTTTGCGCGATGTGCAGGACATGGCGGTGGTGCCCGGCTCGACCCCATCGCTGGGCATCCACCAGACCTGCGTGGATGCTCAGGGGCAGCACTGGGTGGAGCTGGATTTGCGCAGTTTGTGTGAATCGCCGGCGTTTCTGGACCTGCGTTTGCCCGCCTTTGCCCAGCCGGCGCCGACCGGCGCATGAGGAATCCGATGCTCAAGACACTGCGCCAACGCTGGACCGCCCGATCCCTGCCGCCGTCGCAAGACCCGGTGTCCACCCTGGATTCGGCGATGACGGAAGTCGGCTCGTCGTTGGGCGATTCGGAATACGGTACCGGCGCGCTGACGTCGCCAGCCCCATTGGCCCGCATGCCATCGGCGGCCCGTTCTGGGGCACAGCCCTCGCGGCCAACCGCCGCCAGCCCCCAGCCCACGCAGGGCATGGCTGGCCGGGGTTGGGTGTTGGGCGTGCTGGTGTGCGTGGCCTTCATGCTGGCCACTGCCTTCCAGGCCTGGTGGGGGGTGATGCCGCACCCCGCCTGGCCCATGCTGCCAGCGGTGTTCGGGCTGCTGGCGGTGCTGTGCGCACTGGGCTTGGTGCAGCGCCAGCGGCATTGGACCAGCTCGCAGCAGGTCGAGGTGGAGCGTTCGCGCGCCGACGCTCAGGCCCAGGAAAAAGAGGCCAAACGCATCAACGACGCCACCCAGGCGGCCATTTTGCGCCTGATGAACGAGCTGCAACTGGTGGCCGAAGGCGACCTGACCCAACAAGCCACGGTGACCGAAGACATCACCGGCGCGATTGCCGACTCGGTCAACTACACCGTGGAAGAGTTGCGCACCCTGGTGGGCCAGGTGCAGCAGGCGGCGCAGCGCGTCAGCGCCACCACCGCGCAGGTGGAAAACACCTCGATCGAATTGTTGGCGGCTTCCACCGAGCAGTTGCGTGAAATCCGCGAAACCGGCCAGGCGGTGCTCGACATGTCCACCCGCATCACGCAGGTGTCGTCGCAGGCCCAAGGTTCGGCCGATGCCGCGCGCCAGGCCCGTCAGGCCGCCGAGTCCGGTGCGCAGGCGGTGCAGGACGCGATCGGCGGCATGAACACCATCCGCGAACAGATTCAGGAAACCGCCAAGCGCATCAAACGGTTGGGCGAGTCGTCGCAAGAGATTGGCGAGATCACCGAGCTGATTTCGGACATCACCGAGCAGACCAACGTGCTGGCGCTGAACGCGGCCATCCAGGCGGCAGCGGCGGGCGAGGCCGGGCGGGGCTTTTCGGTGGTGGCTGAGGAGGTGCAGCGCCTGGCCGAACGCTCGGCCGATGCCACGCGCCAGATCGCCGCGCTGGTGCGCGCCATCCAGACCGACACCCAGGACGCGGTGCTGGCGATGGAACGCTCCACCCGCGAAGTGGTGGATGGTGCGCGCCTGACGGACAACGCCGGCTCCGCGCTGGCCGACAACGACCGCCTGTCGCGCCAAGTGGCCGAATTGATTGAGCAGATCGCTTCTTCGGCCACCCGCGAGGCCGAGCTCGCCGGGCAGACGGCCGGCAGCATCCAGCACATTTTTGCGGTGACCGAGCAGACCGGCGATGGCACCCGTTCCACGGTGCAGCAGGTGCGCGAGTTGTCCCGCGTGGCCGACGAGTTGCGCCAGTCGGTGTCCCGCTTCAAGATCGCCTGAGGCCGTGGAAAGTCACGCCGTGAACACCAACGACCTGCCTTCCCGCCCCACCCCAGCCAGCCCGCCCGCGCGCGACCTGGGGCCCCTGGCCTGGGTGATGGACGAGTTGCGCCAGGCGCTGGACGAAGCGGTGACCGCCGTGCGCCAGTTCGTGGCCGACCACCAGGCGGCGCAAGCCACCGACCTGGCCGAGGTGGAAGCCACGCCGCTGCGCATGGCCCGCCAGCGTTTGCACCAGGCCGCTGGCGCACTGGACATGGTGGAGTTGGCCGCGTCGGCCACCACCGTGCGTGCGCTTGAAGCCGCGCTGGCCCGGTTGATTCAACGGCCTGCCTTGGCCACGCCGGAAACGGCCGACACGGTGGCCTGGGGTGGCCGTTGCCTGCTGGACCAATTGCAGCGGGTGTTGCGCGAGCGACCGCTGCCCGCCTTGGCCCTGTTCCCGGTGTACCAGGAATGGCAGCAATTGGCTGGCGCGTCGCGCGCCCACCCGGCCGATCTGTGGTCGGCGCCCGAGGGTGGCCGTGACGCAGAGGTGCCGCCAGGCAAGGCCTACCAGCCCGGGCCTGCGGTGCGCGCGCACCTGGACCGGCTGGTGCTGTTGGTGGTCAAGCAATTGCACCCACAGGCCGCAGCGCCTTTGGCCCAGTTGGCCGCCGGTTTGTGCCGTGGCACCACCGAACCGGTCGCGCAGCGCTTCTGGCTGGCGGCGGCGGCCTACTTTGAGGCGGTGGCGCAGGGTCTGTTGCCCGACAGCATTCACGTCAAGCGGGCGGCGTCCAGCATCTTGTTGCAGTACAGCCACTGGAGCCAGGGCGACGCCCCAGGCCTGCCCGCGCTGACGCACGATCTGCACGCCTTGCTGGCGCAGGCGCCCCCCAAAGACCCGGCCGCCACGCCTTGCCTGGCGGCGTTGTGGCAAGCCCAGACCTGGCCGCCCGAAGCGGCTTGGAACTGGGAGCAGCGCGCGCTGGGCCTGGTGGACCCGGCGGTGTGCGAGCAGGCGCGCGATGCCGTGTCCGCTGCTCGCCGCTGGTGGGCCGCCTGGAGCGAGTCGCCCGCGCCCTTGGCCGACGGAGCCACCACCTTGTTGCAGCCGCTGGCCGACGTGTTGCCCACCCTGCACCCCGCGTGCCGCACCTTGGGCGGAGCCTGGGCACAGGTGGCCGCCTTGGTGGAAGCTCAACGGGCCGAACCCGCCGCATGGCCCCGGGGGCTGGCGCTGGAGCTGTCGTTCAGCCTGCTGTGCCTGGGGGCCGAACTCGACGATTTCGATCCCTTGCAGCCCAGCCTGGCCGAGCGCCTGGCCCAGTTGGCGCACCGCCTGGAACTCGTGCTCGCCGGCCAGGCCGTACCCGATCCACAGCCCTGGATGAGCGAGGTCTATCGCCGCCTGAGCGAGCGCGAAACGCTGAACCAGGTGGTGGGGCAGGTGCAGGCCGAACTGGCTGCGGCCGAAACCTTGCTGGATGCCTGGTTCCGCTGCGCTCCCGAGGTGCCAGGACTCGCCGAACTGCCCGCTCAACTGGATGCGCTGCGCGGTGTGTTGCAAATGCTGGCGCTGGACGCCGCCGCGTCCACCGTGGTGGCCGTGGGGCAGGTGCTGTCGCGCTGGTTGAACGCGTCCCCTGCAGGCACCCCCACGCCCGAAGCCCCGGGTTGGGCCGACGACGTGGCCCTGCTGGGGGCCAACCTCGCGGCCTTGTCCAATTTGCTGGACACCTTCAAGCGCCAGCCCGAATTGGCGCGCACCGCCTTCGTGTTCGATGCCACCACCGGGCGTCTGCATTCGTCGCTGTCCCCCGTCGAAGCCGTGTCGCCCACCGAGTCATCGCCTGTTGTGGCCACGGCTGCAGCAGGCTCAACCGACGGCACAACGGAAGCGGCCACGGAGGATGAGGACGATGACGCCGAGCTGCTGACCATCTTCACCGACGAAGCGGTGGAGGTGCTGGCGCAAGCGGCCGTCACGTTGGAGGTGCTGCACCAGCGCCCTGACAGCCTGGATGACCTGACCGCGTTGCGGCGCGGTTTCCACACCCTCAAGGGCAGCGCCCGCATGGTGGGGTTGACCGAGCTGGGTGAAGCCGCCTGGGCGATGGAGCAACTGCTCAACGCCTGGTTGGCCGACCGCCGACCGGCCAACCCACCACTGCTGGACCTGACCGCGCAGGTGTTGCCCATCCTGTCCGAATGGGTGGCGGGCTTGACCGCAACGCCGGCCAGCGCCGGTACCGATACCGGTGCCGAAACCATCGGCCGCGCCGCGTCCATCCGCGCCAGTGCCGACGCGCTGCGCCTCCATGGTGAATCGCTGCCGCTGCCCAGCGCCGGGCCCGCGTCCACTGTTGAGCGAGCACCCAACGCTGAGCCCACGCCCGAGTTGGTGCCCGAGGCACAACCCGAACCCGAACCGCCCTTGCTCGACGAGGCGGTCAAGGTCATCGGGCCTTTGTGCATCGATCTGGAGCTGTACAACGTCTTCCTCAACGAGGCCGACGAGTGGTCGCGCCGCTTGGGGCATGGACTCTCCGAATGGGGGCTGTCGCCCACAGCGCCGCTGGAGCCGCAGTGGTCTGCACTGGCCCATTCGCTGGCCGGTGGCGCGGGCACCGTGGGCCATGCCGGGCTGGCCCAATTGGCCCGCGCGCTGGAGCATGCGTTGGACCGTGCCATGGGCTTGCAGGCGCAGGGCCAGGCGCTGTTGCCCGACGACACCGCCGTGCTGCTGCGTGCCGCCGAAGAAGCGCGCACCTTGTTGCACCAGTTCGCGGCCGGGTTCCTGAAAGAACCGCTGCCCGCCACACTGGACGCCCTGGCCGCTGTAGCCCAGGCTGGTATGCCCTTGCCAGCCGACACCGAGCCGCCGACCGACACCCCGGCAGAAGCCGAGGCACCGCAGCAGGCCAAAGCACCGGCACACCCCGAGGCCCAGCCCTTCGAGCCCGACCCCACCGAACCCGTGGTGGACACGCTGGACCGCGACCTGTTTGCGGTGTTCGAGGACGAAGCGGGCGAGCTGTTGCCTCGCCTGGGCGCCGCCTTGCGCCAATGGGTGGCCCGGCCCGACAACACGGGCGCCCGTGCCGAGGTGCTGCGCAACCTGCACACCCTCAAAGGCAGCGCCCGCCTGGCCGGCGCGCTGCGTCTGGGCGAGCTGGTGCACGAGCTGGAATCGGCCGTGCTGCAACTGCCCGAAGTGCCCGACAGTGCAGACGCTGTGCGCCCTTTGTTGGCGGCGCTGGACGAACTGGTGGACCGTTTCGACGCCCTGCGCCGCGTGTTCAAGCAGGCCGAGGCGCCCAATTCTGTGTCCCAGGCCGAGGGTGTGCGCCTGACCGCCCCCGAGGGCCTGGCCCGCCCCGTGGCCCCCGCCCGGCTGGAGCCCTTGCCCGTGCCGTCGCACATGGTGCGGGTGCGCGCCGATCTGCTCGACCGCCTGATGACCCAGACCGGCGACGTCATGATCACCCGTGGCCGCCTGGAAAGCGACATGCGCGCCTTGCGCCATTCGTTCAAGGACATGTCGGCCAACATCGAGCGCTTGCGCAGCCAACTGCGCGACCTGGAGATGCAGACCGAAACCCAGATGCAATCGCGTCTGGCGCAGGCGCGCGACACCGATCCGCGCTTCGACCCGCTGGAGTTCGACCGCTACACCCGGGTGCAGGAGCTGACCCGCCTGCTGGCCGAATCGGTGAACGATGTGGCCACGGTGCAGCACCACTTGCAGCGCTCGGTGGAGGCGGCCGAAGGCAGCCTGGCGGCCCAGGCACGCCAGACCCGCGATTTGCAGCGCGACCTGTTGCGCACCCGGCTGGTCGCCTTTGACACGCTGGCCGAGCGCCTGCACCGCACCTTGCGCCAAGCAGCCGAAGCCACCGGCAAATCGGTGGCGCTGATGTTGGACGGTGCCGATGTGGAGGTGGACCGGGGCGTGCTCGACCGGCTGGCCCCGGTGCTGGAACACCTGCTGCGCAACGCTGTCGTCCATGGCATTGAACCGCCGGCGCAGCGCATGGCAGCGGGCAAACCCGCCGAAGGTCGCGTCACCCTGACCTTGGCGCAGAACGGCAACGACCTGTCGCTGACCCTGGCCGACGACGGCGCCGGGCTGGATGTACCGCAGCTGCGCGAGCGTGCGGTGGCCCAGGGCCTGCACGATGCAGCCGCGCCGTTCGATTGGACCGATGCCGCCCGCAGCATTTTCGCGCCGGGGCTGACCACTGCTGCTGCCGTCACCGAACTGGCGGGCCGCGGCATTGGGCTGGACGTGGTGCGCAACGAAGTGCTGGGGCTGGGTGGGCGCATCGAGCCGGTGCCCACACCCGCTGGTGGTACCGGTTTTCATCTGGTGGTGCCCCTCAGCACGGCGGTCACGCAGGTGGTCATGCTGCGCGTGGGCGACTTCACCTTTGGCGTGCCCGCCCCGTGGGTGGAAGCGGTGCGCCGCGCCCAGGCGCCCGAACTCACCGCCGCCTACGTCAGCGCCCAGTGGCGCGCGGGCGACGTGCTCATGCCCTTCTATTGGGCCGGCGCCTTGCTGGCGCTGTCCACCGAAAGCACCGACCCCCAGGCCCACCAGGCCCACAGTTGGCCGGTGCTGGAGTTCTACAGCGCGGGCCAGCGCGTGGCGTGGCATGTGGACGAAGTGCTCGGCCACCAGGAGGTGGTTGTCAAGCCGTTGGGGCCGCAGTTGGCGCACTTGCCCGGCTTGGCCGGTGCCACGGTGCTGGCTTCAGGCGCGGTTGCGCTCATCTACAACCCGGTGGCCTTGGTCTCGCTGTACGGCGATGCCGCCCGGGCCTGGGCGCGTGCCCAGCGCGCGCAGGGTGTGCAAGGGGTGGTGCCAGTGCCCGCCCTGCGCCCAGCGGGGGCGGGTGCCCAGGCCGAGCCGCCGCTGGTGTTGGTGGTGGACGACTCCATCACCGTGCGGCGCGTCACGCAGCGCCTGCTCAAGCGCGAGGGCTACCGCGTCGCGTTGGCGGCCGACGGCCTGCAAGCCCTCGAACGCCTGCGCGAAGAACTGCCCGTGGTGGTGCTGTGCGACATTGAAATGCCGCGCATGGACGGCTTCGAGTTCGTGCGCCACCTGCGCGACGAACCCGCCTGGGCCGACCTGCCGGTGGTGATGATCACCTCTCGCCTGGCCGACAAGCACCGCGAGCACGCCGAAACCCTGGGCGTGGACCACTACTTGGGCAAGCCCTACTCGGAAGAAGAGCTGCTGGCGCTGGTGGCCGCCTACACGCGGCTGGCGCCTTAAGCTTTTTTCACCACCGCGTAACGCTCCAGCGTGCGGGCGCGCGCCACCGCGTGGTCCTCCACGGGCGCCGGGTAATCGCGCCCCAGCACCACCCCGGCCGATTCCAGCTCCATCGGCTTCGCCAGCCAGGGCGCGTGCAACGCGTGGCTCGGTAGCCCGGCCAAAGCCGGCAAGTAACGGCGGATGAACTTGCCGTGCGGGTCGAACTTCTCGCTCTGGCTGACCGGGTTGAAAATGCGGAAATAAGGTTGCGCGTCGCACCCGCTGGACGCGGCCCACTGCCAGCCGCCGTTGTTGGCGGCCAGGTCGAAGTCGATCAGGTGGTCCGCAAAGTACTGCTCGCCACGGCGCCAGTCGATTCCCAGGTCTTTCGTCAAAAAGCTGGCCACCACCATGCGCAAGCGGTTGTGCATGTAGCCGGTTTGGTTGATCTGGTGCATGGCAGCGTCCACCAGCGGGTAGCCGGTGCGGCCCTCGCACCAGGCGGCAAACAGCGCGTCGGCGTGCTTGCCGCGCTCCCATTGGATAGCGTCGTACTCGGGTTTGAAGGCGCCGCTCACCGCGTGCGGGAAGTTGGCCAGGATCTGGTGATAGAAATCGCGCCAGATGAGTTCGCTCAGCCAGGTGCTGGCGCCGGCCAGGCCCTGCAGGTGCATGGCGTAGGCCACGCCCGCCAGCGCGCGGATGCTGATGGTGCCAAAGCGCAAATGCACGCTCAGGTAGCTTGGGCCTTTGATGGCCGGGAAGTCGCGCGCCTGGTGGTATTGGTCGATCCGGTCCACAAAGTCTTCAAACAGCGCGCGCGCGCCCCGGCTGCCGGTGCGGATTTTGAGGGCCCGGAGGTTGGTGGCTTGAAAACCCAGGCTCTCCAACGCGGGCACACCGGGTGGCGCGTGGGCGGGGCAGGGCGCCAGCGCGGGGGCGTAGCGCTCCACCGGGTAGGCCTTCAGGTGGAAGTCGGTCAGCGCCTTCAGCCAAGCGTTTTTGTAGGGCGTGAACACGGTGAACGGCCGGGCGTTTTGCGTCAGCACCTCGTGCCGCTCAAAAATCACGTGGTCCTTGAAGGTGTGCAGCATGGCGCCGGCGTGCGCCAGTGCGCCCAGCACCTGTGCGTCGCGCGCCTTGGCGTGGGGCTCGTCGTCGTGGTTGGCAAACACGGCCTGCACGCCCAGTTGCGCAGCCAGGCGGGGAATTTCCTCCGTCGCCGCGCCGTGGCGCACGATCAGTCCCACCCCCTCGGCCCCGTTGGATCGGCCCAGCGCGCGAAGCTGCTCGTCCAGGTCAATCAGGCTTTCGTGGATGAATTCCACCCGCCGGTCGGCTTGCAAGCCACGGTCCAGCAGCGGTTGCAGGATGGCCGTGTCGAACACAAACACGCACCACACCTTTTTGCAGCGTTTGAGCGCGTGGTACAGCGCGGCGTTGTCGTCCGCGCGCAGGTCGCGGCGGAACCACATGAGGCCGGAGGGGTAGGTGGGAGTTGTCATGGCTGTGGCTGGGTATGGAGCGATTTTGCATGTTGTGTGCAAGGGATGCATGGGGACCGTGCAAGCCCATTGCGCCTGTGATCCGGCGAGGGCAGGTCGCCCACTAAAATCGGGGCATGAGTTCGGACGCCCCCACCATCAATCTGTCGCACCATTTTCTGATCGCCATGCCGGGGTTGAACGACGAACTGTTTGGCCGCAGCGTGGTGTACCTGTGCGAGCACACGCCTAAGGGCGCGCTGGGCCTGATCATCAACAAGCCCAGCGACATCACCGTGGCCGACCTGTTCGAGAAGGTGGACTTGCCGTTGCGCCGCCCTGAGCTGGCGGCGTTGCCGGTGTTCCACGGTGGCCCGCTGCAGCCCGAGCGAGGCTTTGTGCTGCACGAGGCCATGGGCGATGCCGAACCGGTGGGCGCCGATGAAACCCCGCCCGCCGTGGCCCGCGCCATCCGCGAGGCGCTGTCGGGCCTCGAATCCGATGAAGCCGATGCGCCTGAGGCCCCCCACGAGGGCGAACGGGCCGCAGCCGAGGCCCCCGCGCCCCGCCCTTCGGCCTATGCGTCCACCATGCGGATGGCCGACGGGCTGGAAATGACCACCTCGCGCGACGTGCTGGAGGCGTTGTCGTCGGGTGCCGGGCCGCGCAAGGTGTTGCTGACGCTGGGCTACGCGTCGTGGGGCGAGGGGCAGTTGGAGTCTGAAATCACCGAAAACAGTTGGTTGACGGTGGAGGCCAACCCGCAACTGATTTTTGACACGCCGGTGGAGCAGCGCTACGAAAAGGCCATGGGCCTGTTGGGCCTGCAGCCCTGGATGCTGGCACCCGGCTCGGGGCACGCATGAACGTGGTGACCACCGTGACCGAGGTGCCGGCCGCTCACCAGACCTTTCTGGCGTTCGACTTTGGCCTGAAGCGCACCGGCGTGGCCAGCGGCAACCGCCTGACGCGCACCGCCACGCCGCAAGCCACCATCAAAGCCGAAGGCGATGCCCGCTTTGTGCAGATTGCCGCGCGCCTGAAGGAATGGCAGCCCGACGCGCTGGTGGTGGGCATCCCCACCCACCCCGACGGTGCCGCGCACGACAATACCGCCCGGGCCTTGAAATTTGCCCGCCAGCTTCGCGGGCGTTTCAACAAAGTCGTGTATGAAGTGGACGAGCGTTACAGCACCACCGAGGCGCACAGCCTGGGTGCGAAAGACGCCGATGCGGCGTCGGCCTGCATCATCCTGGAACAGTTTTTAAGGAGTCTGCCTTGAGTCAATTGCAACTGGACGCGGAGGCGCTGTACGCCGAGCTGAAACGCGGGGTGCAGGGCCTGATGGCCGGCGCCCCGGTGCGGCTGGTGGGCGTGACCAGCGGCGGCGCCTGGCTGGCCGAACGCCTGCAGCGCGAACTGGGCTTGCCCGGCGAAATCGGCGTGATCTCGTCCGCCATGCACCGCGATGACTTTGCCCAGCGTGGCCTGAGCGCCACCGCTGCCCAAACCCGCCTGCCGTTCGACGTGAACGGGGCGCAGGTGCTGATCATCGACGACGTGCTGTACACCGGGCGCACGCTGCGTGCGGTCATCAACGAACTGTTCGACTACGGCCGCCCGGCCAGCGTGAAGCTGGCGGTGTTGGTGGACCGGGGCGGGCGCGAGCTGCCCCTGGCGGCCGACTTTGCCGCCACCCGCCTGCCGCTGCCGCGCCACCAGTCGTTCGAGCTGGCGCGCAGCGACGCCGGCACTTTCAGTTTCGTCGTCGAACACCGCCAGGAGGCCTGACACCATGGCCCGCAACCCCCAACTGAACAAGAATGGCGAGCTGATTCACCTGCTCTCCACCGAAGGCCTGCCCAAGGCCATCCTCACGCAGATTCTGGACACGGCCGACAACTTCGTCAGCGTGAGCGACCGCGAGGTGAAAAAAGTGCCGCTGCTGCGTGGCAAAAGCGTGTTCAACCTGTTTTTCGAGAACAGCACCCGCACCCGCACCACGTTCGACATTGCCGCCACCCGCCTGAGCGCGGACGTGTACACGCTGGACATTGCGCGCAGCTCGGCCTCCAAGGGCGAAAGCCTGCTGGACACGATCGCCAACCTGAGCGCGATGGCGGCCGACATTTTTGTGGTGCGGCACAGCGAAAGTGGCGCGCCTTACCTGATTTCGCAGCACGTGGCGCCGCATGTGCACGTGGTCAACGCCGGCGACGGGCGCCACGCCCACCCCACCCAGGGGCTGTTGGACATGTACACCATCCGCCACTACAAGAAGGATTTCACCAAGCTGTCGGTAGCGATTGTGGGTGACGTGTTGCATTCGCGCGTCGCGCGCTCCGACATCCACGCGCTGACCACGCTGGGTTGCCCGGACGTGCGCGTGGTGGGCCCGCGCACCCTGGTGCCTTCCGACCTGTCGCAGATGGGCGTGCGCGTGTGCCACACGCTGGAGGAAGGCATCAAAGACTGCGACGTGGTGATCACCCTGCGCCTGCAGAACGAGCGCATGAGCGGCGCGCTGCTGCCGTCCAGCCAGGAGTATTTCAAGAGTTTTGGTGTGACGCCCGAGCGCCTGCGTTGGGCCAAGCCGGACGCCATCGTGATGCACCCCGGCCCCATCAACCGGGGGGTGGAAATCGACTCCACCGTGGTCGATGGCCGGCAGAGTGTGGTGCTGCCGCAGGTGACCTTTGGCATTGCCGTGCGCATGGCGGTGATGGGCATCGTGGCCGGAAACGTGGCTTGAACCACGGCGTTATTGGAACAGCAACATGAAAATCCTGATTCAAAACGGCCGCCTGATCGACCCCGCCAGCCAGACCGACACCGTGGCCGACATTGCCATTGCCGCCGGGCGCGTGATTGGCATCGGCAAGCTGCCGGCCGACTTTCACCCCAACCGCACCATCGACGCCACCGGCTGCTGGGTGCTGCCTGGCCTGGTGGACCTGTGCATGCGCCTGCGCGAGCCGGGGCAGGAACACGCCGGCATGCTGGAAAGCGAAATGGCCGCCGCCGTGGCCGGCGGCGTGACCAGCCTGGTGTGCCCGCCCGACACCGATCCGGTGCTGGACGAGCCCGGCCTGGTGGACATGCTGAAGGCCCGCGCCGAAAAACTGCACCAAGCCCGCGTGTTCCCGCTGGGGGCGCTGACGCGCGGCCTGAAGGGCGAGGTGCTGACCGAAATGGTGGAGCTGACCGAGTCTGGCTGCGTGGGCTTTGGCCAGGCGGACGTGCCCATCGTCAACACCCAGGTGCTGCAGCGCACCCTGCAGTACGCCGCCACCTTTGGCTACAGCGTGTGGCTGCGCCCGCAAGACTTCTGGCTGGGCAAGGGCGTGGTGGCCAGTGGGCCGCTGGCCACCCGCATGGGCCTGAGCGGCGTGCCCGCCGCCGCCGAGGTGATCGCGCTGCACACGCTGTTCGAGCTGCTGCGCGGGGTGCACAAAGCCGGCACGCCGGCCGGGCAGGGTGTGCACCTGCACCTGTGCCGCCTGAGCACCGCCGCCGGGGTGGACCTGGTGCGCCAGGCCAAGGCCGAAGGCCTGCCCGTGACCTGTGACGTGAGCGTGCACAACCTGCACCTGACGGACACCGACATCGGCTTTTACGACACCCGCCTGCGCCTGCAGCCGCCGGTGCGCCAGCAGCGCGACCGCGAGGCGCTGCGCGCTGCGCTGGCCGACGGCACCATCGATGCGCTGGTGAGCGACCACAACCCGGTGGACGCCGACGCCAAAACCCTGCCGTTTGCCGAGGCCGAGCCCGGCGCCACCGCGGTGGAACTGCTGCTGGGCCTGGCCTGCAAATGGGCCGAGCAGGACAACGTGCCGCTGGCCCGTGCCGTGGCCGCGCTGACCCAAGGCCCGGCCGCCGTGCTGGGCCACAGCCTGGGCACACTGCAGGCCAGCGTGGGCCGCGTGGTGGAAGGCGGCGTGGCCGACCTGTGCGTGGTGGACCCGCGCCAGCACTGGCGTGTGGGCGCCGACACGCTGCGCAGCCAGGGCACCCACACCCCGTTCGACGGGCACGAACTGCCGGTGGCGGTGCGCGCCACGCTGGTGAACGGCCAGGTGGCGTTCGACGCTGCCCACGACCGCCGCGCCTGACGTGAACGCCCTGCGCGCCGCCGCGCGCCTGCTGCGGCTGACCTGGCATTTGCTGGGCGGTTTGCGCACGCTGCGCCGCGACTTTCCTGTGCTGGACGAGGCCGGGCGCCAAGAGGCCATCCGCACTTGGTCGCGCCAGACGCTGCGCGTTCTGGGGGTGCACCTGCAGGTGCTGGGCGACCCGCCCACCTGCGGCCCGTTGCTGGTGGTGTCCAACCACATGTCGTGGCTGGACATTGTGGTGCTGAACGCGACGTGCCCCTGCCGCTTCGTGTCCAAGGCCGATGTGAAACACTGGCCGGTGGTGGGGCAGTTGGTGGCGGCTTCGGGCACGCTGTTCATTGAACGCGAAAACCGCCGCGACGCGCTGCGCGTCGTGCACCACATGGTCGAGCGGTTGCAGGCCCGCGACGTGCTGGCCGTGTTCCCCGAGGGCACCACCGGCGACGGTCAAGGTGTGCTGCCTTTCCACGCCAACCTGTTGCAGGCCGCTTTGGCCACCGACAGCGCCATCCAGCCGGTGGGCTTGGCTTACCTGCACGGGGATGGGCAGGCCCTGCTCGGCGAGGCCCACCGCCACGATGCGCCCACCTACATTGGCGACACCACGCTGGTCGCGTCCATCTGGCGCACGGCCTGCGCCACCGACGTGCAAGCCACGGTGCATTGGGGTGAGCCGGAGTTCGCGCAAGGCCGCGACCGCCGCGCTTGGGGCCAGGCGCTGCGTGCCGAAGTGGCCCGCCTGGCCGACCAGCCGGTGTTGGCTTGAGCCCATTTGCGGTATTCTTGCGAACGATCGTACTTTTCTGGAGTTTGAGCCTTGCCTTTGTCACCGCCTGCCCCCCGCCGCCACATGCACACCCGCCGCGTGGAATACCAAGGGTTTTTGCGCGACGATGGCCTGTGGGACATTGAAGGCGAGCTGCACGACAGCAAGCCGTTCGCGTTCGACATTCCGGGCGAAGGGCAGTGGGTGCCGCACGAGCCGGTGCACCACATGCGCATTCGCGTGACGCTGGACAACAGCATGTTGATCCACGCCATCGAATCGGTGATGGAAGACCACCCCCACGCGCCGTGCCCGCAGGCCAACGAGCCGATGCAGCGCATGGTGGGTTTGCGCATGGGTGGCGGCTGGCGCAAGGCGATCGAGCAACACCTGGGCGGCATCCAGGGTTGCACCCATTTGCGCGAACTGCTCTACAACATGGCCACCGCCGCGTTCCAGACGATGGCGCAGGTGTCGTTCAAGCCACCGGCCGACGGTTCGCCGCCGCCGCACCTGGGCAAATGCCTGGCCTGGGACTTCAACGGCCCGGTGGTGGAGAAGGTGTACCCGGTGTTTTTCCGCTGGCAACCGCCGGGCAAAGCCTGAACCGACTGGGCGCCCTCAGGCCAGTGCCTGAGACAGATCGCTGGTGGGGCGTTGACCTTCAAAGGTCAGGTTGGCCATCACGTCTTGCAGGTGCTCCTCCATCAGCCGCACCGCCAGCGCCTCGTCGCGCGCGGCCAGTGCGTCCACGATCGCGGCGTGTTCTTCGCTGGAGTGGGCCGCCGCCACCCGGCTTTGGTACATGAGGGTGATGAGCGAGCAGCGCGAGATGAGGTCGCGCAGCAAATCGGCCAGCACCTGGTTGCCCAGCAGTTCGGCCATGCAAACGTGGAAATCGCCCAGCAGCTCGGTGCGCCCAGGGGCGTCGTCGCGCGCCACGGCGGCTTGCTCCAGCGCCACGTGTTGGCGCAACGCGGCAATCTGTGGAGCCGACACCTGGCGCACAAAGCTGCGCGTCATTTCCACTTCCAGCACCCGCCGCACTTCGAACACCTGCCGCGCTTCGGCCGCCGACGGGGTAGCGACGAAGGCGCCGCGCGCGGGCTCCAGTTGAATCAGCCGGCGTTGCGACAACTGGAACAGCGCCTGGCGCACGAGCGTGCGCGAAACGCCGAAGTGGTCGGCCAGTTTTTGTTCGGCCAGTTTGGTGCCTGGGTGCAGGCGATGTTCCACGATCGCCCGGGTGAGGGATTCGACGATGTGGTCGGTGCTGCTGACGCCTGACATGCGGCGATCATAGCCACAAACTCACAGCTTGGAACGCTGGCCCTCGGTCAGGGTGTCGAGCTGGAAGCGGCCGCTTTTGTCCCACAGCCAGGTGTCGGTGTACACCACGCTGCCCAACCGGCGCGGCGCCGGAAAGGGGGCGGCCGCGCGGACGGTGCGTTCGATTTCGGCCATCACGGCGGGTACGTGCTTGGGTGCGCGCATCCATTCCAGCCTGCGGATGTGGCCGCGCGCGTCGAGTTCCACCTGCATCACGCCCACGGCTTGCAGCAGCGGGGGCATGGGGCCGGGGTAGATGCGGTGCTGGTTGAGGCTGTAGAGGTGCTGTGCGCCATCGCGCCGGTAGGCGCGGGCGCTGGTGGCGTCGGACACCTTGCCGGTGGCAGCGGGTGCTGCGGGGGCAGGGACTGGCGCCGGAGCCGGCGCGGGGGCAGGTGGGGCCGCTGGTGGAGGCGGCGGAGGGGTGGCACAACCCGCCAGCCACAGCGCTGCCCCGGCCGCGCTGGCCCAGGCGAGGCGGCGCACCGCCGGGCGGGTGATGGTCAAAGCGACGGGCAGGGGCGAATTCAGGGGCGTCATGGGGCAATCCGTTGGGACACTATCTGCGTGGGCGTCTGCATTGTGCGGCAAGCGGGGCCATACTTCCAGCATGGACACGAGCCCGATCACCGGTGGTGACTTTTCTTGCTTTTTGACACAGTTGCAGCGCGAGCCGGCGGTGCTGGTGCGGGTGGCCGCGACCCAGGGCTCGGTGCCGCGCGAAGTGGGCGCCTGGATGGCGGTCTTGGCCACGTCCACCCTGGGCACCATCGGCGGCGGCCGGTTGGAGTGGGACGCCGTGCAGACCGCCCGTGCCCTGCTCACGCTGCCCGGTGCGGCCCCACAGACGCTGCGCGTGCCGTTGGGCCCGAGCCTGGGTCAGTGCTGCGGTGGTGTGGTGCACCTGGCCTACGAGCCCGTGACGGCGCACGACGCGCCCGCCCTGCGGCAGCGCTGGCAGGCCAAACGTCTGCCGGTGGCCTTGTTCGGTGGTGGCCACGTGGGGCGCGCGCTGGTGCAGGCCTTGGCGCCGCTGCCGTTCCAGGTGCATTGGTTCGACAGCCGCGACGAGGCCTTCCCCACCGACCTGCCCGCGGACGTGATCGCCGAACATTCGGACCCGGTGCAAGCGGCCGTCGCCGATCTGCCACCCGGCAGCCGGGTGCTGATCATGAGCTTCAGCCACGCGGAAGATTTGGAGGTGGTGGACGCCTGCCTGCGCCGGCGCGCGCAGCGCGGCGACCTGCCGTTCGTGGGCCTGATTGGCAGCCAGACCAAATGGGCGACGTTCCGGCGCCGGCTGGCGCAGCGCGGTTGGCCGGACGAGGCGCTGGCGGGCATCGTCTGCCCGATCGGTTTGCCGGGCATTGTGGGCAAACAACCGGAGGTGATTGCCGCCAGCGTGGCCGCCCAGTTGTTGCTCGACGTTTCAGGCAGGCGCGGTTGAGGGACGGTCCATCGGGCCAAGGTTGACGCCGCCAGCCGGGCGCAGGCGCCGGTCTCCCAGGGCGGGTTTGTTGCGGGCGGTGCCGTAGTGCTGTCGCAGCTCGCCCATTTGGGTGAGCCAGGTGTCGGCCTGCGGTAACTGGGCCTTGTAGCGTTGCAGCACCAGCCAGGCGGATTCCACCGCGCGGGCGTTGAGCGTGGCTTCGGCGGTGCGCATCAGGTCTTTCAGCGCGGCTTCCGATTCGCCCTGGTTGGCCGAGCGCAGCGAGCGTTCGATCAGTTGCACCATGTCGTCCTGGCTGGCGCGCAGGATGTCGGCGTAGGCGGTGTGTGCGCTGGCAGCGCTGGCCAGCAGCTCGCCCATGGCTTTGGTGGTGGCAAAGCGCCGTCCCAGGCGTTCCACCACGGCCAGGTCGTCGGGCACCACCAGCCCCTTGCGGTGCGCCAGCGACAGCATGGTCAGCAGGTTGCAGGCGGCCTCCATGTCGAAGTCGGGCTCGCCCACCGGGGCACACAGGGCACCGGCCAGGTTGTGGGCTTTTTCCTTGTGGTTCTGCTGCAAAAACGACAGCACCGCGATGGTGTCGGTGAAGCGCTGCAGCCGCACGTCCAGCGGGTTTTGGCGCAGGCGTTTGCGCAGCTCGCCCAGGTGTCGCTCCAGTTGGGCGGGTTGTTCGTGTTCAAACGCGGACAGACCCAACAGCACCAGGCATTCGCTGTCGAACATCTTCGAGTCGAGGCCAAGGTAGGTGGATCGTTCCAGCAACGTGCGGGCCTTTTCGCGGTTGCCGCAGAAGTAGGCCAGCATGCCCAGCCGCTGCTGACGGCCGATGGCCATGGGCGTGATTTCCACCGCTTTTTCCAGGTTCTCCAGCGCGGCCTGGAAGTGGCCCAATTCCATTTGCACCCGGCCCAGCACGTCGTAGGCGTCGGGGTAGTCGGGCTCGTCTTCGATCAGCGCCACCAAGGTTTCCTGGGCGGCGTGGGCGCTGCCGCTGTCGAGCTGGGCGCGGGCCACACCCAGGCGGGCCCAGGGGCGGGGGTCGGCGTCGTTGATCTGCTGGAACAGCGTTTGTGCCTCTGCAAAACGGGCCAGTCGCATCAGCATTTCGGCGCCCAGCCGGGCCGCTTGCAGCCACTGCGCGCCGCGTTGGGCAAAGCGCTGGCGGCACATCTGGATCGCGTCGTCGTAGCGTTCGTCTTCCAGGGCGCGGTAAATGTCGTACAGCGCGGCCTTGCGCAGGCGCGCTTGTTCGATGCGGTCGTACAGCGTACCGGCGGAATAGGGGCGCACTAGGTAGCTGTCCACCGACGATTCGGCCGCTTCGGCCACCTTGAGGTAGGTGGCCTCGTTGGTCAGCATGACGAACACGGTGGCGTAGGGCAGCAGGCCGCTGCGGCGCAGGTCGTCAAGCAGCTCCTGGCCGGTGCCGCCTTCTTTGGGGAATTCGTCGCCACACACCACCACGTCGAAGGTGTGGCGCTCCAGCTCGCGCCGGGCTTCGGCGATCTTGCTGGCCTGGCTGACCGAGGTCAGGCCCATGGTGCGCAACTGGCCCGCGAGGGTCATGCGGGTGTTGGGGTTGCCGTCCACCACCAGGGCGGCGGCTTTGCGCAGGTCGGCCGACAGGCCGGCCGGCTTGGGGGGCGTGGAGGTCGCGCCGCCGGCCATCAGGGCGCCTCGCGCTCGTAGGTCACGAAGTGGAAAGGCCAGCCTGGCTGCGCCATGTGACTTTCGCGGTGGGTTTCGCGCCAGGTGGCGTCCAGCGTGGGGGCGTGGGCGTCGCCGTCGAAGGCGTGGTCGATTTCGGTGACGACCACGCGCTGGGCCAGGGGCAGCGCCTGGGCGTAGATTTGCGCGCCGCCGATGACCCAGACCTCGGCAGGCGCAGGGGTTTGCTGGCGGCAGTGTTCCAGTGCTTGCGGCAAGCCGGGCAGCACCGTGGCGCCGTCGGCCACCAGACCCTGGCGCGACAGCACCAGGTTCAGCCGCCCCGGCAAGGGCCGAAAACGCGGCGGCAGCGACTCCCAGGTGCGCCGCCCCATGATGACGGGGCAACCCTGCGTCAGCCGCTTGAAGTGGGCCAAATCTTCCGGCAGGTGCCAGGGCAGGGTGTTGTCGCGCCCGATCACGCCATTCGCGGCCCGCGCATAAATCAGATTGACACGCATGCTTGCGAGCATAGCAGCCCGCGCCGGTGTTCAGTAGCCCGCGCTGCCCGCCACGGGGGGCGGTGTGGCACCTGTGCGGTGGCGTTGCAACAGGTGGGCGGCGGCGGACTTGAGCAGCATGGTGTCGATGCCCACCGCCACGAACAGCGCGCCCGCGTCCAGCCATTGGCGGGCTTGGGCTTCTTGCGTCGCCAGAATGCCCGGCGCCTTGCCCGCACGCCGTATGCGGGCGATGGCGTCGTGGATGGCGGCCTGCACGTCCGGGTGGCCAGGGTTGCCCGGGTGGCCCATGCTGGCGCTGAGGTCGGCCGGGCCGATGAACACGCCGTCCACGCCGGGGGTGGCGGCGATGGCGTCAAGGTGGCGCAGCGCGGCCACCGTTTCGACCTGTACCAGCACACAGACCTGGGCGTTGGCTTCCTTCACGTAGTGGGGGTAGGCCTGCCAGCGCGAGGCGCGCGCCAGGGCGCTGCCCATGCCGCGCACGCCCTCGGGCGGGTATTTGGCGGCGGCCACGACCTGGGCGGCCTGTTCGGGCGTGTCCACCATGGGCACCAGCAAGGTTTGCACGCCAATGTCCAGGTACTGTTTGATGAGCGTGGTGCCCACGTCGCCGGTGCCGATGGGCACGCGCGCCACGGCGTGCGAAGCGGCTTGGCCCGGTGGCAGTGCGGTGCTGGCGCTGGCCACGGCCTGTAGTTGACCCAGCGTGGTCCGTACATCGTTGGGGGCGTGTTCACCGTCGATGAGCAGCCAGTCGTAGCCGACGCCTGCCAGGAGTTCGGCGCTGTAACGGTCGGCCAGGCCCAGCCACAGGCCGATCTGGGGTTGCTGGGCGCGCAGGGCGTCGCGGAAGGTGTTGGTGGGGACTTGCATAGGCCGCTGAGTGGGTGGGGTGGATGGGCTGCGTCAGACCGGGCGCAGCGGGTACAGGCCGCGCGTCTGCGCCATCAGCCGTGTGAGGCCGAGCAGCGCGTCGATGTTGGGCGTGGGCAGTTGCAGGTGTTGGCCGATGTCGCGCACCGCGCCCACCAGGGCGTCCAGTTCGATGGCGCGCCCGGCTTCCACGTCCTGCAGCATGGAGGTCTTGAACGCGCCGAGCTTGCGCGTGACGCCATGGCGGTCTTCGGGGCTTTGGTCGATGGCGCAACCGATGCGCGCGCCGATGGCCTGGGCCTCGCGCATGACGGCGCTGATGTAGCCGCGCACCAGCGGGTCATCGAGGATGCGGTCGCAGGTGGCGCCGGTGAGTGCCGACACGGGGTTCATGGTCATGTTGCCCCAGAGCTTGTACCAGACGTCGCGCTGGATGCGCTCGGACACGGTGACGGCAAAGCCGGCCTGTTCCAGCGTGGCTGCCAGTGCCTGGACGTGTGGGCTGGCGCCGCCTGCCGGTTCACCAATGATGAGGCCGTTGCCATTGACGTGGCGCACGTGCCCGGGGCCCGGCGTGGTGCTGCTGAGGTGGATCACGCAGCCGACCACGCGGGTGGCGGGCAAGGTGGCGGCGAGTTCGCCGCCTGGGTCCACGCTGGGCAGATGGAGGCCGTCGCACGGGCCGCCGAGGCCGTGGAAGAACCACCACGGCACGCCGTTCATGGCGACCAGCACCCGGCCTTCGGGGGCCAGCAGCGCACGCACGGCGGGCGCCACGTCCGGGACGGCTGGGCCTTTCACGGCCAGCACGACCAGGTCTTGCGGGCCCAGGCTGGCAGGGTCGTCGCTGGCGTGTACCTGCACGGTGCGCGTGCCCTGTGCGCTGGTGAGTTGCAGGCCCTGGCTGCGCAGTGCCTGCAGGGTGGCGCCGCGTACCAGCACGCTCACGCGCGCATGGGGCAACTGGCTGAGCCAGGCGGCGAACAGGCCGCCAATGGCGCCCGCGCCCACGATGGCCACGCGCAAGGGGTTGGAGGCAGTGGCAGTCATACGGCGTAGCCGGGGTTGACCCGGTCGATGAGTCTTTGCATGGCGGCGAA
>CAZSZN010000023.1:0-23279 GCA_964610405.1 uncultured Macromonas sp. | reverse complement strand
CTGGGCCCCATGCTCACCACCATCCACAACCTGCACTACTACCTGAACCTGATGCAGGAAGTGCGCAACGCACTGGACGCTGGCACCTTCAGTGCTTTCCGCCGGCAGTTCAAGGCCGACCGGGCGCGCGGGGTTTAAGCCGCCAGAAACACCGTCAGCACGCCGGTGTAACCGTACAAGCGGTGGTGCGCGATTTCGCCACCGGCAAAAAAGCCGACCAAGGGCACGTCACCCAGCGCACGGCGCACGATCTGCAGCTCGGCGCTGGGGTCGCCAAAATGCGGGCCACCACGCCCGCTGCAACTGATGTAGAGCGCGCCGGCGATGCGACGCGCCGGGTGGGGCATGGCGCTGACCTCGTGCTCGGCCAGGGCCATGGCGGTTTCCAGCGGCAGATCCTGTGGCTCCAGCTCTTCGCGGATTTCCGCGCAAATGCGGGTCAGGTCGGCCCGGGCCGCCTGAACGTGGCGTTCGCAGAAGGTCAGACGCATGCCGTCCTCTACCCGGTCGGCCACCGCAATGCCACGGCGACCCGGGTCCAGCCCGATGAGGTGACGCACCAGCACATCTTCGCCGAAACTGGCGGGCACCCGGGCCGCGCCAGCACCACCGGCGGCCGCCTGCGCCTGCGCCTGCACCGGCGCAGGGGCCAGGCCCACCAGGGTCTGGCGCAGGCGCAACACGGCGGCCTGCGGCTCTTCCAGGGCAATGTTCAAATCGCGCAGCAGCACGTCCAGGGCGTCCTGGCCGTCGAGCTTGAGGACCACGTTGCCATCGGCCCGGTCCACCGTGTGCACCGGCGACACGGGGCGCGCACCTTGGGTGACACGCGAGACCAGCGCCACACTGGGCCCAAAGGCCACGCCGCTCAATCCCCCGAGGAAGACGCCGGCCGCGCCGCGCTGGCCGCTGCCGGCCAACGCCCCCCGGCTGGAGCGGGCGAACTGCACCGGCGCACCCCGGCTGGCGGCCAGCCCCCCAAACACATAACCGCTGGCGGTGCGTTGCGCCATTTCAGCGATCAGTTCGGCCACGTCCGGCACGGCGCCATCGGCGTGCAGCAGGGCGGTCTGGGCCGTGAAGCCGTCGATGCCCTGTGCGGCCGGCAGCGGCGCCACACCGCTGAACACCCGGTACTGGTCGGGCGTCAGGTCACACAGCATCACGGCCAGCGCGGGCTCGTCAAAGTACTCGACGTTGTTGGCGCAAATGCCCACACCCACGGTGCCCGCCCAGTCGGTCACTTCGGGCAGTTCGGCGCCCAGGTGGTCCAGGATGTCTTGCGCGTCGGCGGCGTAATGGTCGGTGATGTAGAGCAGCGCCAATGCGGGCGTCTGGGTGTAGCCGGGCAAGGCCATCTGCGCCCGCAACTGCGCCAACACCAGCGCCGCCGCCATGCGCCATTGCGGGTGGGTGGCGTGGGCGTGCGCGAACAGCTTCATGCGGGCTCAGCCTTTGGCGCGCCGGGGCGCAGTGGGCGTCGCCGGGGTGCGGGATGCGACTTTCGGCTTGGGTGAGGACTTGGCCGCTGCAGGCGCTTTTGCGGCTTTGCGGGGCGCAGCGGCCTGAGCACGGCTGGCCTTGCCCGCCGGGGCACGCGGTGCAGCGGCCTGGCGCGCGGGACGCTGGCGGGCGGGTGCAGGGGCTTCGGCCGATGCCGGCTGTGCCTCGGACGCGGCCGAGGCGGTGGCCTGCACCACCTGGGTCATGGTTTCGGCCGCGCGCGAAGCGTGGTCGGCCATGTCGCGCACAGCGCCGGTGGCAATGGTCTGGAACTGCTGCGTCAACGAATTCCACCACTGCATCGGGTCCACCGCCGGGGCTGCGGACTCGTCGCCGGCCTTGGCCGCGTCTTCCGCCGGTGCGGATGCAGCGGCTTGCGGCTCGGGGGCAGGCGTTGGCTCGGCGGCCGCTTTCGCCTGGGGTGCATCCGCGGCCCCCATGGCCTCGGGCCGGATCTTGAACGCATCGGCAATTTCGCCCAGGCTCATGTTCATGCCCTTGAGGGTGGCCAGCGTCATTTTCTGAACCTCCAGCGCCTGGATGGTGGCGCCCAGGGCCTTGGTGTTCTGGTCGAGCCAGAAATGCACCGCGCGCAGGTCCTGGATGCGCTTGTCCAGCTCCTCCACGTCGAACGTGGGCGCCACCCAATGGCTCATGGGCGGCATGCCGGGCACCGCAGACTGGCTACCAGGCGCCGCATTGCCGGCGGCCTGCCGGGTCAGGTTGTGGAGAAACTCGAAACCCGGGATGTATTTGGCAAAAGCATTCAGGTCGGGGTTGCTCATCGGTCGTCTCCACAGTGGTCGATGGGCTCAAGCATGCCACAGCTTGGCGGCGCCGCCCAGCAACCAACCCGCGCTTGACCTGAGTCAAGCCAGCGCCACCCCGGTTGCCGCACAATGGTTGCAACGCGGTCAACCAGGCCGTTTTGAAGGAGCACGCGATGAGTCAGCCGATTTCGGACACCTACACCCAGCAATTGCAGCAAATGCGCACCGACCTGATCGCCCAGTTGCGGGCCCAGCGCGGCGGCAAGATCGGCCGCGCCGCTGCGGCTGGCGACGTGCGGGAGGAGCAAAGCGGCGACTGGATGCAAACCGACGCACAGCGCGATGTGGCACTGGCGATGGACGAGCGCGAAACCGCCCAGCTCAACGCGATTGATGCGGCTCTGCAACGCATTGCGCAGGGCGACTACGGCATTTGCACCGACTGCGGCGTGGACATCCCGACCGCACGATTGCACGCGAACCCCACCACCCTGCGCTGTGTTGCTTGCCAGACCACCGCCGAGCAAGCCCACGGCGGTGAAGCCCACCCCACGATGTAACGCCATGCGCAGCCTGTTCCATTTCGCCTTCAACGTCACCAACCTGGACGAAGCGCGCCGCTTTTACGGCGGCGTGCTGGGCTGCACCGAAGGCCGCAGCACCGACACCTGGGTGGACTTCGACTTCTACGACCACCAGATTTCGCTGCACCTGGGCACGCCCTGGGCCACCACCAACACCGGGCACGTGGGGCAGCACCTGGTGCCGATGCCGCACTTTGGCCTGATCCTGTTGTTGCCCGACTGGCAGGCCATGGCCGACCGGCTTCGCGCGGCCGGGGTGGCGTTTGTGCTGGAACCCCAGGTGCGCTTTGAAGGCGAGCCCGGCGAGCAATGGACGATGTTCTTCCGCGACCCCTTTGGCAACCCGATCGAGGTCAAGGGTTTTCGCAGTTGGGACGCGGTGTACGCCGCCTGAAGCTCAAGCGGCCTCGAAGCCTTCGAGCACGTTGGCGGTGTTGATGCCAACCTCCGCCACCGCGTAGCCGCCTTCAAACACCCAAACGGTGGGCAACCCCAGCGCCGCAACGGTGCGGCCGAGTTGCAGGTAGTCGTTGCTGCGCAGGTGGAAGCCGGAAATCGGGTCGCCCTCGAACGTGTCCACCCCCAGCGACACCACCAGGGCGGCGGGTCCAAAGTCCTGCACGGCTTGGCACGCCCGATCCAGTGTGGCGAACCAACGGTCGGGCTGGGTGCCGCGCGGCAACGGCAGGTTGAGGTTGTAACCCTCGCCCGCGTCGCGGCCGCGTTCGTCGGCATGGCCCAGGTAGAACGGGTATTCGGTGCTCGGGTCGCCGTGGATGGAGACGGTCAGCACATCGTTGCGGGCCTCAAACAGGGTCTGGGTGCCATTGCCGTGGTGGTAGTCCACGTCCAGCACGGCGACACGCGCGCACCCACCGTCGCGCAGGGTTTGGGCCGCCAGGGCGGCGTTGTTCAGAAAGCAGTAGCCGCCGAAAAAGTCCGGCCCCGCGTGGTGGCCCGGTGGGCGCGACAGCGCAAAGGCGGCACGTTCGCCTTGAAGCACCGCGTCGGCGGCCGACATGGCGCACAAAGCCCCTTCGCGGGCCGCACCCCAGGTACCGGCGGTGATGGGCGAACCCGCATCGAAAGCGAACAACCCCACCCGCGCTGAAAAGTTGCGCGGCAACACGTCGGTGCGGAACGCATAGCCCGGCCAGACCGAGGGCAGGATGTCCAGCGCAGCGTTGGCGGGGTCTTGCGCGATCCATTCGTCCCAGGCGCCGGCCAGAAAGTCCAGGTAGCGCGGCGTGTGCAGGTGGCGCAGGCGCTGTTCGCGGTCGGCCGTCCAGCCCCCCGGTGTCCGCACCGGGCCGAGGCCACGCCGCTGGCATTCGGCCAGCACATGGTCCACCCGGCTGGGGGTTTCGTGGCACGGCACCAGCTTGCCCCGGAACATTTCCTGGCGGCCGGCGTGGGTGTGGTGCAAGGCGTTGTGGAAGATTTGCATGGGATTCACTCCTGCGCCAGCACGGCGTGGTCCAATGCGCCGAACAGGCTGACGCCCTCGCGGGCACGCACCTCCAGGCGGACGGTCAAACAGGCGGGGGCTAGGTCACTGGCGGCATCGGTGGCGGTGTCGTTCGTGGGACGCAGCGGTTCAACCTGCACCTCGACCACAGGCAAGCCGACGACGGCGCCCGCGCCCAAACCGACATCGCGGCAGGCCTGGGCCAGCACTTCGCCCAAACCCCAAGGGGCACTGGACATGTCCACCGTTCGGGCCCGCTGGCCGTCCACCTGCAATTGCAACGGCAGGTGCAGGCGGCCTTGCGCCCACGCGGGGCCGGCCTCGTCGGGGGTCACGGCCACCGGAGCAAACGCCGCCCCCAAGGGCCAACGGTGCGCATCGCCCGGCCACAGCGGCGCGACCACCGCGTGCATCAGGGCCAGCAGGCGCACGCTCTCCAGCGCCTCGTCGGCGGGCGTGGCGGGCGCCAGATCGCCCAGCACCACCGCCAAGGCGGCCTGGGTTTGCACACCGGGGCGCTGGGGCCAGTGCAGATCGGCCACCGCACCGCGCCAACCCTCGCTGCGCGCGGGCACCTGCGGCTCGCCAGCCCACAGATGGCCCTGGGGCCGGGGCAGCGGTGCCATGCACATGCGGGGGTCGAAATTGAAGGTGTGCCGGGCCTTGCCCTGGTTCAGGGTGACGTACAAATCCTGCAACTGGGGGGCGATGAAGTTCCAGTCGTCCAACGCCTGCTGCAGGGTGTGGGCGACGCCGGTGGCGTAGTGCGCGGTGCTGAGATCGCGCGACACCACGACCAATTGGCCGTTGCGCGAACCGTCCTTGTAGGTGGCGAGTTTCATGTCCTTGCGGTGCCGAGTTTTTGGAGGGCAGTGTACGATGAGGCATGATTCCCTTTGCCCCGTGCCCCTGCCCCGCCGCCCACACGCGGCGCCAGGGTGTGCGGGCGCTGGTCTGGGCTGCGAGCCTGGTCTTGGGCCTGTGGGGCCTGCCCGGCCATGCGCAGGCACTGCCCGCCGCCGGTGAGTGGGCTTACGACATCAGCGGCCAGGCCAAGGGCATCCCCTACCGCGCCAGCGCCACCCTGTCGTGGCAACGCGAAGCCCAACGCTACACGGCCCAGTTGACGATACGGGCGCTGCTGGTGGGCCAGCGCAGCCAAACCAGCCAGGGCACGCTGGACGCCCACGGCCTGCGGCCGCTCAGCTTCGTGGACAAGGGGCGCAAAGAACGCCGCTACACCCTGGACTGGCCCGCACAACGCTACAGCGTCAGCCCGGGGGACGCCACGCACCCCTTGCCCTTGGGCAGCCAAGACCGTTTGAGCCTGTTCCTGCAACTGGGCTCGGTGCTGGCGCAACTGACCGCTCCGCCGTCGGTGGGCCAAACCTGGAGCCTACCGGTATTGGGTGGCGGGGGCGCACAAACCTGGACCTTTGGCTGGCAAGGCGTGGAGACGCTGGACCTGCCCGCCGGCCGGCAGACCGCCTGGCGGCTGGACCGCGCCCCGCGCGAGCCGGGCGACAGCCAGATCAGCTTGTGGTTCGCACCGGCCCTGCAGTTCGTACCGGTGCGCATCCGCGTGCGCGAGGCCGATGGCGATGCCGTCGATCAGCGCCTGAGCCTCGTCCGTCCAGGGCCTTGAAACCCAGCGCGCCAACCCCACCTCCCAGGTGTTGCAAGATCGTCACAGCACTTGCAGGGTTTTCGGGTTTCGAGGACATTTGAATCATGAACATGCTTTACGACTCTGAATCGTTCGCGGTGGTGCACATTTATGCCAACGCCCCGGAGGCGCAGGCATCGAACACCACCAGCGAGCCCGACGGCCCGCACATGCCCCGCCACGGCTTCGAGATCGTGGACAAGCGTTCGGGCAAAGAGGTGTATCTGGACGGCTCCTGGGCCGAAATGTTCCAGCAGCACATCCAGGCCTGGCAGCAAAACACCCCCACCCAGGAAGAGGTGGAAGACACGCTGGAGAGCTACGCCACGCTGGCGCAGAACCCGGTGGTGGTGCACTGAACTGCGCTAGGCGACAACCGGCACGCTGGCGCCGGTTTTCACCCGGTTCATGGCCACCAGGGTGTTGAAGGTTTTGACGTTGCCTGACGCAAAGAACAGCTCGCGCGTCAGCGTCACGTACTGGTCCATGGACTGCACCAGAAAGATCAGCACAAAGTCCCACGCGCCGGCCACGTAGTAGCACTGCTGCACCTGGGGGCAGTCGGCGAAGCGGCGCTGCATGTCGTCCAGCAAATCGGCACGTTCGTTCTCGGCCTTCACCTCCACGATCACCGTCAGGTCGTAGCCTAGGGCCTTGGGGTTGAGACAGGCCGAAAACCGCTCGATCACCCCCGCTCCTTCCAACAACTTGAGCCGCCGGTTCACCGCCGCCGTGGACAGGTGGGCGCGTTGGCCCAATTCGCTCTGCGGCACCCGGCCGTCCTGTTGCAGGGCGTCGAGCAACACCCGGTCGTAATGGTCGAGTTTCATGGCGGTCAGGCCTCAGGGTAAAACTGAATTTTGTTCAGATTCTGAGGCTGAAATTCGTAAAAGTCATCCAGACATGGCGAATAACATTTCAACCCACCACAGCCTGGAGATGCCGCTTGACCACCACCGAACTTTCATTGGACGCCCCGCTGCTGTTGCAGCAAATCCGCGAGTTGGGCACGGTGGGGCAGGACGCCACGGCGGGTGGTCGCACCCGCATCGCCCTGACCGACGCCGAGAAGGCCGGGCGCGACCTGCTGGTGCGTTGGATGCGCGAACTCGACCTGGAGGTGCGCATCGACCAGATCGGCAATGTGCTGGGCATCCTGCCCGCCGCACCCGGGGGGAGTGCGCCACCGCTGATGATGGGTTCGCACATCGACACGGTGCGCAACGCGGGCGCGCTGGACGGCTGTTACGGCGTGCTGGCGGGGCTGGCCGTGGTGCGGGCGTACCGCCAGGCCGGTGTGCTGCCGCAGCGGCCCATCGTGGTGGGCACCTTCACCAACGAAGAGGGCGTGCGCTACCAGCCCGACATGATGGGTTCGCTGGTCTACGCCGGCGGACTGGACCTGCAAACCGCGCTGGACACGGTGGGCACCGACGGCACCCGGCTGGGCGATGAGCTGGCCCGCATCGGTTATGCGGGCGACATGGTCCCGGGCGCCATCGTGCCCCACGAGTACATCGAACTGCACATCGAGCAAGGCCCGGTGCTGGAAGCCGAAGGCCTGCAAATCGGCGTGGTGGAGAACCTGCAAGGCATTGCCTGGCAGCGGGTGACGGTTCGGGGCGTGGCCAACCACGCCGGCACCACCCCGACCCGGCTGCGCCACGACGCGGGCTATGCGGCGGCGGCCTGCGTGGCCTTCCTGCGAGAGCAGGTGGTGGGAGCCGCGCCCGGCACCACACTGGCCACCGTCGGCTCGCTGCGGTTCGAGCCCGACGTGATCAACGTGATCCCGCGCCAAGCCACGTTCACCGTGGACCTGCGCGACCCGGACGAGCAGCGCCTGCAGGCGGCCGAGCGCCGCTTCGCCGATTTTCTGGTGACGCTGGCCGAGCGCGAAGGCGTGCAGATCGACACCGAGCGGCTGGTGCGCTTTGAGCCCGTGGTGTTCGACGCTCGCCTGGTCGACCGCATCGAAGCCGCTGCGCGGCGGCGTGGCCTGTCGCACCGGCGCATGACTTCGGGCGCCGGCCACGACGCGCAAATGATCGCCCGCATCGCGCCTTCGGCCATGATTTTCGTGCCCAGCCGGGGCGGCATCAGCCACAACCCGCGCGAACACACCGACGACGACCAACTCGTGCTGGGCGCCCAAGTGCTGCTGGACGTGGTGCAGGACTGCCTGCGCCCCCGCTGAAACCTCCTCAACTTACCCCGCCTGACGCCACCATGCTGCACCTCAATCCCCGCGCCGTGCGCTCCCCCTACACGGCCGAACTGGCCGCCGTCATGAACATCGATCGGGCGCAGGAGAGCCGTCAGTGGCTGTCCACCTGGCCGCAGATCGCGCGCGCCGCCACACCGCTGTACGACTTGCCCGACCTGGCCGCCCGCCTGGGCGTGGCGCGCTTGAGCGTGAAAGACGAATCGGTGCGTTCGCCCCTGGGCAGCTTCAAGGCCCTGGGCGCGCCGGTCGCGCTGGTGCGGCAGATTTTGCGCTTGCACCCGACGTTGGAGCCCACCGGCATACTGGCGGGGCGCTGTGCGAACGAATTGCGCAGCTACACCGTCATCAGCGCCACCGATGGCAACCACGGGCGCGGCCTGGCCGCCGCCGCACGCGATGCCGGCTGTCGCTGCGTGATCGTGCTGCACGCCCAGGTGAGCGAAGAACGCGAGCAGGCGATCGCCGTGCACGGCGCGCAGATTGTGCGCATCGCCGGCAATTACGACGAATCGGTGGCGGAAGCGGCCCGGCTGGCCGAGGCCCATGGCTGGCAAGTGGTGTCGGACACGTCGTACGAAGGCTACGAAACCATCCCGCGCGACGTGATGCAGGGCTACGGCACGATCGCGGCCGAGGTGGTGGAGCAGACCGGCGACCCGCGCGACGCGGCGGGCAGTTTCACCCATGTGTTCCTGCAAGGGGGCGTGGGCGGCCTGGCAGCTGGGCTGGCCAGCTACTTCTGGGAGTTTCATGGGGCCCAACGCCCCACCTTGGTGGTAGTGGAGCCCGCGCAGGCCGACTGCCTGCTGCAAAGCGCCATCCAGGGGCGCCCGGCGCGGGCCACCGGCAGCGTCGATTCGGTGATGGCCGGTTTGGCCTGTGGCGAAACCTCACCGCTGGCCTGGCGTTTTCTGCAACCCTGCGTCGATGCGTTCATGACCATCGAAGACAACGCGGCGGTTCAGGCCATGCGCTGCCTGGCCCAAGGCAGCGCGCGGGACATTCCGCTGGTGGCGGGAGAGTCGGGGGTGGCGGGCTTGGCGGCCCTGGAGCGTTTGCGGGCCGACCCTGCGCTGTCGGCCCCAGTGGGGTTGAACGAAGGCTCGCGGGTGCTCATCATCAGCACCGAGGGCGCCACCGCACCCCAAGTCTATGCCACGCTGGTGGGCGAGAGCGATGCCTCCGTGCGCAGGCGCCAACAGGCCTGGCTGGCCCAGGCTTGACCACCTATACCAAGGAGCAGCACCATGTACGTGGACGATGAACTGGGCACCCAGATGGTCCGTTGGCGGCACCAGTTGCACCGCTTTCCGGAAACCGGCTTCCACGAACACCAGACCGCCGGCTATGTGGCCAAGGCCCTGGAGCTGATGGGGCTGGAGGTGCACTGCGGCATTGGTGGCACCGGCCTGGTGGCCAATCTGTCGGTGGGCAACGGCTCCCGCGTCATTGGCTTGCGGGCCGACATGGACGCGCTGGCCATGACCGAAACCGCCACCGGACGGCCCCACATTTCGCAGAATCCGGGCTGCATGCACGGCTGCGGGCACGACGGGCACATGGCCATGCTGCTGGGTGCGGCGCAGATCCTGGCGCGCCAGCGCGACTTCAGCGGCACCGTGCGTTTCATTTTCCAACCGGCCGAAGAGCATGGCCGGGGCGCCAACGCCATGATCCAGGACGGATTGTTCGAGCGCTTTCCGGTCGATGAAATCTACGGTGCGCACAACATCCCCGGCATGCCGGTGGGCCACATGGCCACCCGGGCGGGCGGCATCATGGCCAGCGAGGACAACTTCGTCATCCGCATCCAGGGCCGAGGCGGGCACGCCGCGCGGCCGCAAATGGCGATCGACCCGCTGGTGGTGGCGGCCGAAATCATCCTGGGTTTGCAAACCATCGTGGCGCGCTCGGTGGACCCGGCGGAGTCGGCCGTGGTGTCGTGCACCGAAATCCACAGCGATGGCATCCGCAACGCGATTCCGACCCATGTGGAAATCAAAGGGGACACGCGCAGCTACACGCCGCAGGTGCAAGCCTTGCTGGAGCGCCGCATGCGCGAGCTGTGCCACGGCATCGCGCTGGCGCACGGCGCCACTTGCGAGGTGGACTACACCCACGAGTTCGTGCCCACCGTGAACTGGCCCGACTGCACGGCGGTGGCCGTGCGCGCGGCCCAAGCGGTGGTGGGCGCAGAAAACGTGGATGGCAACGTGGCGCCGATGATGATTTCGGAAGACTTTGGCGCCTTCCTGCAAGCGGTGCCTGGCGCGTTTGTGTTCATAGGCAACGGCGCGGCCGGGTCCACCGGCGGGGTGCCGCTGCACAACGGCCAGTACGACTTCAACGACGCGGTGCTGCCGATCGGGGCACGGTATTTTGCGGAGGTGGTGCGGCAGCGGTTGGGGGCAACAACCCGCCTCACCGGTCCATCGGCATCACCGTGCTCTCCTTGATTTCCTCCATCACCACATAGCTGTTGGACTGCGCGGGCACCGGGATCTTGTTCAGGATCTTGCCCAGCAGTTCGCGGTACTCGGTCATCACCCGCAGCCGCGCCTTCAGCAGGTAGTCAAAACTGCCCGACACCAGGTGGCACTCCAGCACCTCGGGCATCTGCCCCACCTCGCGCTTCACTGCCTCAAAAATCTGCGGCGACTTCTGCGACAGCGTGATTTCAATGAACACCAGCAGCGAGCGCCCCAGGCGCATCGGGTCCACGTGCGCGTGGTAGCCGCTGATGTAGCCCTGGCGCTCCAGGCGCTTGACGCGCTCTGAACAGGGCGAGGTGGACAGCCCCACCTGTTCGCCCAATTCGGTCATGGACATGCGGCCGTGGCGCTGCAGCAAATCCAGGATTTTTCGGTCAATGCGGTCGAGTTCAGACATTTTTCGGTGCAGCCACAGGCCGCCGGCAACAGATCAGCAATTTTCACCGAGATTCATTGCAAATACAGAAAACCCTGCTGCCAGCAATCCATAACATCAACATTCATCAAGACATTGAGGTTTTCGTCATGAAAGTCGCTGTTCTGGGTGGTGGTGTGATTGGGGTGACCACGGCGTGGGCGCTGGCCCGCCAAGGTGCCGAGGTGACGGTGGTGGACCGCCAGCCTGGCGTGGCGCTGGAAACCAGCTACGCCAACGCCGGCCAGGTGTCGCCGGGCTATTCCACCCCATGGGCGGCGCCGGGCATCCCGCTCAAGGCCATGAAGTGGCTGTTCCAGCGGCACGCACCGCTGGCCATCCGCCTGGACGGTTCCTGGTTCCAACTGCGCTGGATGGCCTCCATGCTGGCCAACTGCTCCGCCGGGCGCTACGCGGTCAACAAAGAGCGGATGATGCGCCTGTCGGAATACAGCCGCGACTGCCTGCGCGACTGGCGCACCCAAGCCGGCGTGAGCTACGACGAGCGCAGCGGCGGCACGCTGCAACTGTTCCGCACCCAGGCCCAACTGGACGCCGCCCAGCGCGACGTGGAGGTGCTGCAAGCCTGCGGCGTGCCGTTTGAGTTGCTGGACCGCGCCGGCGTCTGCCGCATCGAACCGGCCCTGGCCCAAGCCAGCGTGTCGTTCGCGGGCGGCCTGCGCCTGCCCAACGACGAAACCGGCGACTGCCACCAGTTCACCACCCAACTGGCGGCGCGGGCGGCGGCCCAGGGCGTGCGCTTCCTGCAGGGGCAGACCATCCAGCGCATCGACACCCAGGGCCAACGCGTGCAAGGCGTGCACCTGGGCGACGGCAGCGTGCTGAAGGCCGACCGCTATGTGCTGGCCGCAGGCAGCTACTCACGCGGCCTGTTGTTGCCGCTGGGGCTGGACATTCCGGTCTACCCGGTCAAGGGCTATTCGCTGACCATTCCGCTGCAGGACGAGCGGCTGGCACCCCAGTCCACCGTGCTGGACGAGACCTACAAAATCGCCCTCACCCGCCTGGGCAACCGCATCCGCGTGGGCGGCATGGCCGAGTTGGGCGGGTTCGATTTGCGCCTGAACCCGCGCCGCCGTGAAACGCTGGAAAAGGTCACCCGCGAACTGTTCCCGGGCGGCGACCTGGCCCAGGCCGAGTTCTGGACCGGCCTGCGCCCGATGACCCCCGACGGCACCCCGCTGGTGGGCGCCACCCCGCTGCACAACCTGTTCCTGAACACCGGCCACGGCACGCTGGGCTGGACCATGGCCTGCGGCAGCGCCCAGGTGCTGGCCGACCAGGTGATGGGCGTGCAGCCCGCCATCAGCACCGAAGGGCTGGACATGGGCCGCTACGCGGGCCAGTGGAAGCAACCGGCCGGCGTGCGTGGGTTGGCAGGGTCGCTGGCCTGAAGGGCCGTGGGGCTGGGGTCAATCCAGGCGCCGCAGCCCGCGCGCAAATCGACGGGCGTTGGCTTGGTAGTGGCTGGCGCTGGCGTACAGCGCCTGGATTTGCTCGGCGCTCAATTCGCGCTTCACCACCGCAGGACTGCCCACAATGAGGCTGCCATCGGGGAAGACTTTGCCTTCGGTCACCAAGGCCCCCGCCCCCACCAAACAGTTTTTACCGATGCGCGCGCCGTTGAGCACGACAGCGCCAATACCGATCAGCGAACCATCGCCCACGGTGCAACCGTGCAACATGGCTTGGTGCCCGACGGTGACGTTCTCGCCGATGGTCAAGGGATAGCCGGGGTCGGCGTGCAGCACGGCCGCCTCCTGGATGTTGCTGCCGGCCCCGATGACCATGGGCTCGTTGTCGGCCCGAGCGATGGCACCAAACCAGACACTGGATTGGGCCCCCAACCGAACATCACCGATGACCTGGGCTGAGTCGGCCACCCAGACGTCATCGGCCAATTGGGGGGCGGTGTTTTCAAGCGCGTACAGTGCCATGTGGATACCTTGGTGGCGTGTCTACTTCTCGAACAAACGTCAGGCACACCAGCGGTGGGCGATGCGCATTGGACGAACTCGAACCTGCACACACCCAACGGGGCTGCCATGCAGGTCCGCTGGCGTCAACGTTTTGTTTTCAGGCCATTCAATCCAGCTTGATGCCGGCCTTGGCCACCAGACGGGCGTAGCGGTCCTGTTCCACCTTGAGGAACTTCGCTGCCGCCTCGGGCGTGGTGGGGTTGATGAAGTTGTCTTGTTTGGCCATGGCGGCCTTCACATCGGGATCGTTGAAGGCGGCCACCACGGCATCGTGCAGGCGTTTGACCTGCGCGGCCGGCAAGCCTTTGGGGCCGACCATGGCGAACCAGCCCGACACATCCACCTCCGGGAAACCCTGTTCCGCGATCGTCGGCACATCGGGCATGGACGGCACGCGTTGGCTGCCCATCACGCCAATGGCCCGCAGACGGCCCGATGCCACATGACCCTGTGCCGCCGCCACCGCCGCCGCCCCGAACTGCACCTGCCCCGAGATCAGGTCCGTCAACATGGGCCCCATGCCGCGGTAAGGCACGTGCTGTGCGCTGACACCCAATGCATCGGCGTACATTTCACCGGCCAGGTGGATGATGGTGCCGTTGCCCGAGGACGCCATGTTGAATACACCGGGCTGGGCCTTGAGCAGCGTTTGCATTTCCTTGGCGGTTTTCACGTTGACCTTGGCGGGGTTCACCACCAGCACAAACGGCGAGCCCCCCACCACGCTGATCGGCGTGATGTCGTTCAGGCTGTCGTAGGGCAGGCTTTTGAACACGCTGGGGTTGACCGCGTGGTTGTTCGAAATGAAGGCCACGGTGTTGCCATCGGGTGCGGCGCGAACCAAGGTCTGGGTTCCGGTGATGCCACCGGCACCCGGCAGGTTCTCAATCACCACCGCTTGGCCGCCCAGCGCCTTGGACAACGCGTTTTGCGCCGCACGCACGATGGTGTCCACGCCCGAGCCTGCGCCCACGGGCAAGATGACGCGCAGGGGCGCGCTGCTGGACTGTGCGGTGGCCAAGCCGCTGGACAGCAAAGTGGCCGATGCGGCAACAGCAGCAAGAACGGCGCGGCGGGTGAAATGCAAGGTGGTCATGTTTGTCTCCAGTGGTCAAGGTTGTGGTGAAAAATCAAGCAGGGCTCAAGGCGCCGAGCACTTCTTGCGTGTGCTCGCCCACCTTGGGCAAGGGTTGGCGCACACCCGGGCGGCGCCCCCCCATCAGCAGAGGCAACAGCACCACCTGGGTCGTGTCGCCGCTGTCGGTTTCCATCGGCACCAGGCCGCCGCTGGCAATCAGGTGCTCGTCGTGCACCAGTTGGTCAGGCCGCACCACCTTGGCGTAGGGCAGACCGGCTGCCTGCAGCGCGGCACACAGTTCGTCCAATTCGCGGTGCTGCAAGGTGCTCTGGAGCTGCGCCAGCAGCTGGGGGCGCACGGCCACCCGCTGGGCGTTGGTGGCCAGTGCGGGGTCGGTGGCCAAGTCGTCACGCGCCAACACGCTGCACAGCACCTGGAACTGCTTGTCGCTCACGGCCCCAATGAACAGTTGCTCGCCTTGGGCCACGGTGAAGGTGTCGTACACGCTCCACGCCGACACGCGCGACGGGAACGGCGGGGGCACCTCGCCCGTCATCTGGAACTGCTGCATGTGCTGGGCCGCGAGCAGGCAGCAGTTCTCAAACAGGGCGCTCTGGATTTCCTGCCCTTGGCCCGTGCGGTCGCGTTCGCGCAAGGCCGCCAGCACACCGATGGCACCGAACATGCCACCCATGATGTCGTTGACCGAACTGCCTGCCCGCAGTGGACGCCCCACCGGGCCGGTCATGTAGGTGAGGCCCGCCATGTTCTGCACCACTTCGTCCAGCGCCAGGCGGCTCTCGTACGGGCCGGGCAAAAAGCCTTTGTGAGACACGTAGATCAAACGAGGAAACAGTTGCTGCAGTTCGGCGTAGCCAAGGCCCAGCTTCTCCATCAACCCTGGGCGGAAGTTTTCCAGCAACACATCGCACTGCCCGATCAGCTCCTTGGCCGCCGCCAGGCCATCTTCGGTGTGCACGTCCAGCACCACACTCTTTTTGTTGCGGTTGAAGCTGCGAAAAAAACCGATGCCCAGGCCCGGCAGGTTGCGGGTCTTGTCGCCACCGGGCGGCTCGATCTTGATGACCTCGGCCCCCAAGTCGGCCAGGATCATGCCGCAGGTGGGGCCCATGACCATGTGGGTGAATTCGACAACGCGCACGCCCTCCAGGGGCAGGCCGGTGGATGCTGTGTTCATGTAACTGTCCTGTTCTCGAAAGGTGTTCAGGCGGCCAGAGCCACTGCTTTGGGCACGCCCGCCCGCCACAAGGCCCCATGGGTCTGCTCGCCCTGCAGCCAGCCCGCCACCTGCTGGCGCAGCGCGAGCAGGGCGTCCATGTCCAGACCGGTGCGCACGCCACAGGCCGCCAACATGAAAGCCAGGTCTTCGGTGGAGGTGTTGCCGCTGGCGCCCGGCGCATGGGGGCAGCCCCCAATGCCGGCCAAGGACGCGTCAAACCGCGTCACACCCACCTGCAGCGCCGCGTAGACGTTGGCCAGGGCCAGGCCGCGCGTGTCGTGGAAGTGGCCGCAGCAGAAGCGGTCGCCGGCCAGCTTCATCGCGGCCTCGAACAGTTCGGTCACGGCGCGCGGGCTGGCATAACCGACGGTGTCGGCCAGACTGACGCGGTCGGCCCCGGCGTCCAGCAGGGCTTGCATCAGGCGCAGCACCTCGGCGGGTTGCACCTCGCCCTGCAAGGTGCAGCCGAACGCAGTGCCCACGCCACCTTCGATCAAGGTCTTGCGGCCCGAGGCGTCGCGTGCCGCGCGGATGCGACCCATCTCGGCCACCACCTCGTCGGGCGTTTTGCGCAGGTTGGCCAGGCTGTGAGCGTGGCTGGCCGACAGCGGCAGCAGCATCAGGTCGGCGTTGGCCTCCAGCGCGCGCTCGGCCCCCTTCAGGTTGGGCACCAGCACCGACGCCTTCAGGCCCGGCAGGGTTTGGGCATACGCCAGCACCTCGGCCGTGTCGGCCAGTTGCGGCAGCAGCTTCGCCGGCACGAACGAGCCGACCTCGATTTCGCGTTGGCCCGCCGCGTAGGCTTGGGCCACCCAGGCGCATTTGCGCTCGGTGGGCAGGATGGTCTGAATGCTTTGCAGGCCATCGCGAAGGCCCACTTCGCGGATGACCGCCTGGGGCGGCAAGGGGGACATGGGGCGAATTTCCATCGGAACGGGGTATGGCGTTTCAGCTTGCGCTGGGGATGGAGAGGAGTCTATGATTTCCACAAAAAACATCCAGTGATGTTTTGGAAGTGTTTAAATTCCATTTTGGAAATTTATTTGCGGGTTTACCCCCATGCGAGACCTGGACCTGAAAACCTTGCGCCTGCTGGTGGCGGTGTGCGACGCGGGCAACATGAAGGACGCGGCGGCGGAGCAGCACATCGAGCCGTCGGCCATCAGCAAGCGGATTGCGCAGTTGGAAGACGCGGTGGGCACCACGGTGCTGGTGCGCGGGCGCCATGGCGCGGTGCCCACCGCAGCCGGCCGGGCGTTGCTGGAGCATGCCCGCTCAATCCTGTTCACCCTGGACCGCATCGAGGCCGACATGGCCGCCTTCAAAGGCGGCATCAAGGGTCAGGTCAGCGTGGTGGCCAGTGCCTCGGCCATCGCCGAATCGCTGCTCGACGACCTGGCCCAGTTCATGCGCGACCCCGAACACGCCGACATCAAGGTGGACATCGAGGAGCGCTTTTCCAAGGACGTGGTGGGCATGGTGCGCGATGGCGTGGCGTCGCTGGGTGTGTGCTGGGGCAACGTCGATTTTCGGGGGCTCGAATCACGCCCTTACCGGCGCGATGAACTGGCCTTGGCGGTGCCGCACGATCACCCCTTGGCGGCGCATGAGGCGGTCCGTTTTGAAGACACGCTGGACTTTGAGCACGTGGGCCTACCGCCTTCGACCGCAGTGTACAGCATGCTGGACCGGGCGGCGGCCAAAGCCGGTCGGCGCATGAGCTACCGGGTGGTCGTGTCCAACTTTGACGCGGCGTTTCGCGTCGTGGGCGCGGGCCTGGGCATCAGCGTGGTGCCGCGCGAAGTCAGCGGCATTTACGTGTCGGCGGGGCAAGTCCGCCTGGTGCCGCTGCTCAACGGCTGGGCGCAGCGCCAGTTCGCCATCTGCTTTCGCAAACAGCACGAACTGACGCCGGCCGCCGACCGGCTGCTGGCGTTCTTGCAGCAGCAGGCGGGGCCTTGAGAGGCAGGATCAGTCCTCCAGCAGCGAGCGCAACATCCACGCCGTCTGCTCGTGCACGGCCAGGCGTTGCACCAGCACGTCGGCGGTGGGTTCGTCGCTGGCCTGGTCCACCAGCGGGAAAATGCTGCGGGCCGTGCGCGCCACGGCTTCGTGGCCTTGCGCGAGGATGCGCACCATCTCCAGCGCCTTGGGCGGCTCGGCCGGCGCGTCGGGCAGAGAGCTGAGTTTGCCGTACTGCGCGTAAGAGCCCGGCGCCACGTGGCCCAGGGCGCGAATGCGCTCGGCGATCGGGTCCACCGCGTTCCACAGCTCGGTGTACTGCGCCATGAACATGGTGTGCAGGCTGTTGAACATCGGACCGGTGACGTTCCAGTGGAAATTGTGCGTCGTCAGGTATAGGGTGTAGGTGTCGGCCAGCAGACGGCTCAGGCCCTGTGCGATGGCGGCGCGGTCTTTGTCGCTGATGCCGATGTCCATCTTGACGGCTTTGGCGGGGGCGGTGGATTTTTTGGCCATGGGCTCTCCGGAAAACTGAAAACAAAAGGCACGGTGCCTGCGTTTGATCTTACTCAGAACACCTGCGCCAACTGCGACAGGCCGTGCAGCCAGTACGCACGGTGCGAACGCCAGGCGGGGCGCCAGTAGACACGGACGGACAGGGTTTTCATGGCTCACTCCCGAAGCAGGAATAGCTCTACTGTAGTGAAGGCGGACCGCTTTGTGAATTTCAATCTTTGCAAACGCGGGATAGCGATGGGCTATCGCAGATAGCCCCAGCGGTAGATCGGCCCCACCAGCAACAGCACCGCCACCAGACGGGTGGCCTGGAACGCGGTCACCACCGGCACGCCCAGCGCCAGCACTTTGGCGGTGATGGCCATTTCGGCAATGCCGCCGGGCGCGGTAGCCAGCACCAGCGTGGCCAGGTGCTGGCCGGTGAAGTGCGCCAACGCCCAGGCCAAAGCGGTGCACGCCACCATCAAGCCCAGTGTGCCCAGGGCCACCGAGCCCAGCCAACGCGGCGCGGTGTGCAAAAACGCCGGCCGAAACCGCACCCCCAGGCTGACGCCAATGCACAACTGGGCCGCGTTGGTGAGCCAGGTGGGCAAGCTGGCCTGCAAGCCACCGCTCACGCTCCACGCCAAACTGACCAGCAAGGCGCCCATGAACCAGGGGTTGGCCCGGCGCAGGCGCAAAAACACCCAAGCCCCGGCGCCCGTGGCCAGCGCCAGCCACAACCCCATGGCGGGGGTGATGGGAGGGCGCTCCAGCGACGCCGCATCCAACCCGCTCACACCCCAGAACTGGATGGCAAATGGCACCGACAGCGTCACCAGCAAGACCCGCAGGCTGTGCGCGGCGGCCACCAGATCGGCCCGCGCGCCCCAGCGGTCGGCCAGCAGCGTCATTTCGGACGCGCCCCCGATGGCGCTGGCAAAGTAGGCGGTGCTGCGCATCTGCTCGGGTGGCAAACCCAGCTGTCGGGCGTTGAACCAGACCATCCAGCGCGCCATGAGCCAGCCCAGCCAGAGCGCCCACAACACCCCCAGCGCCAAGGCCCACCACAACTGTCCGATGAGTGCCGCCACCTGCGGCGTGAAGTACAGCCCCAACGCGGTGCCCACGATCCATTGCCCCGCGTTGCGCAAGGGCGGATGGCTGCGGGTGGGTGCCCCCGCCAGCGACACGACAGCGGTCACCAGCAGCGGGCCGATCATCCAGGGAATGGGCGTGCCCCACCAGACGCACACCACCGCCGCCACGACGGCCAGCGCCAACGTGCCCACCACCCTCCCGGGCTCCTGAGGGCGGGCCCGACGCATCCACGACAGATTCATAGGTCGGCAAGTATCGCCGCAAGTTCAGTCGTTGGTGGGTGCTTCGGGCAAGGAGGTTGTCGTGATGGCTTCCAGCGCACGTTCCAGCGCGGAGCGGCTGGGGCTTTCCACGAACGCGCACGGGGTGCCGGTGCGCTTGCAATGCTCTTTCACCCGCCAGTAGGCGTTGTGGCTGATGCAACCCACCTGGCAAATCACCAGATCGGCAGCGGCCAGGTTGGCGGGCAGTTGGGTCAGGCTGTCCTCTTGCCCACCGTCGTGGTGCAAGAAAGCGGCGCCGCGCGATTCGACCAGCGAACGGTAGGCCGGCACGTGCGCTGGCCGGCCGCCGATGCACAACACCCGGCGCGATTGCAGCGGCACCGCGCTGGCCATGGGCGCCACCATCCACTGGCACGGGGCGCTGGCCGCGTCTGGTGCTGTGGGTGGCGCCCAGCGGCCACCCGCTTCCTCCGTGGCGATGGGAGCCGCTGGGGCCGTGGCCCGCTGGGCCGCCTCTCGGCGCAACTGACGCACCGTGGCTTGCAGCGCCGTCACTTGCGTCTGCAACGCGGTGTTGTGCTGCGCCAGCCGCTCCCGCGCCTCCAGATCGGGCACCTGCTGCCGCAGTTCGTTCAGCGCCTGCTGGGCGTCTGCGGTCAGGCTGACCTGGCGAACCAGTTCGGCGCGCAAACGCATCAAGGCCTGGTCTTTCGCCTCCAGCCGGGCACCCCACTCGCGGGTCTGGTCTTGCAGCCGTTGTTGGGCCGCCTCCCGCTCCTGGCGCCACTGGCGGTGGTCGCTGCGCAAGTCGTCCACCTTGCGCTGCTCCAAGCGCACCACCATGCCCACCTGGTGCTGCAGCATGTGCACCTGGCCCAGCACCTCGTATTCCAGCGCGGAGGTCATGTCCGCATGGGTCAGCAAGGCCCACAAGTCGCCCGCCCAATCCGGGCGCTCCAACGCAGCCCCCCAGTGGGCTTTCAGCGCCTCGCTGCCTTTGAGGGTGCGCACCTGGCGCAGCGCCAGCGCGAAGCGTTCGTCCAGCGCCTTGTGCACCGCCTCGGCCAGCGGAGAACGGCGCCGGCATTCGGCCACGGCGATGGTGTGCAGGTCGTAGTCGGAGCGCTGCGCGGTGTCCAGTCGGGCCTTGCCCATGAGCTGGCGCAACAGCGGCAGGGGCACGCACACGCCCAGCACCGGGCAGGCGGCATGCGGGCTCAGTTCCCACAAGCGGCGGCGGCGCTGGCGCTCCACCGTGGAGGTGACGTGATCGGGGATTTGCACCGCCACAGGTTCGGTCGCCGACGTGGCGACCGCAGGCCAAGGCAGCACAGCGGTGGGTTTGCGGGTCATGCACATGCGCGTGGCTTCCGCATCACTGCACCAGGGCGGCGGGCGCGTGCCAAGCGGCCTGGCGCGGCTCGATCATGCGGTCCCAATGGCCATGCATGCGCTGGGCCACGGTGCGGAACTCGGGCGACAAACCCGGGTGCTGCGCCAGAAAGAACAGGTTGGAGCGCACCTTGCGCGCCATCAGCTCGCGCTGGCTCGGACAATCGCATTCGGCGTGGCCGGTCAACAGGGCCAGGGTGCCGGCCAGCATGGCCTCGGCACAAGGCATCACGTATTCGTCGTCGCGAGGTTCAAGATCGATGTTCATGGTTCCATCTCCAGTTGTGCTGGGCTGGAACCGATATTAAATGAGAATCGTTCTCAAATCAAGCGGGCCATTGAAACACCCGGACCGCGCTCAATCGTCGGCCGCGTCCAGCCCGGGAAACAGCACCTCGGTGTAACCCAGGCGCGTCAGGTCGGTCATGCGGGTGGGGTACAAGCGGCCGATCAGGTGGTCGCACTCGTGCTGCACCACCCGCGCGTGGAAGCCGCTGACCCGCCGCTCCAGCGGCAGGCCATGCTCGTCCCAGCCCCGGTAGACGATGTGGCGGTGGCGCGGCACCACACCGCGCAGGCCGGGCACCGAAAGGCAACCTTCCCAGCCGTCCTCCAGCTCGTCGCCCAGCGGCTCGATCACCGGGTTGATGAGCACGGTGCGCGGCACCACCGGCGCTTCGGGGTAGCGCGGGTTGGGCGCGCCGGTGCCAAAGATCACCACCTGCCAGTCCTCCCCGATTTGCGGGGCGGCCAAGCCGGCGCCGTTGGCGGCGGTCATCGTGTCCTGCAGGTCTTGCAACAGCTCGGCCAGCCAGGGGGCGCCGAACTCGGTGACGGGGCGCGCCACGCGCAGCAGGCGCGGGTCGCCCATTTTCAGGATGGGGCGGATGCTCATGGGCGGCAGTGTAGCGGGCCAGCCGGCACTACAACTCCAGAAACACCACCACCTCCGCCCCTTCGCTCAGGGCTTCCTGCTTGCGTACCTGCGCCTTCACCGGCAACAGGTACGAACCCGAGGCTTTGTCCGGGAACACGGAGGTTTTCCAACTGGTGCCGCCGATGCACGCCCGCACCCGCACCGAGCCGAACCCCACCTTGGCCGCGTGCGGCCGGATCTGCGCGGCCACAGCCAACGGCAGCGTGACGAAGTACCAAGCCGTGGGGCCAGCGTACCGCCACAGGACCGCCTGAAAAACGAAAGCGCTTTGCTCCATGGAGGCATTATGGAACGGCCCCTGCGAGGCTTAAACTTCCGTCACAAACGAACACCCGACTCGCCAGCGAACGACTGCCCCAATGCCCATCAAGAAGTCAGACCTGTATTCCAAACTCTGGGCCTCCTGTGACGAACTGCGCGGCGGCATGGACGCCAGCCAGTACAAGGACTACGTGCTGGTCCTGTTGTTCATCAAATACATCAGCGACAAGTACGCCAGCCAGCCCTTCGCGCCCATCCAGATTCCCGAAGGCGCCAGCTTTGCCGACATGGTCGCCCTCAAGGGCAAGAGCGACATTGGCGACCAGATCAACAAGCGGATCGTCCGCCCGCTGGAAGAGGCCAACCGCCTGCGCATCAAGGCCGACTTCAACGACGACGCGCTGCTGGGCTCCGGCAAGGAAAAAGTCGACAAGCTCACCAACCTGATCGGCATCTTCGAGTCCAAAGACCTGGACTTCAGCCGCCACCGCGCCGACGGTGACGACATCCTGGGCGACGCGTATGAATACCTGATGCGCCACTTCGCCACCGAAAGTGGCAAGAGCAAGGGCCAGTTCTACACGCCGAGCGAAGTCAGCCGCGTCATCGCCAAGGTGCTGGGCATCGGCCCGCACAACGCCAAGGCCTCGACGACAGCCTACGACCCCACATGCGGCTCGGGCTCGCTGCTGCTGAAGGTGGCGGCACAGGCCGGCACGCACATCACCCTGGAAGGCCAGGAGATGGACGTGACCACCGCTGGCCTGGCGCGCATGAACATGATCCTGCACGACTTTCCGACGGCCAGCATCCTGACCGGCAACACGCTGGCCGACCCGAAGTTCAAGGACGGGCTGCAGCTGCGCACCTACGACTATGTGGTGGCCAACCCGCCATTCTCGGTGAAGACCTGGAGCACCGGCCTGACCCCGGCCAACGACCCGTGGCAACGTTTTGCGTGGGGCGAGCCGCCAGCCAAGCAGGGCGACTACGCCTTCCTGCTGCACATCATCCGGTCGATGAAGGGAACGGCCCAGGGCGCCTGTATCCTGCCGCACGGAGTGCTGTTCCGCGGGAATGCGGAGGCCAACATCCGTAGGCAGCTGGTGCGCTCGGGCATCCTGAAGGGAATCATCGGCCTGCCAGCCAACCTGTTCTACGGCACTGGCATCCCCGCCTGCATCCTGATGCTGGACAAGGCTGGCGCCGGGGCGCGTGCGGCTGCGGGCACCGGCATCTACATGATTGACGCCAGCAAGGGCTTCATCAAGGACGGGAACAAGAACCGTCTGCGCGAGCAAGACATCCACCGCATCGTCGACACGTTCATCCGGCAGGCCGACGTGCCGCGTTTTGCCCGCCTGGTGCCGCTGGCTGAGATCGCCGACCCGAAGAACGACTTCAACCTCAACCTGCCGCGCTACATCGACAGCACCGAGCCGGAGGACCTGCAGGACATCGACG
>CAZSZN010000022.1:0-24505 GCA_964610405.1 uncultured Macromonas sp. | reverse complement strand
GTGATGAGGGCTGCCAGCTGTGCCTCCTCCACGTACTGCAACTCATCGATGAAAATGGCCAGCGCCGTGTTGGCCGATTTGGCGGCCAAACCGACTTGCTCCAACAGCGCTTGGAGGTCGTGCTCCAGGTCGCCGTTATCCGCAAGGCCCGGTTCCGGCTCGTAGTCGATGCCCACCTCGATGTCGCCGAAAGTCACCTTCAACTTGCGCGCGAAACCCGCCAGCGCACGCAACCCGCGCACAGCAACGTCCTTCGCGGCGGCGATTTGACTCAAGCGCAGCAGGGCCTGGCGCAATTGCGGCGCAATCAGTGCGGGCAGCGAACGCCCTTCAGGCGCCTCAACGCGGACCGTGTGAATGCCGGCCGCTTCGGCATCCATCCTGATCCGATCCAACAGGACCGTCTTACCGACGCCGCGCAAACCAACCAGCATGGCGCTCTTGGCCGGGCGCCCAATCTTGGCGCGCTCAAGCGCAATGCGCAAAGATTCGCGCAGCTCGTTTCGGCCAGCCAGTTCGGGCGGCGGGGTCCCGGCGCCAGGGGAAAAGGGGTTGCGTATTGGGTCCATGCAGCGGAGTTTATAGTGAGATTTTAAAAATTACAAATTAATAGTAATCTTCAAAATTTCCATATAAATCTCAACGATGCGCAACTTCAACCCCATCGAACCCATTTGTCGGGAACCAGGCTGGAAGCCGTTGCTCGGCGGACATCAAGCACGGCCGGTGAAGAACCCTGAAGGGGTTTTGCATAAACGGCCCCCATATCGCGACAGAACACCGCTGACCGGGTAACATAGCAGCCTTCCTAGGCCGCCTACGCCCTTCATGCACAGTTGGACCTTGCTTGTCGCCAGCCTCATCATGAGCGGGTGCATCGCCACGCTGCTGGCGGCAGTGTGGCTGTTCAACCGACGGGTGCCCGGATTGTGGGCGTGGGCACTGTCTTTCGGCTGCGCCACCATCGCCATACTCAATTACCTGTACCGGCTTGAATTGCCCGTGCTGCTGGGGAACATGGGGATGGTGTTGTTCACGCTGGGCACGGCCGGCTTCTGCCTGGCTGGCGCCCGCTTGTACCTCGGGTTGCCGGTGTGGTCTGCCCGTCGATTGTTGACGTTGGCCTTGTGCCTGACGGCGGCGGTGCTGGTGTTTGAAGGGCTGGAGCCACCACGGCAGTTGCGGTTCGGGCTGTTCAGCGTGGCGGGCGGCGCGATGTACCTGTACACCGGTTGGGCCATGAGCCGCAGCCCACGGCATCAATTCCCGGTGCGGCATTTGTTCGCCTGGGCGTGCGGTCTGCACGGGCTCTTCATGGTGGTGCGGCCCTTGCTGTTCATCGGGCAAATGCGGCTGGCCGTCGACTACCAGGTCATGCTGGACGCTGCGCACTGGGTGGTGGTGGAAAGCATGGTGGCGTTGCTCACGATTTCATTCACCGTGCTGATGCTGGTGAACGAGCATTTGAGCGCCGAGCTGCGCGCCCTGGCGCAGAAAGACTCGCTGACCGATGTGTTCAACCGCCGGACCTTCATGACGCTGCTGGACAAGGCGGCCAGCCTGGCACGCCGACGCCAAGCGGTGGTACCGCTGCTGGTGATGGACATTGACCATTTCAAAGCGGTGAACGACCAGCACGGCCACCGCTTTGGCGACCTGGCGCTGCAACATTTTGTGGAGGTGGCCCAGCGCGCCCTGCGCAAGGAAGATGTGCTGGGCCGACTGGGCGGCGAGGAATTCGGCGCCTTTTTGCCCAACACCCCACTGCGCGATGCCCACGATGTGGCCGAACGGCTGCGTCAGGCCGTGGCTGCACAGCCACTCACCACCGGCACCGGACCGATTCCGCTGACGGTGAGCATCGGTGTCGCCCATTTTGGCGTGGGCGATGACCTGGAAACCGCCATCCACCGGGCCGACCAGGCGATGTACCGCGCCAAGCAGGCCGGGCGCAACCAGGTGGTGGTAGACCACAACCTGCCCCTGGAGCTGGTGAAGGTGTAAGCGGCCTCAGGCCGGCCCATCCTTCAAAGCTGGTTGCGCCATTGCGACAGGGTGCGCAGCAGTGCGCGGTTCACACTGTCGAGTGCAAAACCGGTGTTCTGACAAAACGCCGCCAACGAACCCTGGGCCTCGAACGACTCCATGCGCCGAGCGATGTCGTAATACGCGAAATAAGGGCCAGACTGCAGCAGCAACGCTTGCACCATGGCCTCGGACGCCGGGACGCGTCGCAAAGCGGTGGACAGCGGCTCTTGCGTCAACCGGTCCAGCCCGGAGAACAGGCCGGTGACGTAAATTTCGGTGGCGAGGTCTTGCTCCACGCCCGCATCCATCAGGTTTTCCATGATCTGGGCACGCAACACGAGGCCCAGCCGCACGGGCAACAGGTCGAGATCGGCCGAGGCGCCGGGCATGAGCTCCAGCAGCCAGTCGCGCAGCCGGCGTTGGCCCAGGAGCATCAACGCTTGGCGCACGGTGGTGACGTCGCGGCTGGTGCCAAACACCGGGGAGTTGACCAAGCGGAGCACGCGGTAAGTCAACACCGCGTCCTGGTGGATCAACGCCTCGACGTGATCCATGGCGCTTTCTTTCATCAACGCCTGCTGGACCCGCACCAACGTCCGTTTGTCCACCGGCACGCCGTACCGGCGGTGGGCGGCCAGCACGTCGTCCTGAGGCCAACCACACACCCCCCAGGCATGGCGTTGGTCGAGGGCGTGTGCCGCCACCTCACGCCGCCCCAGGTCGCGGTAGAGCTGCCCACTCATGAGGGGGCTGCCTTCACCCCCTGCGGCCACGGCGGCCTGGACGCGCTGGACATCTTCAGGCCACAAATGCAACAAGTAGCGGTGCTGACCAGGACCGGTGGCGGGCCAGACGCGGGCATGGCGCAAGGCAGCGTCGTGCACCAAGCGGTGGCCCAGCCCATGGGCTTGGGCCAAGGCGGCGACCATGCCAGGCGGTTCATCGTCGCCGTAATCGGGGACTTCCAGCCACACCCCATCCAGCGGCTCGGCGGCCAGGGCCTGTTTGAGCAGCGCGGTCTGCGCGAAAGACAGCACCAGCGTGGGGGACTGGTCACTCCAGGTGTTGGCCAGCTGCGTGAGCAGGTGCGCGGCGTCCACGGTCGCCGGGCTCAGGGCGTGCAAGCGCAAACGCACCCCCGCGAGCTGGCGGTTCAAGCCCCAGATGGGCTGGTAAGCCAGCGCCACATGCTCGAACAGGTTGAGGGACATACATCATGCAATGTACTGGAACAGGGACAATCTTTGTACTTGGGCGTAGGACTGCAACGCGGCCTGCAGCCCCAGCTGCTGGGTCTGGAATTCGGAGATGCCTTTGACCATGTCGAGGTCGGTCAGGTTGGACAACTGCTCCTGCCCCGCCACGGACCGGTCTTGCAACAGACCGTCGATGCTGTCGGCGCGCAGCAGCAACTCGCCCAAGCGCCCCCGCACCAACAACAAACGGTCCTGCCCCGATTGCATTTCCTGGTGCACCTCGCCCAGGGACTGGGTGCGGGCGGTGGAGTTGAGGCTGTTGTCTTCCAGGGTGTCGATCGCGTTTTGCAGCGAAGCAAACAGGTTGGTGGGCTCGCTGGCGGTCAGTTCAATGCTGGCCAAAGTATCGCCAGCCGTGGCATCGCTGGGCACGGTCACTGCACCTTGGAGGCTGATCTGAAAACCGTAGTCCACATGGTTCAACGGGTCAGGATCGGTTTCGTCGCGGATGGCAATGGAGGACGCGCTGAGCGCCTGCTGCAGATTGATCGTCTGCCCTGGGGCCACCGCGCCCAACGGGATGGTTTGCACCACCGTAGCGGTCTCCGTGCCACCGCCCGGATCGGTGATGCGCGTCACCTGCAAATTCGCGTCGGCGCCATCCCAGGTCACCGCCAACGAAAAGTTGGCTTTGGTGACATCGTCGGCAAAAAAGTTCGAGCCCATCAACGCCGTCATGTCGGTGATGGTGACGTCTTGCACCAGCACACTGCCTTGCTGGTTGTCGATCTGGAAGTAGCCGTCGCCGGAGCCGATCCGCATGAGCGCAAAGCCGCCGTCCACCCGGTTGGGCAGCCCGGTCTCGGTAGCGGCGTACTGCCCCTCGATGGCCTGGTACTGCACGCCGCCCGGGAACACATCGGCAAACGGCTTGCCACTGCTGTTCAACGGCCCGAGCCCACCCAACAAGGCATTGCCTTCGGTGTCCTGGGTATTGGCCAGGTTCAACAACTGGTCACGCAGACCCCGCATTTCCTGGGCAATGCTGCGCCGGTCGCTGGCCGACAAACTGGCGTTGCCGCCTTGCACCAGCAGCTCTTTGAAACGCGCCAGCACCTCGCCCATCTGCCCGACGGTGCTTTCCGCTTGCTGCAGGCTGGAGCGGGAGCGCTCCAGGGCCCGCATGTCGGCTTCGGTGCGCATCAGGCGGTTGCTTTCGCGCTCGGCCAACGTGGCGGCCACCGGGTCGTCGCTGGCCTTGAGCACACGCTTGCCCGCGGACAACTTTTCCTGCGTCGAGGTCAGCTCAGCGGTGCGCTGACTGATGCGGTTGATGGTGGCGTCGTAGCTGTTGGCGGTGCTAACGCGGAAGTAACTCATGGCCGCCGCTCCTTATCGAAAGGCCGACAACAGGGTGTCGAAGGTGGACTGTATGCTTTGCAGGTACTTCGCTGCAGCCTGGTAGGACTGCTGGTACTGCAACAAGCGGGCGGCTTCTTCGTCCAAGTTGACCCCAGACTGGTTGGCACGGGATGCTTCGGCTTGGTCCGCAATGCGGACCGCGAACTCGGCGTCGGATTTGGCGACCTGGATGCTGGAGGACACGGCCGCAAACACCGGGATGTAACCGTCGGACAGCGAGTAGCCGTCCAGCGCGTCGAGGTCGCGCAACGCGAGCAAGGCCTGTCCGTTGCCGGCGTTCTGACGCATGTCCAGGCCGGTGGCGTCGCTGACGGTGAAGGTGTCGCCAATGGTGGGAGAACCGCGCAGGGTGAGTCGGAAACCATCGACCTCGATCGGCTGGCCAGAGGTGAATGGAATGATGCCCGACGTACTGCTGACAGGCAATGCGGGGGGAGACTCCGTGGTGGTGGTGACGGTGTAACCACCCGAAACAAACTCGATGGTCGAATTGGTCCAGTCGGCGGGTGGCGTCGCGCCAGCCGGCCGGTACAGCGACTCCACCTGCAAGTTGCCCGAGTTGCCTGTCCCTGTCTGGACCACCACCGGGCTGGCCATGGCGAGTTGCGAGGGTGACGTGAGATTCACTTTCAAGTTGGCAGCGGCCGACGTGAAAGGGCGCAACACCACCTCGGCACTCAATGGCGTCGCCGCCAAACCCGAAATCCGCAACCCATCGACGGTGATTTCGGTATCGGTGCTTGCGAAATTGAATGTTTCGCCGTCGCTCAGCCGCGTCACGGTTCCGCCGCCGCCTGCCGCAAAGCTCAACCGGTAATCCGACGCCTTGAAACTGGCGGGTGCGTCGGCATCGGGGCTGACTTCCCAGGTCAGGCCAACGGGCGCTGTGCCAGAAATGGTGGTCAGTGCGGCAGCGTAATACCCAGCATCCAGCGGCCGGAAAAAGTTTTGCCCCTGCGCGCCATTGAGATCCAGCCCCTGGGTATGCTGGCGGTTCATCAACTCCATGGTCGACAGCGCCAGTCGGCCCAGCTGGTTGCTCACATCGGCCACGTCGTCGTTGTAAAACGTCAGCACGCCCTTGAGCAAGCCACCCGAAATCAGATCCTCGTTCACGATGGCATCGGCTTTGCCAAAGCCGATGGTGTATCGGCCCTGGGTGCTGACCGACTCGGAACCCACCAGAGGCGTCGAGCGGTTGGCCAACACGATCGGCACGCTGCCGCCCACGAACACGGTCAACGACCGGTCATCGGCCTCCAGCGTGTTCACTTGCACGATCTTGTTCAGTTCGGCCACCAGTTGGTCGCGCTGGTCCAGCAGGTCGTTGGGCGGGCTGCCCGAGGCATAGGCGTCCACCACCTTCTGATTGATGCTGGCAATGTTGGCGGCCAGGCGGTTGGCCTGGTCAATCCCAGCCTCGATCTGCACCCGGGTGGTGACCCGCAGCTCCTCCAGTTGGCTGGCAGTCTGGTTCAGGCGCGAGGCAAATTCTTCGGCGCGCGTCAGCACCACGCCACGCGCGGTCTGGTTGGTGGGCGAAGCCACCACATCGGCCCAGGAATTCAAGAAGCCGTTGAGCTGATTGCCCAGCCCGGCCTCACCCATGGGGAACAACTGCTCCAACGTTTGCAGGCGCTGGTAACGCACCGTGGCCGACGAAGCGGCCGCTGCGCTGAGGTTGGCCTCGCGGGTGAGGAACTGGTTGTAAGACCGCTCCACGGCCGCCATTTCGACGCCCTTGCCCAGAAAGCCGTTGCCGAATTTCTGACCAGGGATCTGCTCCAGGCTGATGCTCTGGCGCGAATACCCAACGGTGTTGACGTTGGCGATGTTGTGGCCAATGACCTGCAACGCCGCCTGGTTGGTGGTGAGGGCCGAAACCGCGATGTTCATGCTCATGGTTCAACCCTCAACCTTGGGCCCGCTGCAACTGCAGCGTGGTGTTGATGACCCGGCTGAGCTTGTCGGCGTAGCGCGGGTCGGTGGCGTAACCGGCGTTCTGCAGGCCGCTGGCAAAAGCCTGGGGCGAATGCAGCCGCTCCATCACCTGGGCGTAGCGCGGGCTCTGGCTGATCAGGCGGGCGTAGTCGCGGAACGAATCGGCGTAGGAATCGTAGGCGCGGAACTTGGCCGTCACCTTGCGCGGCGCACCATCCACGTATTCGGTGGTGGTGATTTCGGCCACCTTGCCTTTCCAGCCCGGCCCGGCCTTGATGCCGAACAGGTTGAACGCAGGGTTGCCGTCGGCGTGCTTGATTTCGCTGCGCCCCCAGCCGGTTTCGTGCGCCGCCTGCCCGATCATGAAGCTGGCGGGAATGCCCGATTCACGCGCCACCTGCTGCGCCGCCTGGCGGTGCTGGGCCACAAAGCTGGCCTGGGTGGGGGTGGCCTGCAAAGGCGCAACGGAAGTGGCGGCCGTGGCACGCCCCGCCACCGGGGCTGCAGGGCGCGCAGACACCGCCTGCCCCTGCAGTGCGGCGTTGGGCGTCACCTGCTGGGACAGTTGGCGCTCGATCATCTCGCTCAAGCCCCCGGGCAAACCGGTCATCTGCACCGACCATTGCTCGTCCAGCAACTGGGTGCCCAGATCGCCCTCTTCGTTGTCCATCAGGCCACTTTTCATCGTCGCTTCGCGCATGCTCTTGAGCAGTTCCTTCATGAACAGCGCCTCGAACTGACGAGCGGTTTCCTTGATCGCCGACTTGGCATCCTGCCCGGCCAAATGGTTCAGGCTGTCCAGCGACTTGGCGTCCACCGCCAAGCCCCGGCTCTGTGCCAGCGACACCGTAGAGTGGGCAGAGATGCTCATGTCAAATCACCTCCAGCTCCGCCTGCAGCGCACCAGCGGCTTTCAGGGCCTGCAGGATGGCCACCAAGTCTTGCGGCGTGGCACCCAACGCGTTCAAGGCCTTGACCACGTCGCCCAACTGCGCGGACGCGGCCATCTGGATCAAGGCCCCGCCCTGCTGGGTCACCTGAATGTCGGCCTTCTCGGTCACCACGGTCTGGGCGCCCGGTGGCGCGAACGCCCCCGGCTGGCTGACCTGCGGTGTGGAGGTGATGCTGACCGACAGGTTGCCGTGCGCAACCGCGCTGGCGCCCAGAGACACGGCCTGGTTCATCACCACCGAGCCGGTGCGGGCGTTGACCACCACCTTGGCGGAAGGGCGCGACAGTTCCAGCGGCAAATCTTCAATGTCGGCGACGAAAGCGACGCGGTTGTTCGGGTCTTGGGGGGCGCGCACCCGGACCACCCGGCCATCCAGCGCCTGTGCAGTGCCATCGCCCAAAGCACGGTTGATGGATTGCGCCACCCGGCGCGCGGTCTGGAAATCGGCCGCGTTCAGCGACAGGTCGATGCTTTCACCCAGCAGGAACGGCGTGGGCACCGACCGCTCCACCTGACCGCCGGCCGGAATGCGCCCAGCGCTGAGGTGGTTGATGGTGACGCTGCTGCCCCCAGCGGAGGCGCCTGCGCCGCCCACCAGCAGGCTGCCCTGCGCCAGCACGTACACCTGGCCATCCACGCCACGCAGCGGCGTGGTGATGAGCGTGCCCCCGCGCAGCGACTTGGCATTGCCCACCGACGACACGGTCACATCGATCATCTGCCCAGGCCGGGCAAACGCCGGCAACTGGGCGGTGACCAGCACCGCCGCCACGTTCTTGGGTTGCACATTCACGCCAGCGGGCAAGGTAACGCCCATCTGCTGCAAGTAGCTCGCCAACGACTGGCTGGTGTAGGGCATTTGCGACGACTGGTCGCCCGTGCCGTCCAACCCCACCACCAGCCCGTAGCCGGTGAGCTGGTTGCTGCGCACCCCCTGCACCGCCGCCACGTCCTTGATGCGCATCGCTTGCGCGTGTGCGCTCACCCCGGCCAGGGCACACAAACCAGCCACCAGGGAGAGCGCAAACTTCGACGAGAGGAAAATGAAAAATCGGTTCATGAGGGTCCTTTCCGATGGCGTGGGCCCCAAGCCCGCACCATCCGTACCGCATGAACCGATTGTCAGAAAACTTTAGAACGGCAAAAGCGTTAAAAAGAAGCGGGAAAGCCAGCCAAATGTCTGTGCATCGGCCTGGGCGCCACGACCACGCGACAACACCCGGACGTTGGCCACCTGGGTGGACTGCACCGTGTTGCCCGGGCGGATGGTGCGCGGATCGACCGTGCCCGAGAACTGCAGCACGTCCACGTTCTGGTTCACGCCGATCTGCTTTTCGCCAATGACCACCAGGTGCCCGTTGGGCAGCACTTCGGTCACCACCGCGGTGATGGTGCCGGCAAAGGTGTTGGTCGCCTGGGTGGCGCCATCGCCCGTGAAGGTGTTGGTGGACGTGGCGCCCGCGTTGAGGCGACCCAACAAGTTGTCGCCCAGGAACGGGAAGGCCGACACGCTGGCTCCCAACTCCGACTCGCGGTTGACGTTGGACGACGATTGCTGCGAGGCCGACAAACGCTCGGTGATCTGCACCGACAGGGTGTCACCCACCAGGCGCGCTCGGTGGTCCTCAAACCCCGGACGGTAGGTGGCGGCGTTGTACAGGCTGCCGCTCAGCGGCTCGGGCGCGGCCATGCGAGCCTGCGGGTAGTCCACTTTTTCGGGCGCCTTGGCCAGATCGACGTCGGGAATCTGCGACAGCGCGGCACAGCCGCTCATCACCACCACGGTGACCAACGCCACACAGCGGCGGCCGACCCAAAATACGTATCGCATCACGCGTCCTTTCCCTGCATCACAGCTGCGTCAGGCGCTGCAGCATCTGGTCCGAGGTCTGGATGGCCTTGGAGTTCATCTCGTAAGCGCGCTGGGTCTGGATCATCGTCACCAGCTCCTGCACCACGTTCACGTTCGAGCTTTCCAGGTAGCCCTGCAGCACCGGGCCCAAACCTTCGGAGCCCGGTGCGCCGGTGGTGGGCGCGCCGGAGGCGTTGGTTTCGGTGAACAGGTTCTGGCCGCGCGGATCCAGGCCGGCCGGGTTCACGAACGAGGCCAGCTCAATCGTGCCCGCCGGTTGCGGCGTCGGGTTGCTGCCCACCACCACCGACACCAGGCCGTTGGTGCCAATCGACACAGTGCGGGTGTCGGCCGGGATGGTGACACCCCCCAGCACCCGGTAACCGCTGTTGGTCACCAGCTCGCCCTGGGCGGTCAGCTTGAAGCTGCCGTCGCGGGTGTACGCGGTGGTGCCGTCGGGCATTTCGATCTGGAAGAAGCCATCGCCATTGATCGCCACGTCCAGGTTGTTGCCCGATTGTTGCAGGCTGCCCTGGGTGTAGGTGCGGGCAGTGGCCACGGTGCGCACGCCCAGGCCCAGTTGCAAGCCAGTCGGCAGCTCGGACTGTTCGGCCGTGTTGCCGCCCACCTGGCGCAGGTTTTGGTAGATCAAATCCTCGAACAAGGCGGTGCCGCGCTTGAACCCCGAGGTGGACACGTTGGCCAGGTTGTGGGAAATCACGTCCAGCTGGGTTTGCTGGGCCTGCATGCCCGTCTTGGCAATCTGCAAGGAATTGATCATGGTGTGTACTCCGGGAAACGGTCAGGGCACGCGGGCGCGCTCAACCATTGAGACTCAGCAACTGGGCAGCGGCCTGGTCGCTCTTTTCGGCGTTCTGGATCAGCCGCAACTGCAATTCGTACTGGCGGGCCACGCTGATCATGCCGACCATCGCTTCCACCGGGTTCACGTTCGAGCCTTCCAGCATGCCGTCAGCGAGTTGGGCCGCAGGGTCTTGGGGCAAGGGAGCGCCGTCGGTGCTGCGGAACAGGCCATCGTCGCCGCGCTTGAGTTTGACCTCGTCGTTCGGCGTCACCAACTTCAGACGCCCGACCGCCTGGACCGGCTGGTTGCCCACCTGGGCGCTGACCGTGCCGTCCTTGGCGATGGACACCCGCGCGTTGTCGGGAATGTTCAGTGGGGCGCCAGCATCGTCCAGCATGGGCAGACCACCGTGGCCGACGAGCAACCCTTGGGCCGAAACCTGCAGCGAACCGGCGCGGGTGTAGGCCTCGATGCCGTCCAGCCCTTGAATGGCGAAGTAGGACGAGCCCACGGCAGCCACGTCCAGGTTACGGCCGGTGTGGTTCATGGCGCCCGGTGTGTCCAGGTGGCCCGCCGTGGCCTCCAGCGCATAGACCCGGGTGCTGGCGCCTTCGCCGCGCAACGGCACCGCGCGGAAGGTGGCCATTTCGGCCCGAAACCCGTTGGTGTTGACGTTCGCCAGATTGTGCGACAGCACCTGCTGCCGGTGCATCGCCGCACTGGCGCCCGACAAGGCGGTGTAAATGACGCGGTCCATGGCAGCTCAACCCTGGAACAAAATCAACGCAGGTTGACCAGGGTCTGCTGCACCTGGTCCTGCGTCTTGATGGTTTGGGCGTTCGCCTGGTAGGCGCGCTGGGCCACGATCATGTTGACCAGCTCCTGCGTCAAATCCACGTTCGATTCTTCCAGCGAGCTCTGGCGCACCAGGCCCAGGCGGCCTTCCAGCGGCCCGCCCAACACCACAGGCCCGGACGACACGCTCTCCGACCAATAGCCGCCGTTGATGGGCTGCAAGCCTTGCAGGTTGCGGAAGTTGCCCAGCGCCACCTGCCCCTCGGCAATCGACACACCATTGGAATAGCGCGCCAGAATGACCCCATCTTCCCCAATGTCGATCGAGGTCAACTCACCTGCGGTGTAACCATCTTGCTTGAGGTCGAACACCCCGAATTTGCTGCCGTATTGGGTCAGGGTGTAGCCCGCCTGGGCGTCGCCGAGCCGCAACGGGAAGCTCAAAGTGCCGTCACTGGGGGCATCGAGTCCGGTGTAGATGGCGTTGGGCACGGTCGCCGGCGGAATGGGTGCTTCGCCGGAGCGGATATCAATGTTGTCCAAAGCAGTGGTGACACCGTCTGACCCCAACATCGATGAGATCTGCCCCGAAGCACTGAACTCGATCGTGCCCAGGTTCTGCCCCGTCACGCCGTTGTCGGCGCTCGCCACCACCTGCCAGGCGTTGGCTTCGTTGAGCTTGACGAAATACAACTGCACCGGCACGGGCACGCCTTGCGAGTCGTAGATGTTGGTCGCGGTACCGTAGGTTTTCTGGCCCTCGGTCAAGGGGAACGCGGCACGGGTCGTCGTGGCGGGAGGCACCGGCACATCCACCTGCGAGGTCGCCCGCGCATCGAGGTTGGCGGTCAAGAACATCCCCTGCAACGCCGGATCGGGGTTGCCACCGGTGCGGCGCGGGTCGATCACCGATCCCGTCGGCAACACCAGGTCTTCCGGCACCACGCTCGTGCGCACGCCCGACTCGTTGGTCGGGAAACCCTGCAACCGCGCACCGTTGTTGGTGATGATGTAGCCCTCGCTGTCCAGCTTGAATTCACCGTTGCGCGTGTACAGCGTTGCTCCATCGGTGGAGCGAACCTGGAAGAAGCCACCACCGTTGATGGCCAAGTCCAACTGGTTGCCCGTGATCTTCAGGTTCCCCTGGGTGAACAACTGCGCCACCGTGGCCACTTGCACACCAATGCCCGAATTACCACCGCCGGCTGCGCCCAGCGAGGAAGCGTACACCTCCGAAAACTCGGCCCGCGACACTTTCATGCCCGTGGTGTTGGCGTTGGCGATGTTGTGGCCGATCACATCCAGGTTGCGGGCCGACGCGTTGAGGCCCGACAGGCCGGTTTGAAAACTCATTGTGTGCTCCTTGTCTGTGCAACCGGTGTCTTAAAGAAAAGCCAGAATTTGCGAGTAATCCACGGTCAGGCCGCTGGCCGTGCGGGCCCGCAACGAACCATCGACCATGGCCACCGATTCGACCCGCTGGCGCGACAACGGAATCGCCGAAACGGTCTGTCCGCCCGAGGTGGCATTGATCTGCATGCTGCCCACCTGGGCCGGGTCCACGTTGCCCAGGGCCCAGTTGAAGTTGTGCATCCCAGCGCCCTTGGCCCCGAGGTTGACACTGCCCAGCAATTCGCCCGCCGTGCTCAAAATGTCCACCTGCACGTTGTCGGCGGCCTGGGACAGGGTGAAGCTGCCGGTGGCGGTCCCGCTTTCGGTGGTCAGGGTGTTGCCTTCCAGAATCACTTGCCGCCCAACCAGCGAGGCGCCCTGCAGCCCCTGCGCCAGGCTGAACTGATCGGCCAGCGACTTCAAGGTCTGGTTCACCTGCTGGATGCCCGTCACCGTGTTGATCTGGGCCATCTGCGTCGTCATCTGCGCGTTGTCCAGCGGATTCATCGGATCCTGGTTGTTGAGCTGCGCGATGAACAGCTTCAAAAACCGGTCCTGCGCGGCTTGGGGGTCCGCCGACTCGGCCTGCGAACCGCCGTTGGCGTTGTAGGCATCGATCTGGCTGGTGCTCAAGGGGGTCATGAACATGGCGAATTCCTCAATTCAGGCCTCACTGGCCCATCTGCAACGTCTTGAGCAGCAGCGACTTGGCGGTGTTCATCACTTCCACGTTGTTCTGGTAGGAGCGCGACGCCGAAATCATGTTGACCATCTCCTCCACCGGATTGACGTTGGAGTGGGTCACGTAGCCGTCGGCATCGGCGCTGGGGTGCTGCGGGTTGAAAACGCGGCGGTTTGGCGCCTCGCTTTCCACAATGTTCTGCACTTTCACCCCGGCCGAGGCGGCGTTGTTGCCCATCGGCACGGTCTGGAACAGCACCTGGCGCGCCTTGTAGGCCTGCCCATCGGGGCCGGCCACTGCATCGGCGTTGGCCAGGTTGCTGGCCACCGTGTTCAGGCGCTGCGCCTGGGCGCTGACGGCACTGCCCGAGACGCCAAAGATGGTGAACATCGACATTTCAAGCCTCCTTACTGGCCCTGAATGTCGCTGAGCATGGTTTTGACATGCCCTTTGATGAAGAGCAGTTTGGATTCGTACTGGATCGCGTTGTCCACAAAGTTGGCGCGCTGCTGGTCCATGTCCACGCTGTTGCCGTCCAGCGACGGCTGGGTCTGCACGGTGTAGTCGGCGCGGGTGCGTTCGGTCACGCCCCCCACGCTGCTGACGGTGCGCAGGTGGCGTGCGTCCTCACCAGCCAGCGGACTGCCCGGCCCGGCACCGGGGCGGGCGTTGGCGGACACGCTCTGCAGCGCCTCGCTGAACTTGAAGTCCCGCGCCACATAGCCCGGCGTGTCGGCATTGGCAATGTTGCTCGCGATCATCTGCTGGCGGTGCGCACGCAACTGCAGCGCGTCGGAGAAAAACTCCATGCGTTGGGTCAGTTGTTGGAACATGGTCACCTCCTGGGGCGGATCACGGGAACAGGCATTTCGCCTCGATGGAATGGATTGTGAAAAACTTGAGGGCCCACCAAGCCCCGATAAACCGGGAGATGACCCGCCATTTCCCGCTTATGCCCGCCCACATTGCGCCTACAGTCGGTGCATGTCGGCCCAACGCCCCCTTCATACACCCCGCACCGTGCGCCCGGTTGGTCGTCGAGGGGTGAGGTTGGGCGCCTGGGCGATCGCGTTGGCGGGCGCGCTGCTGGGGCAGGCCTGGGCGCAAGCCACGCCCAACGCCCTGCAGGCTTGGGCTGAACAGGCCCGGCAATGGATCCAAACGGAAGTCGGGCAAGCCTCCGCCCCCAACAGCGCAACCCGCGCGCTGCGCCCCGAGATCGAGGTGGGCGCTCTGGACAGCCGCTTGCGGCTGGCACCCTGCCAACGGGTCGAACCCTACCTGCCGCAAGGCACCCGTTTGTGGGGCCGCTCCCGCATTGGCCTGCGTTGTGTGGAAGGCCCCAGCGCGTGGAACGTGTTCCTGCCAGTGACGGTACGGGTGTGGGGCCCGGCCTGGGTGGTCCGCCAACCGGTGGCGCCCGGCACCACCCTCACTCAAGAACACGCCGAACTGGCCGAAATCGATTGGGCGGACAGCAGCACCCCGGTGATTGCTCAAGCCGAAGACTGGATCGGCAACGACACGACGCGCGCCCTCATGCCCGGCCAGGCGTTGCGCCAGGGCATGGTGCGGTCACCGCAGGTGTTCGCGGCAGGCACCCAAGTCAGGGTTCAGGTCCAGGGCCCGGGTTTTGCCCTGTCGGCCACCGGCGAGGCGCTCAGCCATGGGCACGTCGGCCAGACCGCCCGGGTGCGCCTGCCCAACCGACGGGTGCTCACCGGCACCGTGCGCAACGCCGAAACGGTCGAAATCGACCTTTGACCTGTCGGCAAGCTGTGGGCTGGGACCAACAGCCGGCCACCCTGACGGCACACCTACCGCAAAAAAAGCGTTAAAGTCCCGAACAGATCGGTCGATAAAGCTCTCAAGCAATCCCCTTTTTGGGGTTTGGAGAGTGTCATGAAAGTCAACAGCCTAACCGAACAGTCCGTCAGCGTGAAGTCTGCGGGGCCCGCCAAGCCTGCCGACCGGGCTGGTGCGTCCGTCAGCAACGCGGCCGCAGCGCCAGAAGCGTCTGCCGGTGTGGCCGTGACCCTGTCGCCGGTCACGCAGACCATGACGAACGGCGTGGCGCGCTCCGGTACCGACGTGTTCAATGCCGAAAAGGTGCAGGCCATGCGCCAAGCCATCCAGAACGGTTCGTTTTCGGTCAACGCAGAAGTGATTGCGGACAAACTGCTGTCCAACGCCCGCGAAATGCTGGGTGTGGCCAGCGCCGGACGCAGCCAATCGGGCGAATCCCAGGGCTGAGCCCTCACCTTCAGGCATGGCAGACGCTTCAGCAACACCCGACCCCTGGAGCCCCTGGCTGCAACAGCTCCCGACGGTGTTGCAAGCTCTGAACGACACCCAACAGGCCTTGCTCAACAGCGCGTCAGGCGATGACCCTGACGCGTTTTTGCGTCAGTGCACCGCGCTGGCGCAGACGCTGTCCCAATTGCAGCGGCTCACGCCTGCCCGCCCAGTGGCCGGTGAAGCACCGAGCGCTGCCCGTGTGGGCATTGAACAATTGGAACGGGGTTTGGGCACCTTGGCGGATCAGGCAGCCCGCCTGTCGGCGCGCGACCGCCGTGCGCTGGATTTGCTGTTCCCGAACGACGGCCTCAAGGCTTACAGCCGCTTGGGCGGCCGCAGCCCTTCATTGGGCGGCAGCGCTTACCTCAAAGCCTGAGCAGCGTCATCAGTGTTCGCGCAGGCGGGCCCTGAGCCGCGCGATCGACTGGCTGTGCAACTGGCTGACACGCGACTCGGTCACTCCCAACACGGCCGCAATTTCCTTGAGGTTCATGTCGTGCTCGTAGTACATGCTCATCACGTACTGCTCGCGCTCGGGCAGCTTGTTGATCGCCTCCACCAACGCGGAACGCATGCGCTGGTCGCCCAGCAAAGCCTGCGGGTCTGACTGGGCATCGGCGGGCAGGAATCTGTCGAGGAAGTGATCCTCGTCATCACCCTTGGCGCCCAGGTCTTCCAGGTAGACCAGCTGCGTGCCCCGCACCCGGGCCAGCGACTCCTGGTATTCGGGCAGGCTCATGCCCAGCTCCACCGCAATTTCAGACTCCTTGGGCGTGCGCGACAAGCGCTGCTCCAGGCGTTGCACCGCGTGCTCAATGTCTTTTTGCAGCTTGCGCGAACCGCGCGACATCCAGTCGCCATCGCGCAATTCGTCCAGCATCGCACCACGGATGCGCTGGCTGGCGAAAGTCTCGAACTGCACGCCTTGGGACGGCTCAAACCGGGCCAACGCCTCGGTCAGGCCGATCATGCCCACCTGGATCAGGTCGTCCACCTCCACGCTGGCCGGCAATTTGGCGATCATGTGGTGCGCCAGTCGGTGGACCAGCGGGCTGTACTTGCGCAGTTGGGCATCCCGGTCAAGCGTGCCTTTGGCGGTGTACATCTGAAGCTCCGATGGTCTGATCGGCGAGGTTCGGGCTACGCTGGTGGCAGGTGTCGTCATGAGAACGGGTTTCAAGGTCATCCAGTATCAGCGCGCTGTCGAGCAGCTTGAGTCGGCCCGCCAGGGCCACGCCACCATCCAACGGCCCGGCTCCGCTGAAATGATACTCCAGCGGCCACACCACGGGAACCCACCCCAGGCGCTGCTGGCAGGTGTCCTGCAGCGTCCGGGCGGCCTGGGTCAGCAAGTCGATGCGGGGCGCCTCAGCCCCCCCCATCGGGGCCGGCAACAGGCTCACCACCACCGGGGCCAGCGCCGCTGCTTCGTGCAGCACTTTGACGGCGTTGTAGGCTTGGACGCACGCTGCGGGCGTCGCGTCCAGCGGCACCAGAGGCCGGGCCTCGCTGTCGGCAAGCAACACGGTCAGTGCTTCCAGCGGCGCGTGCAGCAGCACGACACTGCCACCCGGCACGCCTTTGAGCCAGCGGCGCAACACCGCGCGGTGGCCCGCGCTGGCATCGCGCGGGTGCAAGCCACGCACGCCTTCCACCACCACCACCGGCAGCGAGAGCGCCTGGAACGCCTGCTCCAGCCGCCACAGCAGTTCCAGCGAACAGCTGTCTGCGCTGCTGACCACCACCGGCAGCACGCGCGTCGGCGGGCGCAGTTCCCAGGCCTGCAGGCCGTGGGCCTGATCGTGGGTCCACGGTTCAAGCATGCCAGGCGTCCAGTTGCACCCCACGCTGCACCGGGTCGGTGAAGAACAGCGGCAGTTCGCTGGGCTGCGGATCGAACGCCGATTTCCCGCTGCTGGCCATCGACAGGCGGATCAGCGCGGTCGGGTCGGGGCGCTGCCAATCTTCGGGCACCCGCTGGCCGGTGCACAGGCCGCGCAGCACCACCTGGTGGCGGATCAGAGCGTCCACCGCCGGTCCCAGCTTGGCGGCCTCGTCCACCTTGGACAGGATGGCGCCGTACAAACCCGCGTCACGGTAGGCGTGAAACACTTCGTCCAGCGTGTCGCCATGGCTGCCGGCGTTCAGCACCAGCAGTTTCTTGATGCTGGGGGCCGCCAGCAGCTCCATCATCTCTTGAATGCGGGGGTCCTTCTGACCCAGGCCGGCCGTGTCAATGATGACCATGCGCTTGTTGGCCAACAGCTCCAGCAAGTCTTGCAGGGCGGCGCGGTCGTGGGCCAGGTGGGCCACCACACCCAGCATGCGGCCGTAGGTGCGCAGTTGTTCGTAACCGGCCACGCGGTAGGTGTCCAGGGTGATCAGGCCCACGCTGTTGGCGCCGTAGGCCTTGACGCACTGCGCCGCCAACTTGGCCGCCGTGGTGGTTTTGCCCACGCCGGTCGGGCCCACCAGCGCGAAGATGCCGCCTTCGTCGCACAAAGCGGCCGAGTCGCGGGTGGTTTTCAGGTTGCGGGCCAGCACTTCCTGCACCCAGCGGAAGGCGTCTGCGGCGCCGTACTGCTCCGGCAAGCGCTCCATCACCGCCCGTGCCACGGTAGGCGAGTAGCCCGCGCGGATCAACTTGTGCATCAACTGCGCCTGGATCGGGTGCTGCTTGGCCTGGCCCAGCCAGGCCAGCGTGTTGAAGCGTTCTTCCATCATCGCCTTCAAGGCGTCGATCTGGTCGCTCAGGCGGGCGTTCGCACCAGCGGGTGCCGCAGCAGCTTCGGCAGGAGCTGCCACGCGCTTGGCGGGCGCGGCGGCCGGCCGGCCAAACGGCAGGGCCATGGCATCGTCCATCGAAGGGGCCGGGCGAGTGGCGCCCGGTTTGGCGGTCATGGCCGGTTTGGCCGGCACGCGCTGGGGCGCTGCAGGGGTCGCTTGCCCTTGCAGCGCCTCGCGGCGCTTGCGCAGCATCCGCTCGCGCACGTATTCCTGGAACGACAGGGTGCTCATCGCCAGCGTTTCGGTGTCCTGGGCCACGCTGCTCTGGGCCGACACCGGGGGCAACTGCTGGGCCGCACGCTGTTGCAAACTGACGCCCTGGCGGCCGCTGGGGCGGGCCGGCGTCTGGGTCACCGGCACCACGCCAGTGGCCAGCGTGGCCAAATGCTCTTCGGCGGTGGCCACCACCTCAAAGCCATCGTCGGTGGACCGGCTGGACAGGATCACAGCGCTGTCGCCAAAGGCTGCCTTGGCCTGGGCCATGGCTTCACGCGAGGTGGGGGCAATAAAGCGTTGGGCGTTCATGCGGGTTCTCCGAGGATCGGGCCGATCCGGATCAGGTGGGTATCAGGGATTTCGCTGTGCGCCAGCACTTGCAGGCGCGGTGCGGCGCGGCGCAACAAGCGCGCCATGGAAGAACGGATGGCATCGGGCACCAGCAGGCAGGCGGGCACGCCCTTTTCTTCCTGCTTGTTGGCCACGTTGGCCGCAGATTGGGTCAGCATGTCGGCCACGCCGGGGTCCAGCGCGGCCATGCCCTGCCCACCCAGCGCCTGGGTCAGCAAACGCTCCAGGCCGGGCTCGATGGCAATCACTTCCAGCTCGTTGACCGCGCCGTAGATCTGCTGCACGATGGCCGGCGACAAGGCCTGGCGCACGCGACGCGCCAGCTCGACCGGGTCTTGCGTCTGACCAGCGTGTTCGGCCAGTGCCTCAATGATGGTGCGGATGTCGCGGATGTTCACAGACTCCTCCAGCAGCAGCTGAAGGACTTTCTGGAACACACCGATCGACACCATGGCAGGCACCACTTCCTCTATCAATTTCGGGGCCAGTTTGGCCACATGCGCCACCAGTTCCTGAACCTCGGTTCGGCTCAGCAGCTTGGCGGCATGAACTTGCATCAAGTGTGACAAATGTGTGGCCAACACGGTCTCCGAATCAACCACGGTGTAGCCTGCCATTTGTGCGTTTTCCTTCTGCCGCTCCTCAATCCAGTGGGCCGGCAGGCCGAACGCGGGGTCGGTGGTGGGGGTGCCAATCAATGGCGTCTTGATGTGCCCCGGGTTGATCGCCAGGAACTGGCCGGCAAACACCTCACCCTCGCCCACCACCACACCGCGCAAGGTGATGCGGTAGGCGCTCGGGCGCAGCTCCAGGTTGTCGCGCACGTGCACGGCAGGCGGCAAAAAGCCCACTTCCTGCGCAAACTTCTTACGCACGCCTTTGATGCGGGTCAGCAAGTCGCCCTGGCGGGTCTTGTCCACCAGTGGAATCAAGCGGTAACCCAGCTCCAGCCCCAACAGGTCCACCGGCTGCAGGTCGTCCCAGCTGGCTTCGGTGTCGGCCGGCGGGGCCATGGCCGCTGCAGCGGCCTGCTGCGCCTCCACCTCATCCGGCGTGGGTTGACGCTGCTGGCGCGCAATCCAGTACGCGGCCCCACCGATCAAGAAGGCAAATGAGAGGAACACCACGTGCGGCATGCCCGGCACGATGCCCAGCAGGAACAGAACCGAGGCGGTCACGCCCAGCACCTTGGGCGAATCGAACATCTGGGCCATGATCTGTTGACCCAGTTCTTCCTCTTTGCCAACCCGCGACACCACCATGGCCGCCGCCACCGAGATCAGCAGCCCCGGCACCTGGGCCACCAGCGCATCACCCACCGCCAGCACGATGTAGTGATCGGCCGCCTGCGCCGCAGGCAAGCCATGCTGCAACATGCCGATCGCAAAACCACCGACGATGTTGATGAGCAGAATCAGAATGCCGGCGATGGCGTCGCCCCGCACAAATTTGGACGCACCGTCCATGTTGCCGAAAAAGTCCGCTTCCTCGCTCACTTCGGAACGGCGACGCTTGGCCTCTTTCTGATCGATCAAGCCGGCGTTCAGGTCGGCATCGATGGCCATCTGTTTGCCGGGCATTGCATCCAGGGTGAAACGCGCGCCCACCTCGGCAATGCGCTCCGCACCTTTGGTGATCACGATGAAGTTGATCACCACCAAGATCAGGAACACGATCAAACCGACCGCGAAGTTGCCACCCACCAGAAAAGTGCCGAACGCTTCAATCACGGCACCGGCGGCGCCCGGACCAGTGTGACCCTCCATCAACACCACGCGGGTGGAGGCCACGTTCAGCGACAAGCGCAGCAACGTTGTCAGCAGCAGCACCACCGGAAACGCCACGAAGTCCAGCGCCCGCTTCATGTAGGCCGCCACCATCATCACCGTCAGCGCCAGCGCGATGTTGAGGGTGAAGAAGGTGTCCAGCAGCCAGGCCGGCAGCGGCAACACCATCATCGAAAGCACCAGCATCACCAGGATCGGGGCCGCCATGGCCTGACCATGGCCCTTGCCCCGGCCAAGCCAGCCTTGTAGTTGGGTCAGAACGGCGTTCATGCTTGGGTGACTCCTGCGTCAAGGGGATCGCTGTCGGTCGCGGGGGTGCGGCCATGGTGCGGGTCCAACTCCACCGGCACGTTGGGCTGTGGCGGCTCGCCCGGCATCGGGCCCTGCCCACGCAAAGCCGCACGCAACCGGTACACATAAGCCAGCACCTGCGCCACCGCCGTGAACAAGGCCGCCGGCACCTGCTGGTCGATTTCGGTGTGAGCGTACAAGGCACGCGCCAGCATGGGCGACTGCAGCACCGGCACCTGGTGCTCCTTGGCCATGTCGCGGATGCGCATCGCGATCAGGTCCGCCCCCTTCGCGATCACGTGCGGCGCGGCCATGGTCTTCTCGTCGTACTTCAAGGCCACCGCGTAGTGGGTCGGGTTCATCACCACCAAGTCGGCACTGGGCACCCGCGTCACGCTGTTGCCCTGGGCGATTTCGCGCTGGCGCTGGCGCAGTTTGCCCTTGAGCTGGGGGTTGCCCTCGGTTTCCTTGTGTTCGTCCTTGACTTCTTTCAAAGACATTTTGAGCTTGTGGGCGTGCAGGTAATTTTGCAGCGGCACATCGATGACCGCGATCAGCAGCACCACCGCCAGCAACGACCCCACGCCAGCGACGAACCACGCCCCCAGCTGGCTCATCGAGCTTTCGAGCGGCCGCATCAGCAGCGTGCCAAATTCGATCAAGTGGGTCGCGACGAAGTAACTGGCCAGTCCAGCCAGCAACACCGTGATCGCCATCAGCTTGAGCACCTCGAAAAACTGCTGGCGTGAAAACAGGCGTTTGAAACCACTGAGCAGACCGATCTTGGACAACTCAGGCATCAGCGGCTTGGTGCTGAAGGCGTAGGAGCCGGCCGCCACCATCGACAGCACCACCATCGCCGCCAAGGCCAGGCCCATCGGCAGAAAAAACATCAGCGCATCGCCAGCGGCCTGCGTCAGGTACTCCAACGCCACCTCAGGGTGGCGCACCGAGGCGCTGTCAAACGAAAACCCGATTTGCATCGCGTGGCGCAGACGTTCGTAACCCCACGGCACCATGAGCCACAACAGGGCCATGCCCCCGCCCAGCACCACCAGATGGGTGAGGTCGCGCGAGCGCGGCACCTGGCCATCTTCCCGTGCCTTCTGCAGGCGCCGGGGACTGGCTGGCAGGTTCTTGTCTTGGGTGGAATCCATGGGCGGTCAAACGAATCGTTGACCGCATTGTCTGGCGCGGGCCGGTTTTCTAAAGCCCGATAAGGGCGGCGGACACCCGCCAGTTCAACGCCGAAGCGTCAAAAGCCGAGGCTGGACAGCAGATCGTCAACGTCCTGCTGGCTGGCCACCACATCGGTGCGGCCTTCGGGGTTGACCACCGGCCCGGCCAACTGCTCGCGCGAGGACGGCGCCACCCGTGCGGTCCCGCTCTGCGCCTCGGCCTCCAGCGCCTGGGGCGCGGCCTGCAGCAACAGCTGCAACAACTGCTCTTCGATCGTGGCCGCCAACGCCACCACCTTTTTGATCACTTGGCCGGTCAGGTCGTGGAAGTCCTGCGCCATCATGATTTCGGTCAAGTGGTGGTCGGTGCGCTGGGCGCTCTGGTGGATCTTCTCGGACCACTCGGTCAGCTCGGGCATGGCCCATTTCAGCCCCGGCACGCCCCGGATGGTGTCCACCAGCTGCCGACTGCAATCGATCACCCGGTCCTGCTCCACCTTGGCCTCATCAACCCGGTTGAGCACCTTTTCGGCCGCTTCGCCAGTCAGGCGGGCGATGTATTCCAGGCGGCTGCGCGCATCGGGCAACTCATCGACCGCGCCCTTCAGCACCGGGGTGTACCCCAGCTCGTTCAAGGCCGTGTGCAGTTGCCGGGTGATTTCCCCCAGACGTTGAAACACCTCGGGGTTGGTGCCGCCCGCCGCTTGGTTGTCGCTCATGGACCGGTCTCCTACCAGCCCATCTTCTTGAAGATGTTGGCCAGTTTTTCTTCGAGCGTTGCTTTGGTGAAAGGCTTGACGATGTAACCCGCCGCACCACCCTGCGCGGCCGCGATGATGTCTTCCTTGCGGGCCTCGGCGGTCACCATCAAGACCGGGATGTGTTTGAGCTTGTCGTCGGCCTTGATTTGCGTGAGCAGCTCAAACCCGTTCATGTTCGGCATGTTGATGTCGCTGACCACGAAATCGAACTTGCCGTTGCGCAGCTTGTGCAACGCAGCCACGCCGTCTTCCGCCTCATCGGCGTCGGCGTGCCCAATTTCCTTGAGCAGGTTGCGGACGATGCGACGCATCGTGGAAAAGTCATCAACAATCAAAAATCGCAAATCGGCCATGTATGACTCCGTCTGGAGAGGGCTCTAGTGTAAGGTTAGCACGGTCCCCGCTCAGCGAGGTGGCGCCGGCAAGGACAAAGGCGGCACCACGGCCGCAGGATTGGCGTTATTGGCGGCAGGCAGCGGCAGGGCCTGCAACGACTCGGCATCCGACACCTGCTGCGATTGCTCCAGGGACTGGAACATGCGCTGCTCGGCGTCACGGGTCATCACCAGAATGCTGATGCGACGGTTGATCGGGTCAAACGGCCGCTCGGGTTCCAAAGGCTGACTGGACGCCAGCCCCACCACACGGGCCAGTTTGCCCTCCGGCAAGCCCGAGGCCACCAATTCCCGGCGCGAGGCGTTGGCCCGGTCGGCCGACAACTCCCAGTTGCTGTAAGCCCGCTCGCCCGAACCGTAAGGTGTGGCATCGGTGTGGCCAGACAGCGAAATCCGGTTGTCCACATCGGCCAGGGCGGTGCCAATTTCACGCAAAATGTCGCGCATGTAGGGCTGCACCAAGGCGCTGCCCACGTTGAACATGGCCCGGTTCTGGTCGTCCACGATCTGGATGTTCAGGCCATCCTGCACCATCTCCAGCCGAATCTGGTTCTTGAACTCGGCCAGGCGCAGGTTGGCGTTGATGACGTTTTCGATCTTTTCGCGCAGGCTCTGGATGCGCGTCAGGTCTTGCTTCATGGCCTCGGCACGCGCCAATTGGGCGCCCAGCTGGCGGGTCGGGTTGTCCACATCGCCACTGGCCACCTCACCGGTCACCTTGGTCAGGTCATCGCCGCCGCCGGGCAGGATGCTGGTGCTCGCGCCACTGCCCGGCCCGCCCATCAACGTCACCATCAAGGGCTGGTTGAAATAGTCCGAAATGCCCTTGCGATCACCCTCGGTGGTGGAACCCAGCAACCACATCAAGAGAAAGAAAGCCATCATGGCCGTCACGAAGTCGGCGTAGGCGATTTTCCACGCCCCCCCGTGCGCCGCGTGCCCGCCTTTCTTGACGCGCTTGACGATGATGGGTTGTAGCGGCTTGCCGGATGCGCTCATGGCTGTCCTGTCTGGCCTTACTTCTTGGTCTTCACGTGAGACTCAAGCTCGGAGAACGTGGGCCGCTCGGTCGAGTACAGCACCTTGCGCCCGAACTCGATCGCCGTCATCGGGGCATACCCCTGCATGCTGGCCAGCAGCGTGGTCTTGATGCACTGCAGCTCCTTGGTGGCCTCCTCGACCTTCTGCTCCAGCAAGCCGGCCAGCGGCTCGGCAAAGCCGTAGGCCAGGAAAATGCCCAGGAACGTGCCCACCAGCGCCGAGCCGATCATGCCGCCCAACACCGCCGGTGGTTGCCCCACCGAGCCCATGGTGTTCACCACCCCCAACACGGCCGCCACGATGCCGAACGCGGGCAAGGCACCCGCCATCCGCTG
>CAZSZN010000021.1:0-25140 GCA_964610405.1 uncultured Macromonas sp. | reverse complement strand
GCCACCAGGCAGTGCGGCATCTTGGCCAGGTCGGCCACCACCGGGTGGCCCGCGATGTCCTTGCCCAGGCCCATGGTCAACAGGCTCTTGGCGTCGTGGTACACCTGCGAGCCCAAAATTTCGCTGAGTTTGATGGTCTGGCGCTTGGCGTTGGGCAGCTCCAACGCCATCAGGTTTTTGCCAGGAATGGTCTCGATCACCCGGATGCTGACCAGCGACAGCGAGCGCGCCAGGTCTTTCGCCAGGTTCACCACCTGCGAGCCCTTCACGCCGGTGGCCGGCTCGATCTCATAGCGGGTGATCACCGGCCCCGGCTGCGCCGCGATCACCTGCACCTCCACGCCAAAATCACGCAGCTTCTTCTCGAACAGGCGGCTGGTCAACTCCAGCGTTTCGGGCGCCACCGTGGCCTGCTGCTAGCTCGCCGCGTCGAGCAGGTCCACCTGCGGCAGCTTGGAGTCCGGAATGTCGGCAAACAGGGGCTTCTGGCGCTCTTTGACCACCCGGGTGCTCGGCGGCACCTCGGCCAGCGGCGGCTCGATCTGCACCGCTTTGGCAGGCGCCACAGGCCGGGCCGCCCGGGGCGGCTCATCGCTCGCCAACGTCGGTTCACGGTCGCCCAACGCATCGTCATTGGGCAACACCGGCTCCAGGTGAGGATGCTCGGCCGTGTAGGCCGCTTCCTGCCGCTCGCGCTCGCGCGCCGCCTGCTGGCCGATGCGCACGTCTTCGTTGGCCTCGCGCCGTTCACGGCGGGCCTCAAACCAATGGTCCAGCCGGCGACCGCAGGTCTCGGCCACCTCGGCCCATGAAAAGCGGAACACCCAGGCCAAGGCCACCACCCACACCGTCAAACCCAGCAAGGCCGAGCCGGTCGCGCCCAGCCAGCGCAGTGCCCAAGGCCCCAGCAGCGCACCCAGCACCCCCCCCGCATCGCCGGGCAACAACGCGTCCCAACGGTGCAGACGGGTCCACTCCAGCGCAGTACTGGCCAACAGCAGCAACACCACACCCACCCAAAACCACACCGGATGGCGCGCCGTGGCGTGCCACCAACGGGGCGCCGAGCCCCCCTCGGTCGCGCCCACAGCCAGCCAACGGGCCAGGCTCACCAACCAGACCCGGGCCGTCACCAGCAGCAACCACCAGGCCGACATGCCCAACAGGAAATAAGACACATCGGCCAAAACTGCACCGACCCGACCGCCCCAGTTCGCCACGGCATCGCTGGCGCCCGAGGTGGACCAAGCCGGGTCGTCGAGGCTGTGACTGAGCATCGCCAGCGCCCAGAACAGCCACAAGGCCGCCCCGATCAGCAGAGAAATTTCGTGCGCGAAGCGGCGCACGCCCGTCGGGGCCTGGTGGGCCGCATCGCCATTGAGGGTGTTGAGTGAATACGTCATAAGCGCACGTCCAAGCTTAACCGACGCCGGACAGGGACAGTGACGGCTTTCTACAATAGTGGCACCATGAAACACGCCAAAGTCCTCATCCTCGGCTCCGGCCCCGCCGGTTACACCGCCGCCGTCTACGCCGCCCGCGCCAACCTCAACCCGCTGCTGATCACCGGCATGGCCCAGGGCGGCCAGCTCATGACCACCACCGAGGTGGACAACTGGCCCGCCGACGTGCACGGCGTGCAAGGCCCGGACCTGATGCAACGCTTCCTGGAGCACGCCGAGCGCTTCAAGACCGAAATCGTGTTCGACCACATCAACGCGGTGGACCTGTCGAAGCGCCCATTCACCCTCACGGGCGACAGCGGCACCTACACCTGCGACAGCCTCATCATCGCCACCGGCGCGTCCGCGCGCTACCTGGGCTTACCGTCGGAAGAAGCCTTCATGGGCAAGGGCGTGAGTGCCTGCGCTACCTGCGACGGCTTCTTCTACCGCGGCCAGGAAGTGTGTGTGGTCGGCGGCGGCAACACCGCCGTGGAAGAGGCGTTGTACCTGAGCAACATCGCCAGCAAAGTGACGCTGGTGCACCGCCGCGACACCTTCCGCGCCGAAGCCATTCTGGTGGACAAGCTGATGGACAAGGTCCGCGAAGGCAAGATCGAACTCAAGGTGTTCAACGTGCTGGACGAGGTGCTGGGCGACCAGACCGGCGTGACGGGCATCCGCATCAAGCACGTGGACACCGGCGCCACCGAAGACATTCAGCTGCAGGGCTGCTTCATCGCCATCGGCCACAGCCCCAACACCGACATCTTCAAGGGCCAACTGGAGATGCAAGACGGCTACCTGAAAACCTACGGCGGCCAGCAAGGCTTTGCCACCCAGACCAGCGTGCCCGGCGTGTTCGCCGCTGGCGACGTGCAAGATCACATTTACCGCCAGGCCATCACCAGCGCCGGCACCGGCTGCATGGCCGCACTGGATGCGCAGCGTTTCCTGGAGCAGCACGCCAGCTGAAGTCTGCGCCACCGCTCGGTGCCCACTGGGTGATTTGCCAGACTGCCGGGCGAAAGCTATAATGCGCGTTTTGCTTTGCTGCTCACTTGAGGGGCGAAGCAAGAAAAATTCACCGCCCGCGAGCCGGAGCCGTCCACACTGCCTGAGAAGGTCGTGGGGCAGTCGGCACAACACAGGACACGGGCGAGGTGCGGCGAACAGCCGTTAATTTTTTACTGGAGTGTCCATCATGGCACGCGTATGTGAAGTCACGGGCAAGAAGCCCATGGTCGGGAACAACGTTTCCCACGCCAACAACAAAACCAAGCGCCGGTTCCTGCCGAACCTGCAGTCCCGCCGTTTCTGGGTCGAGAGCGAGAACCGTTGGGTGCGCCTGCGCGTCTCCGGCGCTGCCCTGCGCCTGATCGACAAAAACGGTATCGATGCTGTGCTCGCCGATCTGCGTGCACGTGGCCAAGCCTGATCGTTAAAGGAGCTGAACCATGGCAACCAAAGGCGGACGCGAAAAAATCAAGCTGGAATCCACTGCCGGCACCGGTCACTTCTACACGACCACCAAGAACAAAAAGACGATGCCCGAGAAGATGCTCATCGTCAAATTTGACCCCAAGGCTCGCAAGCACGTCGAGTACAAGGAAGTCAAACTGAAGTGAGTTTCACTTCCCCCTGAAAAAACCGCCGCCCTCCGTGGCGGTTTTTTTTCGCTTGTGTTTTGCGGTAACGCAACACCCGTGATTTTCAACCACACCCAAAGGCAAAGAAAAACCAGCATCCAAGCTAACATGCAGCGGTTTTGCGGATTTCCAGACGTCGATAGCACCTATCCACCGAATAAGAAAGCACTGATATGAGCGATTTGCTAAAGCTCCCACCCCCAGAGAGCAAGCCCGCCCCCATTTCCGCCTTCACTGTCCACGGCATCTGGACGCCCGCGGTGCTGATGATGCGACGCATCAGCTTCAAGGCCAAAGCGCTCATCATCTCGGCGATTTTTCTGATTCCGATTCTGTTGTCTACACAGTTCTTGGTGACCACCCAGATGGGGCAAGTGTCCTTTTCGCAAAAAGAACTGGACGGCGTGGCCTATGTGCAAGCCCTGGCGCCCACCACGCAGCACCTGATCGCGATGCGCAGTGCCCACATGGCCGGGACCGACACCGCCGCGCTGAAAGCCGAACTGGAACAGCAACTCGCCAAGGTGGCACAAGCCCAAGCGCAGTGGGGTGCCACCTTCGGTTCCGCCACCGCCTGGGACCGCTACAAATCGGCCATCGCCGAAGCAACCAACCACTCCGGTAGCGCGACCGAGGGTTCGATCGTCAAATACTCCCAGGCCATTGCATCGGCCAACGAATTGCTGGTGGCTGTGCTGGATGGCTCCAACCTGATCCTGGACCCGGACATCGACACCTACTACCTGATGGATGCCACCGGTCTGCGCCTGCCCACCCTGCTCAACAGCACCGGCTACGTGCGCGATCTGCTGGTGTGGCGTGCGCGCGACCGCGACTGGACGGCCCCGCAAGCGCGCGATGTGATTCGCCACGAGGTGTGGACGGACGATGCCGAGGCCGCCTTGAACATCGCGTTCAACAAAGTGGTGACCGTACACCCGGATCTGAAAGGCAAACTCTCCACCAAAGATGCAGACGAGGCCCTGCACAAACTGCACGAACTGATCGATGCCGAGGCGACCTCCGTCCCTTTGAACGAGATCACCCGCCTGGGCGATGCCGCAGTGCAAGGCTACGCCAAAGCGCAAACCGCGAAGCTGCAAGAGCTGGAACGGCTGCTGCTGGACCGGGTGCAGAAACTGCAAACCACCTTGTACCTGGCCGTGGGCATCGTCATTTTCTGCGTCCTGCTGGCCGGCTACATGTTCTACGCGTTCTACCTGGTCACCCGGGGTGGTTTGCGCCTCATCAGCCAGCACCTGCAAGAAATGGCCGAAGGCGACCTGCGCCGCGCGCCCTCTCAGCCCTGGGGCCAGGACGAGCCAGCCGCTGTGATTGTGGACCTGCGCCGCACGTACGAAGCCCTGCACCTGCTGATCCGCCGGGTGCGCCACGCCGCGCGCGAATTGGCGGCGGCCAGCAACGAAATCTCGTCCGGCAGCCTGGAGCTGTCCGCCCGCACCGAAGCCGCCGCCGCCAGCCTGGAACAGCAGGCATCGGCGATGGAGGAAATTGGCTCACAGGTGGGCGACACCGCCCAACGGACCCAAGCCGCCGCAGGCACCGCGCAACAGAACGCCGCCGTGGCACAGCGGGGCGGCGAGGTCATCCGCGAGGTGGTGACGAACATGCAGCAAGTGCAAGCCTCGTCCAGCAAAATCGCCGACATCATCGGCGTGATCGATGGCATCGCGTTCCAGACCAACATCCTGGCGCTGAACGCCGCCGTGGAAGCAGCGCGCGCCGGTGAATCGGGGCGGGGCTTTGCCGTGGTGGCCACCGAAGTGCGCAACCTGGCCGGGCGCAGCGCAGAAGCCGCGCGGGAAATCAAGAGCCTGATCAGCGAAAGCGTGGAACGCACCGCCATGGGGGCCAAAGTGGTGGAAAGCGCCGGCTCGGCGATGAGCGACATCGTCCACAACGCGCAAGAGATCAATCAATTCCTGGATGAAATCTCTGCGGCCGCCAAGGAACAAGCAGCGGGTGTGGAGCAAGTGACCCAGGCCATCCAGGTGCTGGATCAGAACACCCAACAAAACGCGGCTTTGGTGGAAGAAACTGCCTCGGCCGCCACCGCCCTGAAGAAGCAGGCCGATCTGCTCACCGAGCAGATCGCCAATTTCCGGGTGGTTTGATGATTTACACAGCCTGCGCGGCGCGCAGGCGAATGGAGTAATCGCGCAGGGCCGCAATGCCGCTTTCTTCGGCACGGCGGCACCAAGCTTGCAGGTCTTTGGCCAATTGCTCGCGGGTCACGTGGGTGTTGGACCACAGTTGGCGCAGCTCTTCACGCATGGCGTGCATTTTGGCCAGCGTGGGGTGCGCGGCGCGCACCTGCTCCACCTTGGCCTTGTACTGGGCCGGCACCTTGTCGTCGTCGCGGTGCAGCCAGCGGCGGGCCGCTTGCAGCATCGACACGTCGGCGCTCTTGGCCTTCAGGGCGTCCAGCTCGGCCTGCACGGTGGCGCGCATTTCGCGGGCATAACCGGCCATGACTTCGTAACGGTTGGCAATGATGGCTTCCAGCGTCTTTTCGTCGGCCACCGGCTTCACATCGCCAAACGCCAGCTTGGGCGGCGTCTTTTTGGCTTTGGCCAGGCCGAACTTGGCCAGAATGCTGATGTACATCCAGCCGATGTCAAACTCGTACGGCTTGACCGAGAACTTGGCCGAAGTCGCGTAGGTGTGGTGGTTGTTGTGCAGCTCTTCACCACCGATGATGATGCCCCAGGGAAACACGTTGGTGCTGGCGTCGGTCGCTTCAAAGTTGCGGTAGCCCCAGTAGTGACCAATGCCGTTGATGACGCCGGCGGCCCAGATGGGAATCCAGGCCATTTGCATCGCCCACACGGCCATGCCCACCACGCCGAACAGCGCGATGTTGATGAAGAACATCAGGGTGATGCCCAGGCGGGAGTGCTTGGTGTAGACGTTGCGCTCCATCCAGTCGTCGGGGGTGCCGTGACCGTAACGCGCCAGGGTGTCCTGGTTCTTGGCTTCGGCGCGGTACAGCTCGGCGCCTTCAAAGAACACCTTCTTGATGCCGTAGACGATGGGGCTGTGCGGGTCGCCTTCCTGCTCGCACTTGGCGTGGTGCTTGCGGTGGATGGCCGCCCACTCCTTGGTCAGCATGCCGGTGGTCAGCCACAACCAGAAGCGGAACACGTGCGACACGGCCGGGTGCAGCTCCAGGGCGCGGTGGGCCTGGCAACGGTGCAAATACAGCGTGACGCTGACGATGGTGAGGTGCGTCATGGCCAGGCCCGCGAGCAGCACCTGCCACCACGAAGCCTCGGTCAGGCCATGTGACAAGAGCGACAACAAGCCGTTCCAGCCCAATTCAAACTCAGACATGCAAGTCCTTTTACGACAGAAAAACAATCCCGGTCGGGCCGGGCATAACCCACAATTTTAGGTGGGGAGCGCCAAAACACCAAATTCAGGGCCGGCGCTGCCAGACGGCGGCAAAGAAACCGTCGGTCTGGTGCAGGTGTGGCCACAGGCGCAAATAACCTGCCCGGCTCAGTTCTGCTGCGGATTCGACGCCCTGCCGCGCCAAAGGTTCCTCCACCGGCAGGGGGCTGAAATCGCGGTGCGCGGCGGTGAAAGCGTCGGCGATGTCCTCGTTCTCGGCACGCAGCAAGCTGCAGGTGGCGTACACCAGGCGCCCGCCCGGCTTCACCAACCGGGCCGCGCTGGCCAGGATGCGGGCTTGCAAATCGGCCAGTTGCTCGATGGCCTTGGGCTTGTGCCGCCATTTCAGGTCGGGGCTGCGGCGCAGCGTACCCAGGCCGGAGCAAGGCGCGTCCACCAGCACCCGGTCGGCCTTGCCCCAAAGGCGCTGCAGGCGCTCGTCGGCCTCGTGCGCCAGGCCCATGTTGACCACGTTGGTCAGCCCGCTGCGCTGCAAACGCGGCTGCAAGCCATCGAGCCGATGGGTCGAGGTGTCCATGGCATACAGCCGGCCGGTGTTGCGCATGGCCGCGCCCATGGCCAGGGTTTTGCCCCCGGCGCCAGCGCAAAAGTCCACCACCACCTCGTTGCGCTTGGGCTCCACCAGCAAAGCCAGCAGTTGGGAGCCCTCGTCCTGCACCTCTACCGTGCCATCCAGGTACAGTGGGTCGCGCTGGATGGACGGCTTGCCCGGCAAGCGCAGACCCCAGGGCGAGTAAGGCGTGGGCTCCACCGCCAAACCGCGCTCCTGCCATTGCTTGAGCACCGCAGGCCGCTTGGCTTTGAGCACGTTCACCCGCACGTCCAAGGGCGCGGGCTGTTTGAAGGCGTCCACCAAAGCGTCGTAGCTGCCCTCGGCTTCGGCCTGCAATCGCTGCGCCAGCCAAGCGGGCAACGGCTGCTCGCGCAACGCGGCAAACACATGGTCCGACAAGGCGTGCCGGTCGCGCGCACCCAGCTTGGGGTGCTCGCGGAAAAACTGGGCCACGGTGGCGTCGGCCGGGTGCTCAAAGGTCATCACCTGGGCCATCAATTGGGTGGCCAGGTCGTTCAGGGCTTGGTGCTGCATGGCCCGGATTGTCGGGCATCCCCGCCCAGTGCGGGATAATCCTGCCCCATGTCTGACATTGTTTCCGAAGTGCGGCGCCGCCGCACTTTTGCCATCATCTCCCACCCCGACGCGGGCAAAACCACCCTGACCGAGAAGCTGCTGCTGTTCTCGGGTGCCATCAACATCGCGGGCTCGGTGAAGGCACGCAAGGCCGCGCGCCACGCCACGTCCGACTGGATGGAAATTGAGAAGCAGCGCGGCATTTCGGTGGCGTCTTCCGTGATGCAGATGGAATACCGCGACTGCGTGATCAACCTGCTAGACACCCCAGGCCACCAGGACTTCTCCGAAGACACCTACCGCGTGCTGACCGCCGTGGACGCGGCGCTGATGGTGATCGACGCCGCCAACGGTGTGGAGCCGCAAACCCGCCGCCTGCTGCAGGTGTGCCGCGCACGCAACACGCCCATCCTCACCTTTGTGAACAAGATGGACCGCGAGGTGCAGGCGCCGCTGGACGTGATGGACGAGATCGAGCGCGAACTCGGCATGACGGTGGTGCCCTTCACCTGGCCGGTGGGCATGGGCAAGCTGTTCCACGGCGTGTACGACCGCCGCAGCGACCAGATGCGCGTGTTCTCGGCTGGCGAAGAACGCGCCGGCGGCGACGAAGAGGTGCTGGCCGGCCTGGACAACCCCGAAAGCGCCAAGCGCTTTGGCATGGAATGGGCCCAAGCCAAAGACGAGATGGAACTGGTGGCCGGTGCATCGCCCGCGTTTGACGAAGCGGCATTCTTGCAGGGCAAGCAAACACCGATGCTGTTTGGCTCGGCCATCAACAACTTCGGCGTGCGTGAGGTGCTGGACGCGCTGGTGGACCTGGCACCACCGCCCGGCCCCAAACCCGCCATGCAGCGGGTGGTGGAACCCACCGAACCCAAATTCAGTGGCGTGGTGTTCAAGATCCAAGCCAACATGGACCCGGCCCACCGTGACCGCATCGCCTTCGTGCGCTGCGCCAGCGGCCACTTCGAGCGCGGGATGAAGCTGAAAGTGGTGCGCAGCGGCAAGGAACTGCGCCCCAACACGGTGGTCAGCTTCCTGAGCCAACGCCGCGAGTTGCTGGACGAAGCGTATGCCGGCGACATCATCGGTATTCCCAACCACGGCGTGCTCCAACTGGGCGACACGCTCACCGAAGGCGAAGCGCTGCAATTCACCGGCCTGCCCTTCTTTGCACCGGAAATCATCCGCAGCGTGGAAGTGGCCGACCCGTTGCGCGGCAAGCAGCTCAAGGCCGGCCTGACACAGTTGGGTGAAGAAGGCGCGATCCAGGTGTTCCGCCCCATGGCCGGCAGCGTGTTGATGCTGGGCGCTGTGGGTCAACTGCAGTTTGAAGTGGTGCAACACCGCCTGGAAACCGAATACGGCGTGAAGGCACGCATCACCCACAGCAGCTACCAAGTGGCGCGTTGGGTGACCTGCCCGACCGAGAATGGTGGCGAAGTGGAGCTGAAACGCTTCATTGACGCCAACATCCACCGCATGGCCTGGGACGCGGTGGACGCGCCCGCCATTCTGGTGGACCACGGCGCCACGCTGCGGGCGGTGGAAGCCAACTGGCCCAAGATCCAGTTCCACGCCATGCGCGAGCACGCCGGGCTGGTGTTCCACAAGGCGGTGTGACCGCATAATGGCGGCATGGCTCAACCGCAACTCAAATTCAGTGCTCAAGACTTCCTGACCTGGGAGGTTGGGCAGGAAGTTCGCCATGAATACCTGAATGGCGAGGTGTTTGCCATGAGCCGGGGCACGGTGGAACACAACACCGCCACGGGGGCGGTTTTTGCCACCCTGCGCCAACACCTCAAAGGCTCCCCATGCCGCGCCTTTGTGGCCGACATGAAGGTGGATGTGCAGGCCAGCAACGCCTTCTTCTACCCCGACGTGGTAGTCACCTGCGCCAGCAACGACCTGACCGACCCCAAAGCACTGACCGTGGCCGAGCCCCGCCTGATTGTGGAAGTGCTGTCCCCCAGCACCGCTGCTTACGACCGGGGCGCCAAGTTTGGCCACTACCGGCAACTGATCAGCTTGCAGGAATACGTGCTGATCGACACCGACTCGTTGACCGTCGAGGTGTTCCGCCGCAACGAAGCCGGGCGCTGGGAGCTGTACCCGAGCGCGGGCTTGGAGGCTGCCGTGGAACTGGCCAGCGTGGGCTGGCTGGGTACTGTGGCCGACTGTTTGAGCTGACTCCCCCTACTCCATGTTTGCCTCACTTTACGAACGCGCCATGCGCTGGGCTCGCCACCGGCACGCGCCGTGGTACCTGGGCGGCATGAGCTTTGCAGAATCGTCGTTCTTCCCCATCCCGCCCGACGTGATGCTGGCACCCATGTGCCTGGCGCAGCCAAGCAAGGCTTGGCGATTCGCCACCATCACCACCCTCACCTCGGTCCTGGGCGGCATCATGGGCTACTTCATCGGCGCCTACGGCTTCACGTTGATCGAACCCTGGCTCCAGGGCCAAGACCGGTATTGGGCGGCCTACCAGCAAGCTATCGATTTTTTCAACCAATGGGGCGTGTTGGCGGTGTTCATTGCCGGATTCTCTCCCATCCCGTACAAGGTATTTACCATCGCTGCGGGTGTGCTGTCCATGGCACTGCTGCCATTCACCTTGGCGTCGCTGGTGGGCCGGGGCGCGCGCTTCTTTCTGGTGGCCGGGTTGATGCGCTGGGGCGGCGAACGCATGGAGGCGCAACTGCACCGGCATATCGACAGGCTGGGCTGGGCCACCGTGGCTCTGGTGGCACTGGGCGCGGCGGTGTACGCGCTGCGCTGACCGACCAGACGGTCAGGCTCTGTTCAACAGACGCTCCAGCGCACGCGGGTAGATGATGTGCTCCTGTGTGAGCACGCGGGCCGCCAAGGTGTCGGGCGTATCGCCCGGCAACAACGGCACCACAGCCTGCTCCAGAAACTCGCCATGGTCCAGCTCGGCCGTCACGCGGTGCACCGTGGCGCCCGCAAACCGGCAGCCCGCCTCAATCGCACGGCGGTGGGTGTGCAAGCCGGGAAACGCTGGCAGCAACGACGGATGGATGTTCAGCAGCCGCCCTTCAAATTGGGCTACAAACCCCGGCGTGAGAATGCGCATGAAGCCAGCCAGCACCACCCAATCGGGCGTAACACCGCCATTGATGCCATGGATGGCATCGATCATGGCCGCGTCAAACGCCTCCCGCGAAGGGTAGGCCTTGTGGTCCACCACCGCCGTGGGCAAACCCTGCGCCTGGGCCCAGGCCAAACCGGCCGCATCAGACCGGTTGCTGAGCACGCCTGCAATGCGCGCGCCATAGCGCTGCCCCCACTGGCGCTGCTGCGCCGCCCGCACCAGGGCTTGCATGTTGGAGCCGCTGCCAGAAATGAGGATAACGATGTTTTGCACAGGTGACGTGGGCATGGCGGACACAGGGGAGTGAAGTGTAAACTGCCCACGCTATGCCCTTCTCTGCCAACATCCCCTTGTCTACCAACGAAGCCCGCGTGCTGGCCACCCTGATGGAAAAGGCATGCACCGTGCCCGACAGCTACCCCATGACCCTGAACGGGCTGCAAACAGGGTGCAACCAGAAGTCGGCCCGCGAACCGGTGATGAACCTCTCCGAAAGCGACATTGCCGAGGCCTTGGACGGCCTTCGCGAACGCAGCCTGGTGATTGAGAGCAGCGGCGGCCGCACAGCTCGGTACGAACACAATTTTCCACGCGTGGTGGGTGTGCCCGACCAGGCCGGCGTGCTGCTGGGCATGCTGATGCTGCGCGGCCCGCAAACTGCGGGCGAGTTGCGGCTTAACACCGAGCGTTGGTACAAGTTTCTGGACATTGCTTCGGTAGAAGCGTTCTTGGACGAACTGGCCGAACGGTCGGACGACAAAGGTGGCCCGCTGGTGGTGAAGCTGCCGCGCGCGCCCGGGGCACGTGAACAGCGCTGGGCGCACTTGATGTGTGGTGATGTGGCGATGGATGCGCCGTCTGCCATAGCCGTGACTGATACAGCCTCTACCCCCCATATGACCGAGTTGCTGGCACGGATCAACCTGCTGGAACAGCGCATTCAAGCGCTGGAAGATGTGCTGAGGTAGTCGCCCCAGCCCTTCTTTGAGGCTGAACCAGAGTCTGGCCACGTCTTCAAAACTGCCTTCGGGCGGTAGTTCTGCCTTCAAACGCAGATCGCGCTCTAGCTGACGACGCTGTTCTTGGGCTTGATCCCGACGGAGTTGGCTGGGATCAATGCCTTGTGCCAACGCATCGAGAATCTTGCCTCCCGCCTGACGCGCCGCTTGAAGACTCACTTCGGGGTAGACACCCAGGCTCAGTGTTCGCCTGCGCCTTTGAAAGACATAGTCGAAGCGTCAGTAGTGGGCACCACTTTTTGCAAACGGCAACAGGTAAAGCCCCCCACCGTCATTGAGCCGCCCGGCCCCTTGTTTCAGCGCCTGGATGACACGCTCGCTCTTGATGATTTCAACTGCCATGGTTCGATCCCTTTGCGCACTCGTCTGGAAGAGTGATTCAGTAACTCTTTTTGGCGTCAAAGTCGAGTTACTGCACCGAGCCTGCAAAAGTGGCCGGATTCAGGCGAACCAAGGCGAACTTGGCCGAACAACAAAAAAGCCCTAAGTCGTTGATGACAAAGGGCTTTTTCGACGTATCCGAACAGATCAGAATCAATCCGAAAATGAAGCTTGGTGGCCTGGGACGGAATCGAACCATCGACACGCGGATTTTCAAGAGATTCATTGGCGAAATACCGTTATAAAACAATGGTTTAAACGCTGTTTTCGACCTGTGCCACAAAATGTGCTGTGGCCGATCACCATGATTTCAACGTTCGCGCTTGAGCTTCAATGTTCCTTTGGCGCTTGGGATTGGTCGACCGTACGGTTTTTGAACCATTTCGATGGCTTGGTCAAGTTCACCAGCCTCAACCGCTTGACACACAAGTTTCAAAATGGAAACCAGTTGGTCTTTGTCACCAACCACGATGGTTGCCTTGTCGTCCCGAACCTTAAGCGCCCTGTTGCCATACCTTACCTGCAACAGTAGTTGACCTTGGTCGTCAACCCAAAACCACTTACGTGCTGGGCGCTGCTGCATCACTGTGATGCGTTGCTGGGTCTCAGGATCTGTGACTGATCGCATAAACCTTCGCATGTACTGTCGCCCGTACATGTACTCCGTTGCGACCTCGATCTGTTCGTTCAACGCCTTGATCAGCTTATGCCGACGAAAGGCTGTTGGTGTGAGCTTTTTGAAACGGTCTTCGTTCGATACGTTCAGCTGCTCTATGAAGCTTGTCATGTCTGAATCCTTCTCTGTTTGACACGTTTTGATACTACGTGGAACAGAGAAGAATTCCTACAAGAATCAACCATTACATTAACTCAAACTTTAAAAGCTTTCAAAAATGGACGCAAACAATCACGCACCCCCATAACGTACAAGCTTACAGGAGTGTATAAAATGTTCCTACCCACATCATTCTTAATTATCCAATCCTCCTGCCTCAAAGAATGAAACATTCGTTGAAACATTTTTTCAGGCTCATCAAAAACATAATAAGACTCAACATGCCTATTTAAAGAATAATAGTCAGAAAAACCAAAGTATTTCTTCCCCTCATAAAATCCAATAATCGCATCCTTCAACAATATGTAAGAATCACGGAAAAAGGGGTTTTTATGATGCTGCGCAATATATGAAATAAGACCCAAAACATGAGATGTCTGCATCAACGTTCTTTCAGTCACATACCGTTTATCATCAATAGATGCAAACTTCAAAAACTCAATCTCTGCCACCCCAAGCAGAACCTTGGTTGAAATCGAAAAAAGTTCATCAGACAAATCTGATGGCTTTGGCGACCGCAAAAAATCAAAAAAACCCATTCCCTAACCCTTAAAAATGGCTAATCATCACACTCCACGTGCATCCTCATGTCTCACATGCAACATCTTGTATGCAGGCAGTGGACGCTCTTGCGTCGCACCATACATGTTATCAATCCAATAGACAGTTCCAAGCTGAAACGGCTCAAGATACTCTTTGATGTGATCATCAAAAGCCACATCATGGTTCCAGTGCTTATAGTGACTGCACAACAAATATGGCGAAGTCTTCACGCCATAAACACCACATACATCAGACTTGGAGTGCATACATTCATGACAATTTGGCAACCCACCGTTCGGCATATCAATCTCACTCCTTAAACTTAAACATGGCAATCGGCTTTGTATCGCCAGGATCGTACATGTTTACATACACTCTAAATGGCAGATCGATACCCTCAATGAATATTTCATAGATGTCAAGCACTGCACCGCCAAAGAAACCATTTTCAGTTCTGAAGTGACAACATGAACCAAGTCTCTTGTATGTAAAGCCGCGACCATCCAAGACCATCAACGATTCAAAATATGCCCGTTCTCTTAGCGGACCATCCTCAAATGAACCTTTAGGCAAAAGAACAGGATTTTTTTCAGAATATCCATAGGTCAAATCTACGTCTTTGAGACTGTCTTGTGCATATGCTGAAAAGCACAACAAGAACATCCACAGTAGAAATACAAACGAATTCTTTCGCATGCCATGACTATCTGTATTCATTATTATGCCGCCAACTCTTTTGGCACATCAACCGATTGAAAAGCCTCTTGCCAATACACAGCAATGGCCATGCCAACATCATCAACAAAATGTGAAAGCTGATCAGCCAGCTCTTCAACACTCTTGCTTAGACCATCACCAAGAACTTCATCCTTTGTCATTGGCAGAAATCCACCTGAACCTACACATGTCCATGTCTTTCGGAACCATTCTTTCCTTGACATGTAAACCTTTTGATATGCATTACGCTTCATTGCTTTGTAACGCATCTCATCGAACTGCTTCTTCAAGAAGCTTCGTGCCAGTTGAACAGCCTTTTTTTGAACACGTGCATGGTAGCGATCTTGCAACTCACTTAGTTGGTCGTCTGTGAGTTGCTTTTTGACTTTTTTGCTGCTACACCTGTACCTCGTGGTGCCTTTGGCTTTTGAACGATGTCAAGCGGAAGTTTCTTCAAGCGGCTGATGGCTTGAACAACTGCGATCTTGTTACATTCATTTTCATCTGCCACCTTGTCCACCGCATCAAGAAGCTCCTTGACGTATGGTGACTCTATAGTCAACTTTCCGCCACCTTCCTTCTTAGCTTTCAGAGCTTTCGCTTTTTCCAGATACTTTTTAGCCGCAACCTCCGCCGCCGCAATCTGTTCATCGATGCTTTTCTTTGCTTTAGTCGCCACGCTGTCGCCCTTCTTCGTTTACACCATGTTTTACATAGAACCTGACATATCGTTGCAACCCATTGTTTTATAACAAGTTGCATCAATCATCACGGGCCTAGGAAAAATCATTCGCCATTTTTACAATGAAGTCATTGTTTTTATGGTGAAACTAAATGTCCCAAGCCAAAACACTTTCGGAAAAAGAATTCAAACGGCTGTTGGCCGTTTCCTCAACGACACGTCATGCTGAACGTGATCGCATGATCATTTTGATGTCTTACTACGCTGGTTTGCGTGTAGGTGAAATTGCAGCCTTGACGATTGGTCACGTTTCCTCCCATGACGGAACCATCAAAGACCAGTTTATCTTAACCGCTGATCAGACCAAAGGCAACAGACCGCGTACTGTCATGTTGGCCGAAAAGTTACGAAAGGAACTTGCGTCATACGTTGATGGCCTGAAACATCGTGAACCACATCACCCGTTGTTCGGCTCACAACGTTCACGCACAGGCTTTTCGGCCAACACCTTGTGCAAACGGTTGAACCACTTGTATGCCCTGGCGGGCATCGACGGTGGTAGTTCACACAGCGCCCGACGTACATTCATCACGACCTTGGCTAACAAAGGTGTAGGTGTTCGCGTGCTGATGGCACTTGCAGGACACCGCAACATCGGCACCACGCAACGCTACATCGACTTGAACGATGAGCTTGTGAAAGTTGCTGTCAACTTGATCTGAGTTCCAGCGCCAGCTGCCTACAGACATAAAAAAAGGGTTTGGACTGGTGACACCCTCGTCCAAACCCTTCACACATCACCCACCCGTTTTAGGAGTATTTCGGTGGTTGATGCTTTATCTTCATTCCAGCACTATCACTGTTACAACACCTTTGCCTTGGAGCTTTTTCATCTGTTCGGCTAGCTTCTTGGCTTCATCCTCTTCCACCATCAAGACCTTGAAGGTCTTTGATCGAAACATGTCAATCAGGTCTTGTTTGTTCTTCGGCTTGATCATGTGATGCTTCCTCCTTCAGTTTCCGTTCGTATTGTTCACGCTCTGCCCATTCACGTTTATTTATCGTGATGCGCTCTGGCTCTATCTCGAAAAACTCTTCGCTGAAGCTTCTTTGGTTCAAAATCCCAACCAATGTGCTATCCATCTTAATTTGATAACCACCTATGCGGTCGTAGTCATCATCCAGTTTTTGATAGTGCATGTAGGAACCATTTTCGTTCTTGTACCCTATTCCTTTTGCACCTTTGTAGGTCTTCATCCCATCAACTGGCACATAGTCTCGGCGATTGACCATTTCATCTAGCTTTTTAAGTCTCTTGATGAATGCATCTTCATCTTGGACTGTCTGTTGAATGATCATGTGTGTGTGCCACTGATCGTTGCCGCTCTTCTCGATGAACAACATACCTTTCACGTAGCGGTTCATATTTGACCCACCAACCAAGAAGCTATTCATCAAGCGTATAAATCCATATGTTGCTTTCTTCGCATTTTCCTTTGATGAATCACGCCATGTCTTGGTTGATGCATGTCTATAGCCAGGATGTAATGTGATCATCCAGTTCGCCTTGGCGTTTGCCTTTGATTCATCGAACAGTGCTTGGATGAACTCTCTGATCGTTTCTTTGGTGTATTTGTATTTCGACATATCAAAACCTTTCACCCACACTTGAACTACTGAACCGCCAAACGACGCTCAGTGCCAAAAGCCGCATATCGAAAACATCAATATGAAGCGGATCGACTGAACGCATCCAATCGATCCACTTTTATTTATGCTTTTGGCTTGTTTTATTTGTGGATTTTGACGTCTTTTGATCGAATAGTTTATTATCAAAAGAGTTGTTGATATAGCAATTAACTATTAAGGCGCTTTGGCTTTACTGATTCGTTTGGCTGTGGTCTTTGCTGGCCCTTTGACTTTTTGATCTTCAGCCTTCCATCGTTTGCCTGCAATGCGGTCCGCAATCATTGTGGGCTTTAAGTGGCTGTAATGATGTTCAATCATCTTCACCGATGTACCCATTTGGATAGCCAAGTCGTGAATGCTGATGTCATTGCCTTTGTTCAGCATGACATACGTGGCATAGGTGTGTCGCAATGAATACAACGTTCGTTCGTTGCCTTGGGCATCTTCAAGCATCTTGTACTTGACCAGGAACTGCTTGAACGTTGCGCCCAAAGCTTTCGTCACCGTGCCATCTGACAGCCTGAAAACCAGCTCATTTCGCCGTTGCTTGATGAGATCGTCCAATGACAATCCTTCATATGCGGCGAAGCTGTTTTTGATGTTTGTGAGCCAAATTTCGACGTTGTGCTTGGCGATAAGCTCTCGTGGACCTGTTTTCCCGTTGACATGAAGCTTGATGTACCGTTCACCTTCCTTGTCAACGTACCACTCGATGTTTGACCACTTGAGCCCCAAGCTTTCGGTGCCGTGTCTTGTGCCCGTATTCGCTAAGATGTTGACGTAGTTGTGAAGCAGCTCACGCATCATGCGTGTCTTGGCTGTGTGGCCTTGTTTTGCGAACTCAGGTAAATATCGTTGAACACGCCGCCACTCTTCGCTTGTGAATGCAGGTCGTCTTGTGGATTTTTTGCCGTTGTTCTTCTGCTCGGGTACTTGGCTCTGCTGCATCCAACCCTTTGCCACGGCCACATCAAACACCCTGTTCAACGCGCTGACATGGTTTGTGATGGTTGATGCTGCTGGTTCGCGTCCAAACTTCTCTTGGCGCCACTTGTCGAACTGATCGAGGTCATGCACATCAATGTTGTCGATGTACTTTCCCTTGAAAAAAGGTATCAGCCAACGTTCCAAGACTTGGATGTAGGTGACATAGGTCTTCTTCCCATGCCCTGCATCCAATGCGTCTTGCATGTCCTTGATGGCGATCTTGGCAACGGCATCGAACCTTCGTGACACGGCTGGTACACCAAGCTTGGCTCTGTACTTGGCATCCATGTACGCATCCTTGGCGATGGACTTTGCACGATCCAAGTCTGCGGTCTTCGTTGACATGCGATGCCATCCACCATCGGCCAACCTGTAACGGCACTGCCAAGCCTTGATGTTGCCTCTTTTGTACAAGACGACATCACCGTCGATCAGATGAATCAGGGGATTTTTGTCTGTCGATGGTGATTCTGTTGTCATGTTCAGAATCTACCATCGTTGCAACGTTGCGTTGCTTCAGACTGTGCTACGTGTGTGCTATGAGTGCCGTAGCACAAAAACACACGTAACTTGTTGATTAGTGGTGGCCTGGGACGGAATCGAACCATCGACACGCGGATTTTCAATCCGCTGCTCTACCAACTGAGCTACCGGGCCAAGACCGTTACTATAACACAGTTTTTTCAGCTCCCGGCCCGCTTCGCCTTTGAAAGGTCGACGCCCAGCTGCTTGAGCTTGCGGTACAGGTGGGTGCGCTCCAGCCCCGTCTTCTCTGCCACCCGGGTCATGGAGCCGTTCTCCTTGGCCAGATGGAATTCGAAATACGCCTTCTCGAACGCATCGCGGGCATCACGCAGCGGCACGTCGAGGTCGAACGGCTGCACCGAGGGATCGGCCTGGGCTTCGTCGGCCTCTTCCACTTGGGCCGTCGCCGCATCGACCACCACGCCTCCTGGCACCAGCATGGTCTTTGCGGGTGCCGCGGCGGGCGGGCGCGGCGCCGGTTTGTTCAAGCCCTTTTCCACCTGCAACAGCTTTTGCAGGGTAATGGGTTTTTCCAAGAACGCCATCGCGCCGATCCGGGTCGCCTCCACCGCCGTGTCGATGGTGGCATGTCCGCTCATCATGATCACCGGCATCGTCAACAACCCGCTGGAGGCCCATTCCTTGAGCAGGGTCACGCCGTCGGTGTCGGGCATCCAGATGTCCAGCAACACCAAATCGGGGCGGTAGCCGGCACGCAGTTCGCGGGCGCGCGCAGCGTTCTCCGCCAGCTCGACGGCATGGCCCTCGTCGTTCAAAATTTCGAACAACAGGTCCCGGATGCCCAACTCGTCATCAACCACCAGTATGTTTGCCATGGCCCGCCGTTACGCCTTCCGTGCACTGCTCAATGCTGTTGCAAATTTGCAACCCTGAATGATAGCGAGACTTGCGCGCCGCGCACTTCGTCGCCGTCCATGCGGTGCGAGATATCGACGCGCCCGCCGTGCTCATCCATGATTTTCTTCACCACCGCCAGCCCCAGCCCTGTACCTTTGGCTTTGGAGGTGACGTAGGGCTCGAACGCCCGCTTCAGAATCGACTCAGCAAATCCCGGGCCATGGTCGAGCACCAGCAGGCGCACCCAGCGCCCGTTTTCGGCCAGGCGGGTGCGCAAAATCACCGCCCCCGCGCCCGCAGGGGTGGCGTCCTGCGCGTTTTGCACCAGGTTGTGCACCACTTGGCGCACCTGCTGCGGATCGGCCAGCGCGGCAGGGCACCCCACTTCCAGCTCCAGCACCACCGGCACCTCGGCCGCGTCGTACAAGGCGACGATGTCCGTCACCAGCGCATTCAGGTCCACCGCCTGCAATTGAGCCGCCGGCAACCGGGCATAGTCGCGAAATTCGTTGACCAGCCGCTTCATCGCATCCACCTGGTCCACGATGGTTTTGACCGATTTGGTGAGCACCGCCAGTTCGGCGCCCTCCAGCTTCTGGGCCAGCTTCATTTCCAGGCGTTCGGCGGACAACTGGATGGGCGTGAGCGGGTTTTTGATCTCGTGCGCCAGACGGCGCGCCACCTCGCCCCAGGCCTGGGCGCGCTGGGCAGAGATGATGTCCGACACGTCGTCAAACACCAGCAACCACTCGCCGTTGGGCAACAGGGCACCGCGGGCAATCAAGGTCACGCCCTGCAGCGACAAGCCCGCCGCCGACGCCGACGGGTGCAGCTCGAACGACTGCTGCCAATGACCGCCGTCCTGGTGCGCCGGATCGGCCAAAAAGCGTTCAAACTGCTGCTGCACCCAGGCGCCGAAAGCCTCCAACCCAGGCAGCGTGTGCAAGGGCGCTCCCACATGGGCGGCCAGCGGCGCACGCAACACCCGGGTCGCGCCCGGGTTGGCACTGAGGATGCGTTGCGCCGTGTCCAGCACCACCACGCCAGCGGTCAGGTTGTCGAGCAGGGTCTGCAAGCCTGCGCGGGCCGCATCGACCTGACTCATGCTCTGCTGCACCGCTTGGCGGGCCTCGGCCAGCTCCTGCGTCATGTGCGCAAAGGTGCGGGTCAGCCCGCCCAATTCGTCGCGCGCAGGCAGTGACATCTTGGGCGTCAGGTCGCCACGCGCCACATCGCGCATGCCTTCGGCCAGCACCAGCAGCGGGCGCACCAATTGATTGCCCAGCAACACCGCCAGCAACACCGCACCAAACACCGAGAGGAACAGCGCCAGCGTCAGCGTGCCGATGTACATGCTGCGCAAACCACCGCGCGAGAGGGCTCGCTCCTGGTACTCCCGGTTGGCCACCTGCACCGCCAGGGCATCGGCCACCAGCGCGGCCGGCACCGGTGTCTGCACCTGCAAAAAACGGACCTCGCTGCCCAGCCCAAAGCTCGCGGGCGTCACCAAGGCCAAGGCACGCACCCGGGGCAGCTGGTTCTGCGGCAGCTCCAGCACCTGACGCGGGTCGCTCAGGCCTTCCAGCTCCTCCAACCCCTCAATCCAGACCACCGAACGCTCGGCCCGCACCTGGCGCAACAAGGCCGCCGCCGGGCGATCCGGGGTCAATCGAAAGCGGGATTCGCCGGCGCTGGCCAGCGCCTGACCTCCACTGCTCCACAGAATGGCATCGGTGGCCTGCAACTGTTCCCGGATGCGCTCCAGCGCCAGCGCGGCCTGCACATCGCTCGCGCCCGACAAGGTGCTGGCGGCCGAGCGGGTCTTGGCGCCCAGGTCGCTGCTCAGCGTGTCCAACGTGGTGCGCCCCAGGCTCAGGCCAGCGGCCAGCGCACTCTCCACACGCACATCGAACCAGGTCTCGATCGAGCGCGACACGAACTGGTAAGACACGGTGTAAATGATGAGCCCTGGCAAAAAACCCACCACGGCGAAAATGGCCGCCAGCTTCAACAGCAGGCGGCTGCCAAACCGCTTGCGCCGCAAACGGATCAGCAAGCGCACCGCGAGCCAGAGCAACACCAGCGCCAGCACGGCGGCCACGCCAACGTTCAACAAGAGCAAGCTGGTGTAATCCTGCGCCTGAAAAGTGCGGTGATCGGTGGCCAACGCCAGCAAGAAGAACAGCACCAGCGCCATGCCGCACATGAACACCAGGCCCAAGCCCATCAGCCAACGGCGGCCCGAAGCGCTGACCGACAAACCGGTACTGGTTGCGCTCATGACCCCGTCTCCTCGGCGGGGGACGCGGCGTTGGGCACCACCAAGGACTGCTTGAGGCTCAGCCCCGACTCGGCACCCTGGCCAATCTGGAACAGGCGGGGCAGCAAGCCAGACTCCAGGCGGAACTGCACATCCACCCGATCGGGGTTGGCATCGCTCAATTCGGGCTCACCAGCCACCCGCCAACGGGTGACGCGACTGACCGCAGCCAAGGCGTCGTCCAAGGTATCGAGGTTTTGGTGCAAGGCGTTGGCCAAGCCGTGCTCACTCAAAGGCCCGGCCGCCTGGCTGACCCGCCAGCGCCGGGTCAGGGGCTGATAGGCCACCCGCACCACCCGCGACGCCCCGCCCAACTTCTGGTCGGCCCAATACCAACGGGTGCGTCGCAAATCGGCCTGCCACACAAAGTGCAAAGGCACGCCGCGCAACATCACCTCTTCCAGCTCGGCTGGCAAGGTCAGCGGCACCCGGGCCGACAGGTACAGCCCGTCGGGCGTGCGCGCCAGCGACACCGTGGCCGGGCCGTCGGCCCGCGCCCAGCCAGCACCACCGGCCCAGAGGCAGACAGCCACACACAGCGCCACCCACCAGGCGCGCCAGCGCGACGCCTCTCGGAACGGGGCCAAGTCAGGACGAAGTTTTGCGCCAAAGGGCGTAGTAGAAGCCATCGAATCCACGTGCCACATTGTCGTCCATCGCACCGGGCGTGCCATCGGCCTGGTCGCAGCGCGCCGGCAACACATGCCCCGGCGCGTCAAGCCGTTGCGCATCGGCATGCCGCGCGGCAAAGGCGTCCATCTGCCCATCCCCCTCGGCCCGGAACACCGAGCAGGTGGCGTACAGCAGACGCCCGCCCGGGCGCAGCAGCGGCCACAACGCGTCCAGCAGGCGGCGCTGGGCCTCGGCCAGTTGGTCGATGTCGGTCGGACGGCGCAGCCAGCGCACGTCGGGGTGGCGGCGCACAATGCCCGACGCGGTGCAGGGTGCATCAAGCAGGATGGCATCAAACGGTTGCCCATCCCACCACGCCTGGGGGTTGCCCGCGTCCGCCGTCACCACCCGGGCCGACAAGCCCAGCCGCGCCAGGTTGTCGTGGATGCGCGTTGCGCGGCGACCGTCGAGCTCCAGCGCCCACACCGCCAAGTCCGCCCGCTCCAGCAGGTGCGCGGTTTTGCCGCCCGGCGCAGCACAGGCATCCAGCACGCGCGCGCCCGGGGGCAGCTCGGCGCCGTCCAGCAACAACGGGGCCGCCCACTGCGCTGCGCCATCCTGCACCGACACCCAGCCTTCGCTCCACCCCGGCAAGCGCTCCACCGGGCAGGGTTGCGCCAGCACCACGCCGTCATCGGCCAAAGGCGCACCGCTCAAACCCGCTTCTGCCAACAGCGCCAAGTAAGGGTCACGTGCCTGCTTGCGCCGGTTCACGCGCAGCACCATGGGTGCCGGGCGCTGGTTGGCGGCCAAGATCTGCTGCCAGTGCAAGGGGTGGTCGCGCCGCAACCGCTTGATCCACCAGAAGGGGTGGTTCCATTGCGCCTGGGCGTCCGTTTGCGCCTGGCTGCGCAAGACGGCCTGCTCGCGCAGGTAACGGCGCAGGCAAGCATTGACGAAACCCTGCGCGCCCGCGCCCTCGCGCAAGCGCCCCAGCGCAGCAACCGTCTGGTCCACCACGGTGTGGGCAGGGTACGCCGGTGCGCCCTCCTCTGCGACGGCGTCACTTTCGGGTCGCAACAACGTCAGGGCCACGCCCAGCAAGGCGGCCACTTGCGGCTTCGGCGGTCGCTCAGCCAGCAAGCCAGTCAATGCCATGGCTTCGCCCCAATGGCGCAGCGCGTGGAAGGCCAAGGCCTGCACACCCGCCCGCCAGGGCGCGGGCGCGCGGGTCAAGGCTTCCGTCAAAGATCGGCCTTGCGTGGTCACGCTGTGCACCACGGCCGCGGTGGCCGACAGCTGTTCGGCCAGGGTCACGCTGTCTGTCATTCAATCTTTCGTGTCAGGTTCGCGGCCGGCATCGGGCCGCAACGCGGACATGCGGCCACCGTAAATCCGCTCGATGCGCTGAACCAATGGGGGGTGGGCATCGAACCAGCGCCCCAGCCGCCCGGTTTCGCCCGACACCAGCAGCATGTGCTGCACCAGGGGTTGCTGCACGGTGGCGGGCGATGCGACCAGCGTGGCTTGGCCCAACACCTTGCGCAACACCCGGCCCAGCCCTTCGCGGTTGCGGGTCCATTGCACCGCGCGCGCGTCGGCCAGCCATTCGCGCTGACGCGACACCGCCGCTTGCAGCGCGTGGCCGGCCAACCAGCCCAGCCAACCCGCGCCCATCACCGCCAAGCCCAGCAAGAAACCGATATGGCGCTTTCCGTGTTCGTTGGGTGCAATCAGCGCCTGGCCCAAGCGGTAAATCATTTCCAGGCCGTACACCATGCCCGCCAGCCGCATGTTCAAGCGGGTATCGCCCTCGCGCACATGGCTCAATTCGTGCGCCACCATGCCTTGCAGCTCCTCCCGCGTCAGGTGGTCCAGAGTGCCCTGGGTCACGGCCACCACCGCGTCTTCGGCGTCCCAGCCGGTGGCAAAGGCATTGATGGAATACTCCCGTGGCAACACCATCGCCTGCGGCGGATGCATGCCGGCCGCGATCGCGAGTTCCTGCACCACGTTCGCGTAACGCTGCTCGTCCGCATGGGAGGATGGCCGCACTTCGCGCGCGCCCAGGCGCTGCGCCAACCTCACCCCGCCGCCCACCAACGCCGATGTCTCGACCCACCAGCCTCCCAGGACGAACAACAAGGTCACGCCGGTGTTGACGGCAAAGAAGTGGCGCGGGAACCCCAGGCTGCCGCCCACCGTCAACCACCAGGCCAAAGCCATCACCACGTTGATGGCCAGCACGAGGGCCAGCACCATCACCGCAAACCATCCAAGCAGACGGCGGGTTTGCCCGCGCGCGTCGCGTTGGAACTGAAAAAAACGCATCGGCAGAGAACGTCAGAACTGAACCTTGGGCGCCTGGCGCTCTTGCTCACTCTGGGTGGCGGCCAGCACCTCCAACGGCACAAAGCCCAGCAACCGCGCGACGATGAGGGTCGGGAAATGCAGCGCGGCGTCGTTGAACTCCAGCACCAGATCGTTGTAGGCCTGGCGCGCGAAGCCGACCCGGTTTTCGGTGTGGGTCAGCTCTTCGTGGAGTTCGCGTAACGCCTGGTCGGCCTTGAGTTCGGGGTAGCTCTCCACCACCGCGAACAGCCGCCCCAAAGCACCGCCCAACACCTGCTCTGCCCCCGCCAGGGCGCCCAAGGCCCCCGCGTTCAGCGGGTTGGCGGCGGCGCCCTGCTCAGCACCGCGGGCTTGGTTGCGAGCCGCGATCACCGCTTCCAGCGTTTGCGACTCGTGCTGCAGGTATTTGCGCGCCACCTCCACCAGGTTCGGAATCAAGTCGTACCGGCGTTTGAGCTGGACATCGATCTGGCCAAAGCCGTTGGCCACCTGGTTGCGCAGGCGCATCAAACGGTTGTAGGCGCCCACCGCCCAGAAGAACACGACCGCCGACACGGCCAGCACCACCCACCAGAACACCGACATGGCCGACTCCTTTACGTTTGCGCCAGATGGTAACCGAGCGACCAGAAAAAAACCCCGGCCGGTCCAAGACCGCCGGGGTTGTCCTCAGGACTGCGTGCGTCCGATCACTCGGCCGCGTCGCTGGCCTCGGCCTGGTCGGCCGCCAAGGCGGCAGCGTCAGCTTCGGCAATCGCACGGCGCTCTTCGTCGTCCATGCGCTCCTTGATGCGGCGGGCATCGTGGAAGGCCATGCCGGTACCGGCCGGGATCAAACGACCCA
>CAZSZN010000020.1:0-25701 GCA_964610405.1 uncultured Macromonas sp. | reverse complement strand
TGGACGCCAAGGTGCGCAAGGAACTGCGCCGCTGGCTGCGCCGCCTGCACGACGAACTGCACGTCACCTCCATCTTCGTGACGCACGACCAGGAAGAAGCGCTGGAAGTGGCCGACCGCGTGGTGCTGATGAACCAGGGCGTGGTGGAGCAGGTGGGCACCCCGCAGGACGTGTGGGACCACCCGGCCAGTCCCTTCGTGTACGGCTTCCTGGGCGACGTGAACCTGTTCCATGGCCGCGCGCACGAAGGGCAATTGCACCTGGAGGGTGTGGCCATCGACTCCCCCGAGCACGCCCAGGCGCGCGACGCCAAGGCCTTTGCCTACGTGCGCCCGCACGACCTGGAGGTGGAGCGCTACGCCCCCGGTGCGGTGGGCATTGTGGCCGAGTTGCAGCGCGCCATCGTGGTGGGTCCGATCGCCCGGCTGGAGCTGTGGCCCGAAGACCCGCAGCAGCCCGACGGGCACGACCCGCTGATCGAGGCGCAGATCCCGGCCGAGCGCTTCCGCGAACTGGGTTTCAAGGAAGGCGAGAAGCTGGTGGTGTCGCCGAAGAAGGCAAGGGTGTTCTTGCAGCCGTGAAGCATTCGACTTCACTGTACTGAGCGAGCGTCATATCCAGTGAAGCTCGCATGAGTGGCCTGCTCCTCAAGACAGCGAGCAGGCCGCTCTGTACCTTGGCTCGTTGTCCAGGATGTGTTCGGTGAGCAATGCACAAGCGTGTTGCTCATCGCCGTCACCAGCGGCATCGATCAGCACTTGGTGGCTGTTGACTGCGTTGGCGATGGGCGCACGGTAGCGCAATGCCGTGAGCTGGGAGCGCAGCAAATCGTAAGCGGAGCGCACGTACTGATTGCTGCAGTTGTCAAACAACTGGAAATGGAAGGCCATGTCGATGCGCGCCAGGCCAGCCAAGTCCTGAGCGTCCTCCGCCGCTTGCATCTCCTTGATGCATTGTTTCCAGCCCTGGATGAGGCTGTTTTTGTGATTGTTCAAGGCGTCGCGAAACGCCTCCGTTTCCACCAAGACCCGAAACCGACACAGGTGCGTCACCTCCTCAGGCGTGAGTCGGAATACGTAGGTTCCACGCTGAGGGTGAATCTGCACCAAGCCTTGCGATTGCAAGCGCACCAAGGCTTCTCGAACGGGGGTTTTGCTCACGTTCATGCGAGCGGCCAGTTGGGCTTCTGACACCTGTTCGCCGAGCTTGAGGTCACCTTGCACGATGGCCTCTCGGATGCGTTCTCCGACCACTTCAGTCAGCAGTCGAGGGCGATCAAGGTCGAGTTGTCTGCTCATGATTTTTAACTTTGTGGGGGCTTCGACCACCACAGTGTAAGGGTTTTCCTTAGAAAAATATCTGAGATATCAGATACGATACGCCCATCGAAATTCAAGTCGGAGACAAACGGCCCATGGCCTCTGAAATCGTTATCCCCCCTTCGCCGAGTTGGCTGTCTCGATTGGAGACAGGGTTTGTGCGCCTCAACCAAGGGCTCATCGTCCTGCTCATGGCGTCCATGGCGGTGTTGGTGTTCACCAATGTGGTGATGCGCTACGTCTTCAACCAGTCCATCTTCTGGGTGGAGGAGTTCACTCAGATTCAGATGATCTGGGTGGCTTACCTGGGGGCGGGTCTTGCATTGCGAGAGGGGCGCCATGTCGCGGTCGATATGTTGCAAGAGGTGTTGCCCCCGGCGTTACGCAAGACAGTTCGCGGATGCATTGCATGGGCGATGGCGCTGTTCCTGGCGGTGCTTTTTGTTCTGGGCTTGCAGATTGCCGAGTTCACCTGGGGGCAGGAAACGCCTGCGATGGGCCTGCCATCCGGCCTTCCGTACTTGGGCATTCCGGTAGGGGCGGCAGCCATGTTGCTGCACTTGCTGCTCTTCTGGCGTCAGTTTTTGAACCGGGATTTTGTACAGCCGGAAGAGTTGGGTGAACACAACGAAGGGGCGCAAGCATGACGGCAGTGCTGTTTATCAGCTTCATCATCGGGTTGGCGATTGGTGTGCCGATCGCCATCACGATGGGGGGCGCGGGTCTGTTGGCAATGGCCATCGACGGAAATCTTTCGCTGTTGTCGGTTCCTCAACGCTTCTTCGACGGCATCAACAGCTTTCCGCTGATGGCGGTTCCCTTTTTCATCCTTGCGGCCGATCTGATGACGGCCAGTGGCATCACCACTGCGCTTCTGCGGTTTGCGGGTGCCATGGTGGGCCATGTGCGTGGAGGCATGGGCCACGTCAACGTGGTGACCTCGGTGATGTTTGCCGGCGTCAGCGGCTCTGCTCTGGCGGATGCGGCCGGACCGGGCGCCATCGAGACGCGAATGATGGCCAAGAGTGGCTACGACAAGGCGTATGCAGCCGCACTTTCAGCGGCGACGGCCACCATCGGGCCCATCATCCCTCCGTCGATTGTGATGGTGATCTACGCACTGACCGATAGCCGCGTGACCGTGGCGGGCCTATTCCTGGCGGGCGTCGTCCCTGGCCTATTGATGGGCGGTGCTTTGATGGCCACCAACCATTACCTGTCAGTCAAACGGGGCTATGGAACCATCGGTGTCGCTCCTGGTTGGGGCGAGCGGTTGCAAGCTCTCTGGAAGGCGCTACCCGTATTGCTGATGCCGGCGATCATCATCGCAGGCATTCTGACGGGTCTTTTCACGCCCACTGAAGCGTCCGCTGTTGCCGTGTTTTATGCACTGTTCATCGGTTTGTTTGTGACTCGAACGCTCACTTTGCCGTTGATCTACAAAGTGCTGCTCCAGAGTGGATTGGTGACGTCGGCGGCCTTGATCATTGTGTCCATGGCATCGCTGTTTGCCTGGTTGCTGACACTGCTGCAGATTCCACAAACGATAGGCGCGGCCATTGGTGGCATGACGACCGACCCGGTGCACATCATGCTCATCGTGATGGTGTTTGTGCTGATTTGTGGCTTGTTCATCGACACATTGCCCGCAGTGATCCTGTTGGTGCCTGTGCTGGCACCGCTGTCTGACCAGTTCGGCATTCATCCATTGCATTTCGCCATGGCCATTGTGCTGAACCTCACCGTGGGATTGGCGACGCCTCCCGTGGGTGGTGTGTTGTTCGTCATGAGCTCAGTCGCCCGCTTAAAGATCGAAGAACTCACCAGAGCCATCTTGCCCATGTTGGCGGCGTTGTTGGTGGTGCTGCTGGCGGTGGTGTTGATTCCTTCGCTCAGCACATTCGTTCCCTCCCTGTTCGGCTACACGCGCTGAACTTTGTTCATCCCCTGTCAAACCCTCTAAGGAGACATCATGAAACTCAAGACACTCGTCGCTGTCATGGGCCTGGCCCTGTTGCTGCCCGTTGCGCACGCTCAGAAGGTGATGAAGTACGCTCACTTCCAGCCTGCCAAGGATGACCAGCCCAAACATGTCGCCGCCTTGGCTTTCAAAGACCATGTGGAAAAGGCCACCAACGGCGCCATCAAGGTGGAGATCTTTCCAGCAGGTCAGTTCGGTAAGGACCAGCCTACGATGGAAGCCTTGCGCCTGGGCACGCTGGAAATGGCTGTTGCACATGATGGTGCCATTGGTACGGTGCACAAGCCCATCGGCGTTCTGGGCATTCCCTTCCTGTACGACAACCATGAACACGCCTGGCGCGTCTACGACTCGGCATGGCTGCAGGGCTTCTCGGACGACATGATCAAGAAGACCGGCATTCGCATGCTGGGTCTGGCCGACAACGGGGTTCGTCACTTCACCAACAGCCTGCGTCCGATCCAGACGCCGGCTGACATGAAGGGCATGAAGATGCGCATCCAGCCCTCGCCCGTTTTCAAGGCCCTGGTCGAGTCATTGGGTGCATCGGCCTCGGCAATCCCTTGGGGTGAGCTGCCCACGGCATTGCAGCAGAAGGTGGTGGACGGACAGGAAAACGGCGTGACTAACATCCTGGCTGCCAGCCTGTACCAACACCAGAAGTTTGCGACCCTGGATGGTCACGTTTGGTCGGTGCACGGCTATCTGGTCAGCGACCGTTTTTATGGTCGTTTGACAGACACTGAGAAGAAAGCCGTGAATGAAGGCGTGCAAAAGGCCATGGCCATCCACCGCAAGATGACCGCTGACCAAGACAAGGGTGCGAAGAAGATTCTCGAAGGTGTGGGCATGCAGGTGTACGAACCCACCGCAGCGCAAATTGGCGAGTTCCGCAAGCTGGCCCAGCCGCCAGTTCGCAAGTGGGCTGAAGCCGAAATCGGCAAGGACTACGTGGACAACCTGTTCAAGGCTGTGGAAGCCACTCGCAAGTGAGCAATGCCATGAACCATAGCGAGGTGACGCAAGTCATGCGACTGGTGGTCGCTCTTGACGATGGCTATGCCGCCTACGACCAAGAGCAGGCCATTCTAGAAGCTGTGGGGGCGCGGTTTGAACTGAGGCCTTGCCGTCAGAACGAAGCGCGTACGCTCGAAGCGGTGCGTGAGGCGGACGTGGTTTTGGTGCGCGAATCCCCCGTGACTCGGGCATGCATTGAGGCCATGACGCGGTGTCAAGCCATCATCCGCTATGGCATTGGCGTTGACAACATCGACCAGACAGCGGCTTCTGAGCGCGGCATCAAAGTCGTGAACGTACCGGACTACGGCACCGATGAGGTGAGCTCCCATGCGGTGGCGCTGGCATTGGCGGTGTCACGTCGCCTCTGGTTGCACGACCGTGAGGTGCGCCAGGGTCGCTGGTCCACAGGGGTCCTGCAGCCGATGTTTCGCCTGCGGGGACGCACCCTGGGGTTGGTGGGGTTCGGTCGTATCGCTCGAATGACCATGGAGAAGTTGGCGGGCTTCGGTTTCGCTCGCGTTTTGGTGTATGACCCATCGGCCAGCTTACCTCCAGGGGTGGAGGGCGTGGATCTGGACACGCTGTGCGCGGAATCGGATGTGATTTCGCTGCACGCGCCCTTGACACCACAAACCCACCACCTCATCGACAAACGCCGACTTGCGCTCATGAGGCCAACGGCCATCCTGGTGAACACTGCTCGCGGTGGCCTAGTCAGCTCCGATGACCTTTTTGACGCTCTGCAGGCGAGGCAGATCCTGGGCGCAGGCCTGGATGTCTTTGAGCAGGAGCCCCCGGGTATTCACAAACTCTTCACCCTGGACAACGTGGTGGTGACCAACCACATGGGTTGGTACAGCGAAGAGGCGATGCGCGACTTGCAACGCAAGACCGCCGAAGAGGCCGCAAGGGTGCTTGCAGGCGCTGAGCCCTTGAGCTGGCTTAACCGCAGTGCATGCGCAGTCGACTGATTTCAACCCTAGAACCTGAAAATGAACATGCAAGAACTGATCGAAGCCTTTGGCAAAGTGGCCGTGGCGTCCGTGGCCGATGCCGTGGATAAGGTGTGTGGCCGACGCGGCTACTTGGACAGCGTCATCAAGCCGCGCATCAACGACAAGCGCATCTGCGGCCCAGCCGCCACTGTGCTGGAGGCGGCCACCGACGAATTTGTTCCGCCGCAGCATGCGTTGGACCTGATCGATGAAGCGCCAGCGGGCAGCGTCATCGTGATCAGCATTGAGGGCGGTGTTTCCGAGGTCGCAGTATGGGGCGGACTGATGACCGCCGGCGCCGTGGCCAACAACCACGTCGGCGCCGTGCTGGACGGCGGCGTGCGCGACCTCACCGAAATTCGGCGCGACTACGACTTTCCGGTCTATGCCCGGGCCGTGAGTCCGGGCACCACGCTGGGCCGCTACCGCACGGTGGCATCGCAGGTGCCGGTGTGCGTGGGTGGCGTGATGGTGCACCCTGGCGATATCGTCGTCGGTGATGTGGACGGCGTGGTTGTCGTGCCTCACGCCCAAGCAGAGGCTGTGCTCAAGATGGCGCAGGAAATCGACGAACGCGAACTGGAGCAGGCCAAGCTCATTATCGCCGAGAAGTCGCTGCGCAAAGGTCTGGCCAAGTACGGGCGCATCTGATGACAGAGCGCACTGTGGTGGACATCGTCTCGCTGGGCGAGGCGATGGTCGAATTCAACCAGACCAGCGCAGGTGAGGGCGCGGCCCAAGGGCGGATGTATCTGCAAGGCTTTGGCGGCGACACTTCCAACTTCGCCATCGCCGCCGCTCGCCAGGGTGCGCGCGTGGCCTACCTGAGCGCGCTCGGTGCCGACCCGTACGCGCAGATGCTGCGCGGCCTGTGGGATGCCGAAGGCGTGGACCACGCCGACGTGGTCGAGCGGGCGGACGCGTTCACCGCGATCTACTTCGTCAACCACGACGCGCGCGGCCACCACTTCAGCTTCTTCCGCAGCGGCTCGGCGGCCAGCCGCATGACGCCCGACGCGCTGCCGGTGCAGCGCATCCGCGCCGCGAAAGCGCTGCACCTGTCGGGGATTTCGCTGGCGATCTCACCCTCTGCCTGCGACACGGCCTACGCCGCCATCGCGGTGGCGCGCGAAGCCGGCCGCCTGGTCACGTTCGACACCAACCTGCGCCTGAAGCTCTGGTCCATCGACCGTGCCCGGGCGGTCATGAACGACGTGATCGCGCGCTGCGACATCTGCCTGCCCAGCTACGACGACATCGTGGCCATCACCGGCCTGACCGAGCCTGACGCGCTGGTGGACCACTGCCTGCGCCTGGGCGCCAAGGTGGTGGCGCTCAAGCTGGGCGAGCAGGGCGCGTTGGTGGCTGATGCGAAGCATCGCTACCGCATCGCCCCGCACCCCTGTCAGCCGGTGGACGCGACTGGCGCGGGCGACACCTTCGGTGGCGCCTTCGTGCACCGCGTCCTGCAAGGCGACAGCCTGGCGCAGGCCGGACGTTATGCCGCCGTGGCTGCCGCGCTGTCTACACAGGGTTACGGGGCGGTGGCGCCCATCCCGACCGCACAACAGGTTTTGCACGCCCTCCAAGTCACATCCGCCTGAGAGGCATTTCACCCCCCAAAGAGGAGACATTGATGAAACACGTTCTGACCCCGCTGGCCCTGGCTGCTGGCATCGCTTTCACCGCCGGTAGCGCTTGGGCCCAGGGCCCGAAACTGGAGGTGGTGGCTGAGTGGACCCGCCTGAGCTACGACCTCGGCGACCCGGCGGCCGAGAAAGCCTACGAGGACCAGCAGGTCTACAAGAAGGTGCTGATGCAGGGCGCCAAGGTGGACAGCAAGGGCAACATCTACGTCAGCACCGCGCGCTGGGGTGGTCCTGAGATCCCGGCCACGCTGTCCAAGCTGGTGAAGAAGGGCAAGGAATGGAGGCTGCAGCCCTTTCCGAGCAAAGCCCTGAACGATGTCAACAACCCCAAGGGCCTGAAGGCCGTGCTGGGTTTCGAGATCGACCGCAACGACGTGATGTGGATCCTGGACCAGGGCCACGTCGCCGGCCAGCCCTCAGGCCCTGGTGACGAGAAGCTGATCGGCTGGGATCTCAAGAGCGGCAAGGAAGTCGCGCGCTATGAATTCTCCGAACAGGACTCGGACCGCAAGTGTTCCTTCCTGAACGACGTGGCGGTGGACAACGACGTGGGCGTGGTCTACATCAGCGACTCCGGCATCTTTTGCAACCCGCTCAAGGGCGGCATCCTGGTCTATGACATCAAGGCCAACAAGGCCAAGCGCGTGCTGTCTGCTCCCGAGTTCGTCAACAACGAGGACTTCACGTTCAAAATCCATGGTCGCGACGTGCTCAAGGCCAAGGACGGCAAGCCCAATGGCATGAAGACCGGGGCCGACGGCATCGCGCTGTCGGGCGACAAGAAGACGCTGTACTGGACCAACCTGACCGGCAACCGCCTGTTGTCGCTGCCCACCGCGCTGATCCGCGACTTCAGCCAGACCGAAGACGCGGTGAAGAAGGCGGTGAAGGTCGAGGCCACGCTGCCGTCCAACACCGACGGCATGACGGCCGACCGCGCGGGCAACCTCTACATGACGGCGCTCACGCTCAACGGGCTGATGAAGCGCGACGCCAAGACCGGCCAGGTCAGCACCTTCGTCAGCCATGACGACATCTCCTGGCCCGACACCCTGTCCTGGGGGCCCAAGGGTTCGCTGTACCTGGTGAGCAACCACCTGCACCTGTGGGTGGACGGCGACATGGACTTCGACAAGCCCAAGGTGCCGAACTTCCGCATCTACCGCATGAACGTGGGCGCCAAGCCCTACCACGCTAAATGATGGGCGCACAGGCGTTCCAGCGTCGGCAGGTTCTGGTGGTGGGCGGTACCAGCGGCATCGGCGCCGGCATCGCGCAGGCCTTCCTCGCGCGGGGCGCGCAGGTACTCGTGACCGGCGCCACCGCCGGCGAGGTGGCCACGGCGTCGCAGGACGCGGCGCTGGCCGGCACCACGGTCAGCGCGCTCGACGTGCGCGACAACGAGGCGGTGGCGGGCTTCATCGGCGCACTCGACCGGCTGGACGTGCTGGTCAACTGCGCGGGCGTGATCCGCCGCGGCCAGGAACACGACCCGGCCGTGTTCGCCCAGGTGCTGGACATCAACCTCAACGGCAGCATGCGCACTGCCGCCGCGGCGCGGCCGCTGTTGGCGCAGAGCAAGGGTTGCATCGTCAACACCGCGTCGATGCTGAGCTTCTTTGGTGGCGGCCTGGTACCGGGCTACAGCGCCAGCAAGGGCGGCATCGCCCAGCTGACCAAGAGCCTGGCCATTGCCTACGCGGCCGACGGCATCCGCGTCAACGCCATCGCCCCGGGCTGGATCGCCACACCGCTGACCCAGGCGCTGCAGGACGACCCGGTGCGCTCGGCGCCGATCCTGGCGCGCACGCCGCTGGGCCGTTGGGGCACGCCGGCCGACGTGGCCGGCCCGGTGCTCTTCCTGGCCAGTGAACTGGCGCAGTTCGTCACCGGCGCCATCGTGCCGGTGGACGGTGGTTACCTCGTGAGTTGAAAGAGAGCACGACATGCAGATCACGCAGATGCCTGGCATCAAGCCCGAGATCGCCATTCCCGCCATTCCGGACGACGAGCGTGTCTGGGTACCGCAGGCCCCGCAGGTGTGGTTCCGGCCGTTGCTGCTCAACACCACCACCGGCAGCTGGTGCAACCTGCTGCGGGTGCGCAAGAGCGGCGTGCTCTCGCGCCACATCCACCCGTCCATGGTCACCGGTTACGTCATCAAGGGCGCCTGGCGCTACCTGGAACACGACTGGGTGGCGCGAGCTGGCAGCTTCGTCTACGAACCGCCCGGCGAAATCCACACCCTGGTGGTGGACGAGGTGGCGGGCGAGCCCGAGATGATCACGCACTTCAACATCCAGGGCGCCATGGTCTATCTCGACGAGCAGGGGAACACCACTGGCTACGAAGACGTGTTCACCAAGATCGAGATGTGCCGGCGCCATTACACCGCAGTAGGGCTGGGGGCGGATTACATCGATCAGTTCATCCGTTGAGTGATCGACGCGTCGCCTGATTTCCGATTCAATCACGGGCTGGCTAACATACGCGGCTATGCCAGCCGCCGCCACCCCCATCCGCGATCGACTTGAAGCGTTCCGCCAGCTCGGGCGCATGCAGGCGGGCTCGCTCATCATCACCGTGTTTGGCGACGCGGTGTTGCCGCGCGGCGGGCGGCTGTGGCTGGGCAGCCTGATCGGCTGGCTGGAGCCGCTGGGCGTGAACGAGCGCCTGGTGCGCACCACCGTGTTCCGCCTGGTGAAGGACGAGTGGCTGGCCAACCAGGCCCAGGGGCGCCGCACCGACTACTTCCTCACGCCCGCCGGCCAGCGCCGGTTTGAAGAGGCCTCGCGGCAGATCTACGCCGCCGAAACCCCGCCCTGGGACCGCCGCTGGCGCCTCATCCAGTTGCTGGGCGACCTCGACAACCGCACCCGCGATCGCTTGCGCCAGGCCCTGTTCTGGCAAGGCTTTGGCGAGTTGGGCGCCGGCAGCTTCGTGCACCCCAGCGCCGACCTGCCCCAGGTGTTCGACGCGCTGGTGACCGAAGGCCTGGGCGACTGCCTGCCGCTGCTGATGCCGCTGGTGGCGGCCAACCCCCGGCTGGCCGCCTGTGCCCACGACAGCGACATGGTGCGCCGCGCCTGGAACCTGAGCGAACTGGCCGAGGGCTACCAAGGCTTTGTGCAGTGCTATGCCCCGGTGCTGGACGCCTTGCGCACCGGCGCCGAGCCGCTGGACGACGCCAGCGCCCTGCACCTGCGTTTGCTGCTGATCCACGACTTTCGCCGCCTGCTGTTGCGCGACCCCGAGTTGCCCGACGTGCTGCTGCCGGCCGACTGGCCCGGTCACCAGGCGCGCCACCTGTGCCGCGACATCTATCAGCGGCTGCTGGGCCCGTCCGAGCGCCACCTGGACGCCACCTTCCAGCTTGCCAGCGGCACCACGCCCGCGGCGCTGCCCTGGCTGAACGACCGCTTCAAGCTGGCCGATTTGCTGTCCAGCGCCGCCTGAGCGCCACCTGAGCCTGCCTCGCTCCATCGCAGGGCCGATGCGTGGCGACCATTGACGTTACGGCCGCCTGGACATTTCGTTATTTCTTGTATCTAAATGGTCTCGTCGTGGGCGGGCGGGTGTGCGTTGCGGATGCCCCTGGGCCTCTTGGGGCCAAGGGAAAACCCTCTGTCCAACGGCGGCAGGACTTTGTACGATACCAAATATCAAGTTAAATCATGATTTTTGTATCGCTTTAACCCAGGCCTGACGACCCATGACCCACCCCTTGTTCGAGAAACACCGCGCCACCCTGGACGGTGCCCTGCAGGCCATCGCCACCCGGGGCTACTGGTCGCCCTACGCCGAAATGCCCAGCCCCAAGGTGTACGGTGAAACCGCCGCAGCGGACGGTAAGGCCGCGTTCGACGCTCACCTGAACGCCGATTTCGCGCTGGACCAGCCCGGCCAGACCGGCTGGGGCGGGCGCGAAGCGTCGCCCTACGGCGTGGCGCTGAACGTGCGCTACCCGGTGTGCGACCCCGAAGCCCTGGTGGCCGCCGCCCAGGCCGCCATGCCCGGCTGGCAGGCTCTGGGTGCGGCCGGCCGCACCGGCGTGTGTCTGGAGATCCTGCACCGCCTGCACCGCCAGAGCTTCGAGATGGGCCACGCCGTGATGATGACCACCGGCCAGGGCTGGATGATGGCCTTCCAGGCCGGCGCCGCCCACGCGCTGGACCGGGGCCTGGAGGCCGTGGCCTACGCCTGGCGTGAGCAAAGCTTCGTGCCCACCGACACCGTGTGGGACAAGCCCCAGGGCAAGAACCCGTCGCTGGTGATGAAGAAGCACTACGAAATCGTGGGCCGTGGCGTGGCACTGGTCATCGGTTGCGGTACCTTCCCCACCTGGAACACCTACCCGGGCCTGTTCGCCGCGCTGGCCACCGGCAACCCGGTCATCGTCAAGCCGCACAGCAACGCCATCCTGCCGGCCGCCATCACGGTGCGCACCATCCGCGCGGTGCTGGCCGAACACGGCATCGACCCCAACCTCGTCACCCTGTGCGTGGCCGAGCAGCGCAGCGCCACCCAGGCCCTGGCCACCCACCCGGGCGTCAAGTCGGTGGATTTCACCGGCAGCAACGTGTTCGGGCAGTGGCTGATCGACCACTGCAAGCAGGCCCAGGTGTACGCCGAGTTGGCCGGGGTCAACCACATCGTCATCGAATCGACCGACGCCTACAAGGCCATGCTGGGCAACCTGGCGTTCACGCTGTCGCTCTACTCGGGCCAGATGTGCACCACTTCGCAGGCGCTGATCGTGCCGGCCGGTGGCATCCAGACCGACGAAGGCCCCAAGAGCTACGACGAGTTCTGCGCCGACCTGTCGGCCGCGGTGCAGAAGTTCCTGGCCAAGACCGAGGTGGCCTGTGCCGTCCTGGGCGCCATCCAGTCCGGTGCCACGCTGGACCGCATTGCCCATGCGGGCAGCGGCCAGTTGGGCCGGGTGGTGCTGCCTTCGCAACGGCTGGCGCACCCCGAATTCCCGGACGCCCCGGTGTGCACCCCGTTGCTGCTGGCCTGCGATGCGGCCGACGAAGCCTTCTACATGGAAGAGCGCTTCGGCCCGATCAGCTTCGTTGTCAAGGCCACCGACGTGAACGCGGCCATCGCCCTGTCCGAGCGCATCGTCACCCAGCACGGGGCCCTCACCGTGGGCCTGTACTCCACCCAGCCCGACGTGATCGACGCCATGACCCGGGCCAGCTGGCGTGGCAAAGTGGCGCTGTCCATCAACCTCACCAGTGGCGTGTTCGTGAACCAGTCGGCCGCGTTTTCCGACTACCACGGCACCGGCGGCAACCCGGCGGCCAACGCTTCGTACTGCGATTCGGCCTTTGTGGCGAACCGCTTCCGCGTGGTGCAACGCCGCTACCACGCCTGAAAGGACGCCCCATGAGCGACGCACCGGTGTTGTTCGAGCTCAGCGCAGACGGGGTGGCCCGCGTGACGCTGAACCGGCCGGATAAGATGAACAGCTTCAACGCCGCCATGCACGAAGCCCTGATGGCCGCGCTGGACCGGGTGGACGCAGACCCGACCGTGCGGGTGCTGGTGCTGGCGGGTGCCGGGCGCGGCTTCTGCGCCGGGCAGGATCTGGCTGACGACGCGGTGCGCTTCGTGCCCGGCGAGACCCCGCCCGACCTGGGGGACGTGGTGGAGCGCTTCTACAAGCCGCTGGTGCTGCGCTTGGCCGGCTTGCGTGTGCCCACCATCGCGGCGGTGCACGGCGTGGCGGCCGGCGCCGGGGCCAGCGTGGCCTTGGCGTGCGACATGGTGGTGGCGGCCCACGCGGCCTCTTTCATGCTGCCGTTCGCCAAGATCGGCCTGATTCCCGACACCGGCGCGTCGTGGTTCGTGCCGCAGCGCGTGGGCCACGCCCGCGCCCTCGGGCTGGCACTGACGGGCCAGAAGCTGCCTGCCACCCAGGCCGCCGAGTGGGGGCTGATCTGGCAGGCCGTGCCTGACGACGCCTTGGCCGCACAGGTGGACGCCCTGGCCCGCCAGCTGGCGCAGATGCCCACCCGCGCCCTGGTGCGCACCCGCCAGCTGATGCAGGCTGGCGCGGCGAACACGCTGGCGCAGCAGCTCACGCTGGAAGGCGAAGCCATGCGCGAGCTGGGCCGCAGCGCCGACTACGTGGAAGGCGTGGCCGCCTTTCTCGACAAACGCCCGGCCCGATTCACCGGCCATTGAACCCGCAGCCTCCCACATGAGCACCCCCTCCACCACCGATCCCCAGACCCTGGCCGAAGCCGTGGCCCGCGCCATGTGGTCGCGCGACGCCGCCACCCACGCGCTGGGCATGGCGTTGGTCGCCGTCGGCCCCGGCACCGCCACCTTGCGCATGCGGGTGCGGCCCGACATGGTCAACGGCCACCACATCTGCCACGGCGGGATGATGTTCACCCTGGCCGACAGCGCCTTCGCCTACGCCTGCAACAGCTACAACCAGAACACGGTCGCCTCGGCCTGCCACATCGACTTCCTGGCCCCTGCTCGCGAGGGCGACCTGCTGGAGGCCGAAGCGGTCGAGCGTTCTGCCAGCGGCCGCACCGGCGTCTACGACATCACCGTGCGCGTGGTCGGCGGCAAAACCGTCGCGCTGTTCCGGGGCAAGAGCTACCGCATCAGCGGCGAAGTCATCGCCGGCCTGCAGGCCGAGCCCCAGGCCTGACCGCCCCGCCTTCTGTTCACACCCCAGCCTTCCGGAGACACCCCCCATGCCCGTCAAACAACCCCGCCCTGGCGATCTCGACCCGATCGAAACCGCCAGCCGCGACGAGATTTCGGCGCTGCAACTGCAACGCCTGAAGTGGACGCTGCAGCACGCCTACGACAACGTGCCTCACTACAAGCAGAAGTTCGATGCGGCCGGCGTCCACCCCGACGACCTGAAAACCCTGGCCGACCTGGCCAAGTTCCCCTTCACCACCAAGGCCGACCTGCGCGACAACTACCCCTTCGGCCTGTTCGCGGTGCCGCGCACCCAGGTGTCGCGGGTGCACGCGTCGTCGGGCACCACCGGCAAGCCCACCGTGGTGGGCTACACCGCCCAAGACATCGACAACTGGGCGAATCTGGTGGCGCGTTCCATCCGCGCCGCTGGTGGCCGCCCCGGTGACATTTGCCACGTGGCCTACGGCTACGGCCTGTTCACCGGTGGCCTGGGCGCGCACTACGGCGCCGAGCGCGCCGGCTGCACCGTCATTCCCATGTCGGGCGGGCAGACCGAAAAGCAGGTCCAGCTGATCCAGGACTTCAAGCCCGACCTCATCATGGTCACGCCGTCCTACTCGCTGGTGATCGCCGAGGAGTTCGAGCGCCAGGGCATCCCGCCCGAGCAGATTTCGCTCAAGGTCGGCATCTTCGGCGCCGAGCCCTGGGGCGAGGGCATGCGCGCCGAAATCGAGCGCAAGCTCGGCATCGACGCGGTGGACATCTACGGCCTGTCGGAAGTGATGGGCCCGGGCGTGGCCAGCGAGTGCATCGAATCCAAAGACGGCCCGGTGATCTGGGAAGACCACTTCTACCCCGAAGTGATCGACCCCGAGACCGGCGAGGTGCTGCCGGACGGGTCCGACGGCGAGCTGGTCTTCACTTCGCTCACCAAGGAGGCGATGCCCGTCATCCGCTACCGCACGCGCGACCTCACCCGCCTGCTGCCGCCCACCTCGCGCGCCTTCCGCCGCTTCGGCAAGATCACCGGCCGCAGCGACGACATGCTCATCATCCGCGGCGTCAACGTCTTCCCCACCCAGGTGGAGGAGCAGATCCTGCGCGACCAGCGCCTGGCCGGCATCTACCAGATCAACCTGAGCCGCGACGGCCACCTCGACAACGTGGAAGTGCAGTGCGAACTGCAGCGCGACCTCACCGGCCGCATCGACCCCGCCGAGCGCCAGCAGATCGCCAAGGAGCTGCAGCACCACATCAAAACCATCATCGGCATCTCCACCAAGGTGACGGTGATGGACGCCGACAGCATCCCCCGCACCCAGACCGGCAAGGCCCGCCGTGTGGTGGACAACCGCCCCCAGCAGGTCTGAATTTCCAGGAGCGCCACACCATGTACACGCAATCCTTCAACGTGCCGGACGACGCCGGCAAGACCGTCCAGCCCCTCAAGGCCGCCGAGCCGGCCGAGCTGCAAACCCGGTTTGACGAGCGCATCGACGCCGACGGCCGCATCGAGCCGCAGGACTGGATGCCCGAGGCCTACCGCAAAACCCTGGTGCGCCAGATCAGCCAGCACGCGCACAGCGAAATCGTGGGCATGCTGCCCGAAGGCAACTGGATCAGCCGCGCCCCCAGCCTCAAGCGCAAGGCCATCCTCATTGCCAAGGTGCAGGACGAGGGCGGCCACGGCCTGTACCTCTACAGCGCCGCCGAAACCCTGGGCACCAGCCGCGACCAGATGCTCGACGCCCTGCACAGCGGCAAGGCGAAGTACAGCTCCATCTTCAACTACCCCACGCTGACCTGGGCCGATGTGGGCGTGATCGGCTGGCTGGTCGATGGCGCGGCCATCATGAACCAGATCCCGCTGTGCCGCTGCAGCTACGGCCCCTACGCCCGCGCCATGGTGCGGGTGTGCAAGGAGGAAAGCTTCCACCAGCGCCAGGGCTACGAGGCCCTGCTGGTGATGATGAAAGGCACCCAGGCGCAAAAGGACATGGTGCAGGACGCCGTGAACCGCTGGTGGTGGAAGTGCCTAGCCATGTTCGGCCCGCCGGATGCCGACAGCCCCAACAGCGCGCAAGGCATGCGCTGGGGCATCAAGCGCATCAGCAACGACGACCTGCGCCAGAAGTTCGTGGACGCCACCGTGCCTCAGGCCCAGGTGCTGGGCGTGACCCTGCCCGACCCTGACCTGAAGTGGAACGAGGCGCGCGGCCATTACGACTACGGCCAGATCGACTGGGACGAGTTCTGGGCCACCGTGAACGGCCACGGCCCGATGAACAAGGAACGCCTGGCCACCCGGGTCAAAGCCCACAACGACGGCCAATGGGTGCGCGACGCCGCCGTGGCCCACGCCCGCAAACAGCAACAACGTGCCCTGAAGGAGGCCGCATGACCACCCCCCCCGCTTTGAAAGACTGGCCCCTCTGGGAAGTGTTCGTCCGCAGCAAGCAGGGCCTGGAGCACAAGCACTGCGGCAGCCTGCACGCCAGCGACGCGCAGCACGCCCTGCAGATGGCGCGCGACGTGTACACCCGCCGCCAGGAAGGCGTGAGCATTTGGGTGGTGCCGTCCAAGGCCATCACCGCCAGCGCCCCCGACGAGAAAGGCGAATTCTTCGAGCCCGCGGCCGACAAGATCTACCGCCACCCAACCTTCTACGACATCCCGGAAGAAGTGGGGCACATGTGATGAGCACCGCCGAAAACATCGAGACACCCGCCACCGAGCCGGCGCCGGGCCGCCCCAAGCAGGCGAGAGCCCCCTCGGGGGGCAGCACAGCGCCAACGGGCGCAAGCGTGGGGGCTATCGCTTACCTGCTGCACCTGGCCGACAACGCCGTGGTGCTGGGCCAGCGCAATTCGGAATGGTGCGGCCACGGCCCCATCCTCGAAGAAGACATTGCCATGGCCAACGTCAGCCTGGACCTGATCGGCCAGGCCCGCTTGCTGTACCAACTGGCCGCGCAGCGCCAGGGCGGTGACGCCACCGAGGACACGCTGGCCTATTTCCGCGATGCGCACGAGTTCCGCAACTACACCCTGCTGGAACTGCCGCACACCGGCCCCCTGGTGGGCTACGCCAAGGCCGACCTGGACTACGGCACCACCATCGTGCGCAACTTCCTGTACAGCGCGCTCATGGTGCTGGTGTGGGACGCGTTGCAGCGCTCGCCCGACGCCGATCTGGCCGCCATCGCCGCCAAGTCGCTGAAAGAAACCCGCTACCACCTGCGCCACTCGCGCGATTGGCTGGTGCGCCTGGGCGACGGCACCGACGAATCGCACAACCGCGTGCAGGCCGCCGTGGACCACCTCATGCCCTTCACCCAGGAGTTCTGGGCCGATGGCGCCTTTGAAGCGGCGGCGGTGGAGGCCGGTGTGGACGTGAAGGCCCTGCGGGCCCAGTGGGACACCCTGGTGGACGACGCGCTGGCCGAAGCCACGTTGCAACGCGCGTCCGCCGTGGGTTACGTCACCCAGGGCAAGAACGGCCTGCATTCCGAGCACCTGGGTTACCTGCTGACCGAGATGCAGAGCCTGGCCCGCGCCCACCCGGGCGCGCCGTGGTGAACCCCCGTCCGTGGCTGCCATGAACACCACCGCACCCCGCGCCCCCGGCCTCACTGGCATCGAGCTGGTGTGGGCCGCGCTGGACAGCCTGTCCGACCCCGAAATCCCGGTCGTCACGCTGCGCGACATGGGCATCCTGCGCGACGTGCGCGCGTCCAGCACCGAGCCCGGTGCGTTGGAAGTGGTCATCACCCCCACCTACAGCGGCTGCCCTGCCATGGGGCAGATCGAGGACGACGTGCGCGAGGTGCTGCGGCGCCTGCGCGTGCCCGGCCGGGTGGTGACCCAACTGGCGCCCGCCTGGACCACCGACTGGATGAGCGACGCCGCCAAGGACAAGTTGCGCGCCTACGGCATCGCGCCGCCGCAAGGCCGTTGTGCCGGTGACGCGGCCAGCGCCCAAGACGCCACCAACGTGCTGCGCTTCGTGCGCGGTGCCGCCCAGCCCACGCCCGCCGTGCCCTGCCCACATTGCGGCTCCAGCCACACCGTCGAAAGCTCGCACTTCGGCTCCACCGCCTGCAAGGCCCTGTACAAGTGCCTGGATTGCCAGGAACCGTTCGACTACTTCAAGCCGTACTGACATGTCTGCACCCCGCTTCCACCCGCTCCCCGTCAAGCGCGTCACGCCCGAGGCCGCCGGCTCGGTGGCCATCACCTTCCAGGTGCCGGCCGACCAGCGCGACGCCTTCGCCTTCGAGCCCGGCCAGTTCCTCACCTTGCGCGCCCAGGTCAACGGCCAGGACGTGCGCCGCAACTACTCCATCAGCAGCCCGCGCAGCCGTTTCGTGCAGACGGGGGAGCTGGAGGTGGGCATCCGCCCGGTGGAAGGCGGCGTGTTTTCCAACTGGGCCGCCACCGCCATCCAGGTCGGCGACACCGTCCACGTCATGCCGCCCGATGGCCGCTTCACCGTCAAGAAGGCGCGCGCCATCCACCGCGTGGGCTTCGCGGCGGGTTCGGGCATCACGCCCATCCTGTCCATCGCGGCCACCACGCTGGAGGAACAGCCCGAGTCCAAGTTCACCCTGGTCTACGGCAACCGCCGCATGGGCAGCGTGATGTTCAACGAGGCGCTGCAGGACCTGAAAGACCGCTACCCCGACCGCTTCACCATGGTCCACGTGCTGTCGCGCCAGGCGCAGGAAGTGGACTTGCTGCAAGGCCGCATCGACAAGCAAAAGGTGCTCGACATCGTGGCCGCGCTGCTGCCCGCGCCCAGCATGGACGAGGTGTTCATCTGCGGCCCGGAGGCGATGATCGAGGCCACCGAGCAAGGCCTGCAGGAAGCCGGCGTGCCGGCCCACCGCATCCACACCGAACGTTTCACCACCGGCGCCGCCATGGCGGCCAAGGTGCAGGCCGACGTGGATGCCAAGCCCAGGAAGGTGGACGCGGCGAAGGGCATCAAGCTGACCGTGGTGCTGGACGGCAAGCAGCACGAGATGGCGCTGAGCCAGGACGAACACGTGCTGGACGCGGCGCTCAACGCCGGGCTGGACCTGCCGTACTCCTGCAAGGCCGGCGTGTGCTGCACCTGCCGTGGCAAGGTGTTGCAGGGCCAGGTGGCGATGGACAAGAACTACACCCTGGAAGCCGACGAAATGGCGCAGGGCTACGTGCTCACCTGCCAGGCCAAGGCGCTGACCGACAAGATCGTCATCAGTTTCGACGAACGCTGAGTCCGTTGGAGCCCCATACCGGGGTTTGACGCTGCATTACTCATATGGCATAAATGATAGGCAGGCCGCCCGGTGTGGGCGGTGCAATCATGGAGCTGTGCGATGGTGCAAGTCAAGCAACGTTGGGTGGTGGTGGCCGCGTGTTGGGCCGCCGGGGGCGCGGGGTCGGTGTGGGCGGTGGAGCGGGTGCAACCCGCCGATGCGCAATTGGACTGCGCCGGCATTGCCACCGAGCGCGAGGCAATGAAAAAGCTGATCGATGCCGGCAGCACCGAACGCACCCTGGGCACCGCCGCTGCGGGCGGCGCCGCCAACGTGGGCGCGCAGGTCGCCACCGCCCAGGCGGCCGGTGGACTGTTTGGTGCGTTCGGCGGCCTGGCCACCCGGTTGGCGGGGGCGGTGGCGCAAACCACGGTCGAATCCAAAATGGCGCCCGACGCGGCAGCGCAGGCCAAGGCGGCACAAGCCCAGGCCCGCGACACCTTCCTGACCCAACTGGCCCAGGCCAAGAATTGCCAGGCCGGCGGCAGCGGCACCGCCCTCAGCCCCGAAGCTTTCCAGCAGGTGGCCGGCTTGGCCACCGCGCCTGTCGTGCCCCTGTCGGCCGAGGCGGTGGCCAGCGCCGTGCCGAACGACCTCACGCCCCTGTCCACCGACGGTCTGGTGGAAGGCAAGATCGACCTCAAAGGCAAGCGGGTGCACCTCACCGAATACCGGGTGCTGTTCGATGTGGGCGGCGAGGTGTCCGGCAGCACCCGCGCCGGTTATCTGTTCGGCACCGATTACGGCGCCACCCGCGTCACCGTCACCTACAAGGTGCCCAACCCCGACGTGGCCGCGTTCCAGGCCATCACCGACCGCGCGTTCGCGGACTTCAAGGCCCGCATGGCCGCCGCCGGGGTGGACATGGTGTACGACCCCCCGGAGGGCGGCGGCGTGTACAACGCCACCGAGGTGGCGAGCCAGCCGGGTGCGCCGGTGTTCCTCAAGAACAACCAGGGTTATGGCCAGCGGCAGATGCTGGTGATGGCGCCCACCGGCATGAAACTGGTGCCCCGGGGTTTTGCGGGCATTGGCGCGGGCGACATCGGCAAGCGCATCGATTGGAGCAAAAAGGGCTGGGATGGCCTGTCCGTCACCCAGACGGTCAACATCGCCGCGCTGGAGTCGTCCGGCTCGGGCTCGGCCATTTTGCGGCGCAGTTCATCGGCCGAGGCTTCGTCGCAATTGACGGTGGGCAACCCACCGGGCGAGTTCGCGGTGCAGGCCCACGTGGGCGGTGGCTTGGTCAAGTTCAACCGCAGCGTGGAGGTGCCGGGGGTGTTCGCCCAGTTCCGAACCGTCAAGGACTACGACAGCAACCAGGACCCCACCATGCGCGCCCTGGGCGTGATGCAGAACATGATGGGGCAGGCCGCCAACCGCAGCCGCCGGGTGGACAAGGAAGTGGACCTCGACGGCCCCGCCATGGTCCGACTGTCGCTGCAGGGGCTGGCCACCGCCAACCAGGCGCTGGCCACCGTCATCGGGCAGGGCAGCCGCTGACGGTCACCGCATGAAACTGGGCAACCACAGCGAGAGGCCGGGGATGGCGATCAGGATGCCCAGGCGCAGCACGTCGGCGATCACGAAAGGCCAGACGCCGCTGTAGATGGTGGAGAGCTTGACGTCCTTGAGCAGCGAATTGATCACGAACAGGTTCAGGCCCACCGGTGGGGAGATCATGCCGATCTCCACCACCGTGATGATCAGGATGCCGAACCACACCGGATCGAACCCCAGCCCGGTGACGATGGGGAAGAACACCGGAATCGTCAGCAGCACAATGGCCAGCTCCTCCATCACCATGCCCAGCGCGAGGTAGATCGCCATCATCAGCAGGATCACCACGATCGGGCTCGGGCTGATGCCCACCACCCAGTCGCGCAGGTCGGTCGGCATGCTGGTGAAGTTGATGAAGTTCGTGAAAATCATCGCCCCGATCAGGATCGTGAACAGCATCGCCGTCGTGCGCGAGCTCTCGACCAGAATCTCGAACAGCACCTTTGGGCTGAGCGTGCGGCGCACCAGCGCAAACAGGAACGCCCCCGCCGCCCCGATGCCCGCGCCTTCGGTGGCGGTGAACACCCCGCCGTAAATGCCCCCGATGACCAGCGCAAACAGCAGCACCACCGCCCAGATGTTGCGCAGGGCGGTGAACCGCTCGCCCCAGGTGTGGCGCTCGGCCGGCGGACCCGCTTCGGGGTCGCGCCAGGTCACGAACACCACCGCCAGGCACAGCATCGCCACCGCCACCAGGCCCGGCAGGATGCCCGCCACAAACATCTCACCGATGTTCGTCTCGGTGATGATCCCGTAGATCACCATGATGGTCGAGGGTGGAATCAGGATGCCCAGCGTGCCCCCGGAGGCGATGGCCCCGGTGGCCAGCGAATCCTTGTAGCCGTGCTTGCGCATCTCCGGAAAGGCCACCTTGGTCATCGTCGCGGCGGTGGCGATCGACGAGCCGCAAATCGCCCCGAAGCCGCCCGAGGCGATGATGCTGGCCATGGCCAGCCCACCCGGGCGGTGGCCCACGAACGAATTGGCCGCGGCGTACAGCTCGCGCGCCATGCCCGCGCGCGTCACGAAGTTGCCCATCAGCACAAACAGTGGGATGACCGACAGCACATAGGCAAAGCCGGTCTCGAACACCACCTGGCTGACCCCTGCAAACGCCGGCGTCCAGCCGCGCATCAGGCCCAGGCCGGCCACCCCGGCGATCATCATCGCCACGGCCAGCGGCACGCGCAAAAAGGCCATCGCAAAGACGGCCAGGAATCCATACAACGCTTCAATCATTCCGGCAACTCCGGGGTGTGCGGGACGTGCGCCAAGGCGCCCGGCGGCAGCTTGACCACAAACAAGAGGTGTACCAACGCGGTCAGCCACAGGAACAGGACCATGATCCAGGCCACCGGGGCCAGTGCCAGCGCCAGGTGCGCGGTCACCTCCCCGTACTCGGCAAAACGCTCGGCGCGCTTGACCAGTTGCAGGCCCAGAAACGCAAACGTGCCGGCGCACAACAGGTGCACCGCGCGGTGCTGCAAACCCTTGAGCGCGCGCGGCACCACACCGTCCAGCGAATCGAAGACGATGTGCTCACCGCGCCACGACACCAGCGGCAGCGCGCCAAAAATGACCACCACCATCAGGATTTCCGTGACCTCCAGGGCTCCGGGGATGGAGTGGTTGAAGTACTTGCGGCCGATGACGTCAAACAGCATCAGCCACATGATGCCAAACAGGGCCAGGGCCGAGACCAGGCCGCAGGTCCACTTGAGCAGGCGGTCCATCCAGGAGGTCATGGCAGGATCAGCAGGTAGAGAACAAAAAACCAGCGGCGGCCGGTGGGCCGGCACCGCTGGTGGGGCGAACGCGAAGGCTGGGAGGGCCGCTTACTTCAACTTGGCGATTTCGGCGCGGAACTCGGCCAACACGCCTTTGGCGTTCTTGAGGCCTTTGGCTTCAGCGGCGGCTGCCCACTTGTCTTCCAGCCCCGACTGCTTGGCCTTGATCTCGTTGACGAAGGCGTCGTTGGCGCGCACACGCTGCACACCCTGGCTCTTCTGGGCGCCGTCGCGCGAGGCTTTGTCCAGCGCATCCCAGCCCTGCCCGAACAGGCGCGCCACGTATTCACCCGACAGCTTGTCCACCGCGGCTTTCTGCTCGGCGGTGAGGGACTTGTACTTGTCCTGGTTCATCATGAACACGAAGCTGGTGTTGTACAGGCCGCCCGGGAAGGTGGTGGCGTGCTTGATCATGTTCAGCTTGAACGAGGCGATCGACTCGTCGGGGAAGAACGTTCCATCCATCACGCCGGTGGACAACAGTTCGTACGATTCGGGCGCCGGTTTGAGCGTGGTGTTCCAGCCCATCGCCTTGGACAGTTCGTTGATGTTGCCGCCACCGATGCGGAATTTGAGCGAGGACACATCGGCCGACGAATTGACCGGTTTCTTGCTGTTGAAGATGATGCCGGGGCCGTGTGTGAACACGCCCAGCACTTTCACGCCGCGGTGTTCACCGGCTGGTGCGAAGTGTTTGTTGTAAATGTGTTGGTAGGCCACCGAGGTGGTCTCGGCGCTGTCGCCCAGGAAGGGGAATTCGGCCACCTGGGTGAACACGAAGCGACCGGGGGTGTAGCCGTCCACGGTGTAGGAGATGTCGGCCAGGCCGTCGCGCACCGCGTCGAAGGTGCCGGCTGCCGCCACCACGCCTTTGGGCAGGATGTTGCACTTGAGGGTGCCCTTGGCTTCGCGCTCCAGCGCCTCACACCACTTTTGCTGGCTCACACTGGCCGTGTGGGTGGGGGCCAGCCAGGAAGAAACGGTCAACACCGTCTGGCTGAACGCGGTGGTGGAGCCCATCAGGGCCAGGGCTGCGGCAAGGGCGCGAAGTTTCATGCATCGTCTCCGGAGGGTGGGTTTTAAAGCGATACAAATATCTGACTTAACACATCAGACTTGTAATGCTTTACTCTAGACCAATCTCCAGCCCTTGCACACCCTCGCAAACCCTGAGGCCCACGGTTTCGAGCAGACAAAAAAAAATCCCGGTCCTAAAGGGACCGGGATGGAAGCCTTTTTGCTGTCACACACAAAGGCGCCCGCTCAGGGAGGAAAAGCGGGGAGCCGTGGTTAAACGGCCCGGAGTGAGTATAAAACAGCGAACACAAAAATCAAAGTTTTTTCGTTAAAAAATTGTTATCTGATTCATTTGATATTCTGGGCGGGCCAATCGGGTGAAACCAGAGCCCCTTTTTCACCCAGGCGCTTGCGGCACGCCAGCACGTGGTGGTCTTTGCTCAGCAGCGTGGCGCGGTGGGCCACCGCCAGGTTGAGGAACACCTGGTCGTCGGGGTCGCGGCAGGCGACGCCGCAGGCCGGGGCGGTGGGCACGCTGTGGACGTGGTCGGCAAACCAGGCCTGGGCTGCGCTGCGCGCTGTGGGGTCACGCGCCCAGCGCCGCTGCAGCACGGGGTAGTCCAGCACGCGCTGCCATTCGGCCGCCATGGCGGGGCAGGCCAGCCAGCGCACCTGGCCGGCTCCGAGCGCCACGCGCAAGGCTTGCGCGCGCGGATCGTGGAACACACACAGGTCCAGCACCCAGTTGGTGTCGATCACCACGCAGGGCACGTCGGCCCACCCGTCCAGGCTCATGCGTCGGTCGGTTTGGCGTTGGGTGTGGTGCGGGCGGAACCGGCGATCAGGTCGAAGCGGAACAGCCGGCATTCGATCGGGCCGTTCCACATCGGCACCCGGCGCGAGGCTTTGAAGCGCATCTGGCCCGGCAGTTGCAGGTCGGGTGTGAGCAGCCAGGCGGACCAGCCGCTGTAGTGCTTCTTCCAGTGGCTGGCCAGTTGGGCGAAAAAGTCGGTGTTTTCGCCGCCTTCGGCGAGCTGGGCGGTTTCGCGGCCCATTGGCTTGCCACTGCGGGCGCGCTGGTCGGCGCGTTGCCCGGCCACGCCGGCGGCGGCAATCCGCTCGCCGTAGGGCGGGTTCAGCAGCATCACACCGGGGGTGGCGCTGGGGGGCATGCGCTGCAGCGCATCACCACCGCGCAGTTCGATGGCGTGGGCCACGCCCGCGCGCTCGGCATTGCGGCGGGCAAAGTCCACCATGCGGAAGGCGACGTCGCTGCCGAAAATGAGCGGCGCCTGGCCCGGGGGCAGCGCCTTCTCGGCGGCCTGGGCCTGCTGCTTCAGGCTCTGCCACACGTGCGCCTGGTAAGGCATCAGCTTTTCGAACGCGAAGCGGCGCAGCTTGCCCGGCGCGATGTTGAGCGCCAGCAACGCGGCTTCGATCAGCACCGTGCCGCTGCCGCAGCAGGGGTCGTACAGCGGCACCGGTTGGCCTTGCGCGTCCCAACCGGTCCAGCCGGTGGCGGCGATCATGGCGGCGGCCAGCGTTTCCTTCAGGGGCGCATCGCCCTTGTCCTCGCGCCAGCCGCGTTTGAACAGCGGCTCGCCCGAGGTGTCGATGTACAGCGTCACGTCTTCCTTGGTCAGGTGGGCGAACACCCGCACGTCCGGCCAGCCGGTGTCGATGCTGGGGCGGGCGCCCCGTTTTTCGCGCAGCCGGTCGCAGATCGCGTCCTTCACCCGCAGCGCGGCAAAGTTCAGGCTCTTCAGCGGGCTGTGCTGGGCGGTGATCTCCACCTTCAGGGTTTCGTTGGGCGTGAACCAGATTTCCCACGCCACCGACTGCGCCACGCGGTAAATGTCGTGTTCGTCGCGGTAGGGTTGGTGGGCCAGGCGCACCAGCACCCGCTGGGCCAGCCGGCTGTGCAGGTTGAGCTGCAGCGCGTTGCGCCAGGTGCCGCGCAGGGCCACGCCGCCGCGCCCGGCCTGCAGTTCGCTGGCCGGCAGGCCGGTGATGCGCTGCACTTCGTCGCTGAGGAAGCCCTCGACGCCGGCGGCGCAGGGCAGAAAGAGGTTCACATCCATGGGGTCAGAGCGCCTTGCGCAGGTTGGCGGGGGCGATGCGCAAGGCTTCGCGGTATTTGGCCACGGTGCGCCGCGCGCACTCGATGCCTTGCTCTTTGAGCATGTCCGAAATCTGGTTGTCGCTCAAGGGCTTCTTCGCGTCTTCGCTGCCCACGAACTGTTTGATCAGCGCGCGCACCGCCGTGCTGGACGCGTTGCCGCCGGTTTCGGTGCCCAGCGCGGAGCCGAAGAAGTACTTCAGCTCGAACGTGCCGAAGGGGGTGGCCATGTACTTGGCGGTCGTCACGCGGCTGATGGTGGATTCGTGCAGGCCGA